>NVUO01000030.1 GCA_002733155.1 Sulfurimonas sp.
AACTCGCAATTCACTTTGAGGGAAGATTAGATAAAGCTCTCAATTTATGATACAATTTTAGGAATTACTCGATGCTGACACAGATTATTGAACACTACCTTTTTTGTTGCTCGTTTTATCAAGTAATTTTAAAATCCAAGCCAAAGTCTTGAATTGCTACCATAGAGCCACGGTCTCTATTCCCTATAACCTATATAATCGTTCTCACTCCTCTAACATCTAATCAGTAAACTATCTATTATCTTGTTCTTTTAGAACTTAAAACCCTTTTGAGACACGAGAATTTTTACGAATCCAAATCTACACAAAAATAATACAAATAGTATTTTTCTCTAAATTTAATTCATTCTCGGTCTGAGTTCAAAAGGCTATTAAGCCCAAAAGAATATGTTTGTCTTTAAAGCTTTTAGCTTTCGCTTGGTTTTGCCTTGCAGTCAACAAACATTTTTAAAAATATTTGAGAAAAGGGCTAATTATGACAAGAGCAGAGATTGAAAATGAGTTTCGAGGTATAGAGGGAATAAATGAGGCTAAGAAAATATATAAAGATTTAGCTAAAAGACTTCATCCTGATGTTGGAGGAAGTACAGAAGAGTTTAAAGTGCTTAATGAGGTTTATAACTATATATTAGAAAATGGTATAGATTTTTCAGAAGATAGTGAGTTTGATTTAGAATTAGAAAAGATTATTTCTCAGATTTTACATTATGAAAATATTATTATAGAGGTTGTTGGTTCTTGGATATGGTTACAAGGAGATACTAGAGCTATTAAAGAGGTTTTAAAAGGTTTAGGGTTTAAGTGGGCTTCTAAGAAGAAAATGTGGTATTACGGAGAGATGAGAGGAAGAAATCCAAATCAGAAGAGTATGGATGATATTAAAGCTAAATATGGGTGTCAGACAGTGCAAGGTAAACATAGTAAAAGAGTATCGGCTTAGGCTTGATACTCTTTTTATGACTTTTATTCGTACTATCCCTATCATCAAATTTTCCCGAAGAATATCAGCGAGAGTCAATCAACCAACTGATGAAATTTTACAATAAGCAATTTTAAGGGTGTTTTTTTACTAAAACCACCTCTTAAAACTAATAACTATAAAATGTTTTTTTAAAATATTTATCTTCTGAAAAGTCATCATAAGTTACATAATCATTAACTAGTATTATCCAATTTTTTTAAAAACTGTATTTTGCTTTGAAATAGTATAGGTGGCAAAATACTACATTTGACAGCCATTATTTGCATTGTGTTTAATCAGTGGGATTTATTTGTCCTATTATTTTATATTTATGATTTTAGAATTATGAAAAGAACATTTAGAGAGATTACGAGCAATGTAGATATGGTTTTATTTAATACTGTAACTAGTATAGATTATGAGCTTGAATTAGAGGCTTGAAGAGATTGTTCTTTATATAGTGATTTGTATACTAAAGAACAGTTTGAAAAGTGAAAAGAAATTTGAGAAATATTTGAAGATGTTGAGTTTTGAGATGAGAGTGATACGCAAGTAGATGTATATCAGTATTTTGCTATTAATAGATGAGATTGAGAGTATATTTCTAGAGTGACCGGAATGCCTTTATATTATTCTTCAAAGTGTGACTTGTATATTTTATGAGTAGATTTTCTAGATAATTGGGAGAATTTGAGTTATGCAATTTAGAGGGAGTAATTCCCTTTTTTTGTTGATAGTTTTATGAAGCGTTTTTAAAATCCAAGCCTAAAGTCTTGTATTGCTACCATAGAGCCACGGTCTCTATTTCTACTCACAAGGTATAGTCGTTCTCACTCCTCTAATATCTAATTAGTAAACTATTTATTTTTCAAATTTATCACTCAATTCTTTAGCTTTTTCAGAGGTTTCAGCAGTCAATTTAACAATCTCATCATAAGCTAAACCTTTCATTACAGTTTTATATAAATTTGGTTTATCATTTTCCCAGTTATACAAAGTTTTTGTGTCAATTCCCAAATAACCAGCGATATCTCTCTTTGTCATAAAGTTGCCTTTTTGTTACAACTTTACATTTTAATATTTTACAAAACAACATTGGAATAATTCCTTGAAATGAGACTATTTTAAGCAATAATTCTATTTTATTAGAATACAATCAGGAATAGTTACCTGAAAATTTAAGAAACAAAGGAAGTTAAATGAAAAAAATACTTTTTTCAACACTGTTATTAATTTTAACAACTAGTTTATTTAGTGCTAATGATAGCAAAAAAATGACTGATGAAGAGTTGATTGCAAAGATAATGCAATTAGAAAAAAGAGAACAAAAAGCTATAGCTAAAACAAAAGCTTTAGATAAACTAGAAAAAACAGTTGATAAACTCGCTAAAACTCTACAAGTAGATAAATAACCAAGTAAGGACTATATTAACATAGACCTTATTTGCACTTTTCAAACAAGTGTGATAACATTTAAATAACTCCTAAACAATTTATTCGTAAAAAAAATGTATGTCATTAGAAAGCATGGGTTCACATATTAATGAGTGACCAAGTTTGAAAGAGTCCCCTGAGTATATTAAAAAACTCGATGAAAGAATTCAAAAAGTTGAACAAGATGAAAAAAATTATAAGCATTTGGTCAAAGTCAATGACGTTTTAAATGTGCTTGATTTCCCAGACAATAAAGAAGAAGTATTTAGAAAAGTTCTTGAAAGGCAAGACCAAGCAACTCTAAAAGAATTGGCTTGAAAATCAAAAAATGAAATTCTTCTTTTTATTGCTAGTGCAAAAGAAGTTGATACACTTCAAACAGAAAATGAAGAAGCCGAAAAACAAAATATAAAGATAGAAAGAATAGAACAAAAACTATCAAAAATTAAATCTGTATTCTCTCCTGATACTTTAAAGAATAATCCTGATATAGCCCAAAACTTTGAAGCTTTGGAATTAGCTCAAACACCTGAACAAAAAGAAGCTATATTACAAGACATATTAAATCTCTTGAAAGAACCATGAGTACTAAAATCAATCATTAAAGACTTATGATGAGCCGATATAAATAATCCTAAGTATGTTGAATTTAGAAATATATTAATAGATTTAGACCCTAGCTTTGAGAATATATTAAAACCATTTGAAAATGTAACTCACTCTATTAATTCAGCTAATAATGAAATTATAAGTTCCATAGAAAATGACTCTGAATGACTTATGAAAGTTGATTTAAACTCAGATACACCAACTTCTAAAATGAGCCTTGTTTGAAGTGAATATGCTTTTACAGAAAAAATTGATAAACAAGCTCTTACAGATATTAATGAAGCTAGTATTAATAAACTAACAGGTATACAGAACAGCTTCGCTGTTCTCCAAGGGTTATATAACCCTTTCAATAAATTTATAAACCAAATCAAGCAAAATGAATGAAAAAAAGATTTAAAAGAAATAATTAAAAGTGCTATATCTAATTTCTCACAAGATATTTTTAGTTGACTTGATGAGCATTACGAAACAATGGGCATAAAATCAGATATGCAACTATCACAAGCCGATATATTAAGTTTTGCAAGTGTAGACTCCCCTAATGATTTACAACTTCATATAGAGAAGATAAAAGCTAAATTTAAAAATATAGAAGTTCAAGCTTGAATAATGAAAACATGAGTTTTAAAAAATCATAAAACCCAAATGAAAGAACTTTTAGAAATGGAATCTGAAGAACAAGAGAAACAGAAAAAAGTTTTAGAGTTTCTTAAAAAGAGTGGGTTTGATTTAATACCAAAAGAGATAACAAATAGAATTATAAGAGAACTGCAAAGTAATACACTAACTATCCCATGACTAGATTTAAGTGTAAAAAATATTGATATAAAGAACTGAAACTTTTGAGAAAGTGGAGCTTTTATTGATAAAGAAGCTTGAATAAATATTCAATCAAAAAAGAACATTTTAAGATTTATGAATAAGATGATAACTTGAAGTATAAAAGAGCCTTTATCAGTCGATGGTATTTCAAGTTGAACTTCTGTAGCTGACCCCAATTTCTTAAAAGGTAAATTTTTAGAAGCTGATATTGTTGGTGGTATGTGATGGAAGTATAATACAATTTTAGAAAATTTAAAAAAGGTTAATTAAGGTCGTTTGAAAAAACGATTTTTTTGTGTTTTAAAAGTGCTAATTTTGGAAAACTAAAAAAGAATTTTGTAATTTACATATGATAGTTTGAAATATGGTTACTAATAGGTTACTAAAGTAGTTTTATTTGAAACTTAAAGTGTTTCTAAAAAGTGCTTGAAAGTTCGTATTTTAGGGGTTAAAAGATGGCTCCGGATGCTGGATTCGAACCAGCGACCAAGTGATTAACAGTCACCTACTCTACCGCTGAGCTAATCCGGAATCTTAAAAAATGGTGTCAGAGGGGGGACTTGAACCCCCGACCCCCGGCTTATGAGACCAGTGCTCTAACCAGCTGAGCTACCCTGACATCTTTTAAGAGGATGGAATTATATCTTTTTAAACCTTTTATTTAGCTTTTATGAGAAATATGTTCTATATTAGGTCTAAGAATTAGTTTTAATTTTTATTCTTATTATTAAGATATTAGGATTATAATTGTGTGGATTTGATGGAGGGTATTTATGAAAGTTCTGATAATTATTTTATTTTTYATACTTAACTTAAGTGCAACAGTCCCCACCAACGAGAATGTAACAAAGCTTTATGTAGCAACATTTAACAGGGCACCTGATTCATCTGGTCTTAGTTACTGGGTTAATGARTCTGGTTTAAATTTAGAGGCTATTGCTAAAAGTTTTTTTGATCAAACTGAGACACAGATTCTTTATCCTAGTTCAACTTCTAGCTTATCTTTTGTTGCTTCTGTATATATAAATTTATTTAATCGAAGTCCAGATAATAAAGGACTAAATTATTGGATAAATGAATTAGATAGTACTAAGATTGATAGGTCGATTTTTATACAGGCTGTGATTAATGGAGCTTTAAATACAGAGCTTAGCAATGATGCTACTATACTTGCCAATAAAACTGACGTTGGTCTTTATTTTGCTACAGATGGGCAGTCTGATTTTACACAGGCAAGTATAGTAATTAAAGACATCACTGATAATAAGCTTAGTGTAAGTGCAGCTATAAGTTATATAGATTCTATTGGTATTAATGCTGAAACTGATATATATACAAATGTAGCTCTCGTGCCACATCAAAAATCTTCTATACCTATGCTTGGAATTTTAGTGAGTTATAATAATATAGCAATTACTTCAAGTGATAGTGTATGGAGTTCGAAGTTATTTGGGTTCAACGAACATGAATTAAACCATTATTACAAAGAGGTAAGTAACTCTAAGTTTGAATTCATTAAGGCAAAAGAGAGTAGTGGTATAGTAAATGATGGAATAATATCTATAACTTTAAATAAAAAACATCCAGACTTAGACATAAACAGCCCCTTTTACTCTATTATAATACATCAAGATTTAAAAGATGYTTTAGAGAGTTTAGATTCGGTTATAGATTTTTCAAATTATGATAATAATGCAAATGGTTTTATTACTTCAGATGAGTTGGCTTTAACCTTTGTTATTGCTGGATATGAAGATTCTTATGAGGGCATACATGTAAAAAATGGAACTTGGGGTCATCAGTCATGTTCCATCTCAAGCTTATCTCCAACTATTGATGGGGTAAGCTTACTTGGCTGTTTAAGCGGGGGTAATTATGCAGTATTTGGTGAAAAACATGATATACACAATGCTCATGATGCGACTATTGGTATAATTGTACATGAAATTGCACATTCAGTGTTTTTGGTACCAGATTTATATAATACATCAAGTTCAAAAGGTGGTATTGGTAATTTTGGTGTAATGGGTGGGGGTGTATGGGCTACAGTTGATTTTCAAGAATACCCAGGAAATACACCTGTGCATTTTACTGCTTGGACTAAGGTCTATTTAGGCTGGGTAGAGCCTATTGAAGGTAGTGGTAGTGAATCTTTATATGAAACATCATCGCCTAACTATAATGTTATAAAAATTTCAATTAATGATGATGAATATTATTTATTAGAAAATAGAAATAATAGTGGCTATGATAGGGGTCTATATAGTTTAGATGGAAATTTTAATGGTGGTATGACTATTTGGCATATAAATAAAAAGAAATTAGTATCAGCTAATATACATTTTAATACTGTAAATAGTAATACAAGTGATAAGGGTGTAGATTTAGTCGAAGCTGACAACGCAGTTATAGATATAATCTCTCAATCACCTGGAAATGAAAAAGCTCTGTTTTATTTTCCAAATGTAAGTGAATTCAATGGTATCATAACTGATATCTCAAAACGAGGTTCAAGTATGACTTTAAATATAAAATAAGGATTTGTTATGAAATTGTTAATAGTTCTTTTATTTATCTTTACATATTCTTTTGCTGCTCCTGCATTTAATAAAACAAGAGAGTTTACTCAAGCAGACGGTAGTACTTTTATTGCTAAAGCTGGAGGTGACAGACATCTTAACTGGGTTCAAACAGTAGATGGAGAGATACTAAAGTATAATTCAAAAAGTAAAAATTTTGAATATGCAAAAATAAATAATGATAAATTAGAACTCTCAGGTATAAAATATGAAAAAAATAATTCTAAAAGAGTAAGATCTTTAGGTCATGTAAATAAGTTAAAGATAGATGATGTACATGAATTATGGTTAAAAAAAAGAAAAGCTACACACAAGTAATAAATTTTTACCTCAAATTTACCAAAAATTCAGTAAAATCCCATTAATTAAATTCTATATAATAAAATAAGGATATCTATGAATTTTCAACCTTTAGGTAAAAGAGTATTAGTAAAGAGWATTGAAGAAGCGCACACTACAGCTTCAGGTATTATTATTCCAGATAATGCAACGGAAAAGCCATCTCGAGGTGAGGTTGTAGCTGTTAGTTCTGAAGTAAGTGAACTTAAACTTTCAGACAAGGTTGTTTTTGGTAAGTTTTCAGGAAATGAGATTACATTAAATACTGAGAAGTTTTTAGTTTTAGATATTGAAGATATCTTCGGAATAATAGGTTAAGGAAAAAATATGTCAAAAGAAATTATATTTTCAGATAATGCAAGAAATGCATTAGCACGTGGTGTTGAAAAACTTACAGATGCAGTAAAAGTAACTATGGGTCCACGCGGTCGTAATGTACTTATTCAAAAAAGTTACGGTGCTCCAATTATTACTAAAGATGGTGTATCAGTTGCTCGTGAGATTGAACTTAAAGATAAACTAGAAGATATGGGTGCTCAACTTGTAAAAGAAGTAGCTTCAAATACTGCTGATGAAGCTGGTGATGGTACTACAACTGCTACAGTTTTAGCTAATGCAATTTTTTCAGAGGGTCTTAGAAATATAACAGCTGGTGCTAACCCAGTTGAAGTTAAACGTGGTATGGACAAGGCTTGTGAATCTATTCTAGAAAACTTAAAAGCTGGTTCAAAAGCTGTAAATGGTAAAAAAGATATAGCTCAAGTAGCTACTATATCTGCAAACTCTGATAAAGCTATTGGTGACATGATTGCTGAAGCTATGGAGAGAGTTGGTCAAGATGGTGTTATCACAGTTGAAGAAGCTAAGGGTATCTCTGATGAGCTTGATGTAGTTGAGGGTATGCAGTTTGACCGTGGTTATTTAAGCCCGTATTTTATTACAAATACTGAAAAAATGACAGCTGAGATTGAAAATCCTTGGATTTTACTTTGTGATAGTAAAATTTCTTCATTAAAAGATTTACTTCCACTTTTAGAGCATGTTCAAAAAACACAAAGACCATTACTTATAATTGCTGAAGATGTAGAAGGTGAAGCACTTTCAACTTTAGTTGTAAATAAACTTCGTGGTGTATTAAATATATCTGCTGTTAAAGCTCCAGGTTTTGGTGATAGACGTAAGGCTATGCTTCAAGATATCGCAACTTTAACTGGTGGTGTTGTAATAGCTGAAGAGACTGGTCATACACTTGAGGGTGCTACCCTAGAGTTACTTGGTCAAGCATCTCGTGTAATTATTGACAAAGACAATACAGTTATTGTTGATGGCTCTGGTGCAGAAGAAGCAGTTAAGGCTAGAGTAGCTGAGATAAAAACTCAACTAGATGCTACAACTTCAGAATATGACAAAGAAAAACTTCAAGAACGTTTAGCAAAACTTTCAGGTGGTGTAGCGGTTATTAAGGTTGGTGCTGCAACTGAAACTGAAATGAAAGAGAAAAAAGATAGAGTTGATGATGCACTTTCAGCTACTAAAGCTGCTGTTGAAGAGGGTATAGTTATCGGTGGTGGTGCTGCACTTATCCACGCTGGTGCTAAAGTTTCCCTAGACTTAGAAGGTGACCAAAAAATTGGTTGTGAAATTATTTTACGTGCGATAAAAGCACCTATTAAACAAATTGCACAAAATGCTGGTTTTGATACTGGTGTAGTTGTAAATGGAGTTGAACAAGCTGGTAATACAAACATCGGTTTTAATGCTGCAAATGGTGAGTATGTAGATATGTTTGAAGCTGGGATTATTGACCCACTAAAAGTTGGTCGTGTAGCTCTTACGAATGCTACTTCAGTTTCTAGCTTATTACTTACAACTGAAGCTGCAATCTATGAGATACCAGAAGACAATCCAGCTTCTGCTGATATGGGTGGTGGTATGCCTCCACAAATGGGAATGCCGGGTATGATGTGAGACCCGTAAAGAAAACGAGAATTTCTTCTCGTTTTTAGGGTCCCAACCACAGGTGATGTCACGAAGTGACCACCAAGGACTAAGCGTTTAGAACCTTACATAGGTGTGTGCTTCCTCGTCATTCTAGTGCTTAACACTAGAATCTAGCAAGTTACTAGCTATTTGCTGCCATTTTTTTTCAATTTGAATAAATGTCTTTTCTATGTCTAACTCTAATAATTTCAATTAAAAGTTTATCATCTTCAATAAAATAAACAACTCTATACTTACCAACTATAATTCTAAAGTTATGCTAAGTACCTAATAATTTTTTATGATTTGAGGGATGTGGATTTGAAGCTAAATTTTCAACAACTTCTATTATTTTTGGAATTTGTTGTTTATCATCTGTAATATATTGGTAACTCCTTATTAATGCATTATTATAACACACCCTTAGTTAAAACATCTTCGCAACCGCCTCAGCTTTCTTATCCTCATCTACCTTAGCATATCTCAAAGTCATATTTAAATCTTTATGAATTGAATGTAAATCTTGATACTCATTGAGGAATAGAAATCTGTTAAGTAATGGTAATACTTGATTTTTAGTGTCATTAAAGTATAAGAGTTCTCTAGATTTAAAGACTTTGCATCTAAGTTAATAAATAAAAAAATGCAAATAATAAGATATAATTCGCCAATTAAAACATAGAGAGAAATTATGCATAATCCATTTGAATCAGGGCATATAAAAAACTATATGCTTTTATATGTTGGCGTAGTAGTAATTATGGTACTTTTTTTTATAGCAGCTAACTTATTTAGAGAAGTAAATGTAGAAACTTTAAAAAGATTTAATACAAGTGAAGAAGTAAATAAACTCGAAGAGTTTAAGTTAAAATTTGAGTCAAAGAAAGAAAAAAGAAAAAAAGATGAAAAAATAGAGCCTAGCAAGTTTAAATTGCTTGATAAGGCTTATTAGAGTTTATTTTTTTGTAACTATGTATAGCTGTTCGTGTTTTAGACGTTTTAGTATATCCATTACACTTACAAAGTCTTGAAATTTTGATTGTTTATCACTTCTAAGAATTACCATCTGAGTTTTTGGTATTTCAGAAAGCTTTTTCTCTAAGTTTTTTAAATTAAGTTTTTCTTTTTCAAGAAAAATTTCACCCTTAGCATTTACATAAATAGTAGTTTCTTTTTTAATATCTTTTTTATTTGAATCTTTGGCTGTAGGAAGTTCTACAGGAATTACACCTTGTTTTATAAATGTAGCTGTAGTTAAAACCATTACTAAAAGTACAAGCATGATATCAATAAATGGGATTACATTTATCTCATTAAATTTTTTTCTTAATTTTTTACATTTTGCCATAATTGTTATAACTCTTTTTGATCTTGGGCTATGTCAAATTTTGTAAGTATTCTCTCGACCTTACGAAGAGCTATTGTATATGTAATAATAGCTGGTATTGCTACAACAAGTCCCATTGCAGTAGCTTTTAAAGCTAAAGCTAAACCCATCATAATTTTTTTGGCATCTACAGCACCTACATCACCCATAGAGTAAAAAGTAAGCATAATACCAAGTACAGTTCCAAGTAATCCAATATATGGTGCATTTGAACCAATAGCACTAATAGTACTGATATTATCTGTCAAATCTATTTCAAGACTGTCTCTGTGTTTATATGTATCTATATTTACACTAGAGTAAAACATCATTCTTTCTATAAATAACCAAAGAGTTATAATACTCATAAGTACTAATGTACCCATTACCCCATAGTTTAGTGCATCTTCCGCGTAAGCTAAGAAATTATTTTCCATTAATTATCCTTAAATTTTAGTAGTACTGATGTTCCAATATTTGGAGTTGAATTTATATTTAGTAAGATAGAATTATTATCACAAAATCTTTTCACCATACTTAAACCGATTCCAAAACCTTGCATGTTTTTATTGCCTTGATAATAATTATCAAAAATTTTAATAAGTTCAACTTCATCCATACCAATACCATAGTCTTGAATATTAAGTTGATTATTTTTAAGTTTAATATCTATGATTGTACTATTTTTTGAGTATTTTACAGCATTATCAATAAGATTGTCAATGACTTTTGATAAGCCAACTTTATCATTTATAATCTGTGCCGTATCTAAATCTAAATTAAATTCAAAGTGTGGATATATTTGAGATACAAACTCTATTCTTTTTTCTATAAGCTCTTTAAGTTCAAAATTCTCTTTTATTTYASYWMAMKKTWSWNGMTTTTNATMRKATWGNCANNTWCAYTRNNTACYTTTYWWKAMGYAKYTYKMAGGCTACATCTATCCTTGAGGCTCTTTTTAAGTCCTTTTCATTAATCATAGCTTTTTTTATCATGCCTAAATTACTTTTTATGGTACTTAGTGGAAGGTTTAATTCATGTAGAGTCTCCATTGATAAGTTTTGTAAATTATCTATATATTCTTGAAGTGGATCTACCGCGAGTTTACTAATCATAAGCCCAGCTGTTATTATAAAAATCATAATTATAAAAAATAAAATAATAATATTTGAAATTTTCAAAACAAGTAAGAAGTAGTAAAAGATAGATAAAAAAGTTATCACTGTAAGAATATAGTATATAAAAATATTGAGACGTAGGCTACGAAACAAGTTTATATCCAAAACCACGTATATTTTCTATACTCATTTGTGGAAGTAACTGCTTAATACGGTTTATGTAAACTCTTAGGGCTCCATCACTACCAGTCTCTGACTTGTTCCAAAGTTCATCTAAAATCAACTCTTTTGGTACAGGATTATTTATATGCTGCATTAAAAGTAATAATAACATATATTCTTTTTTTGATAATTCTAACTCTTTTTTATCATAAAAAATTTGTTGGTGAACTTCATCATGGCAGAGTAAACCTATACATTCAATTGTATCTGCTAAGGCTCTTTTTAAAAGTGCATTTATTCTAAGAAGTAGTTCATCATTATCAAATGGTTTTGTTAAAAAATCATCAGCTCCAGATAAAAAACTTTTTCTCAACATCTCCTTATCTTTATGAGACGTTAAAAAAATTGTAGCTGTTTTATCATCAGCTTGTCTTAACTCTTTTAAGACTGTAATTCCATTGATTAGTGGAACATTTATATCTAATAGGTATAAATCAAACTTTTTCTCATATGTCAGGTCAATAGCATCTTGTCCATTTGTAACATGACTTACTAGATAATTGCTATCTTCTAGTAGATCTATTAGTGTCTCTGCAAAAAGTAAATCATCCTCTAGAAGTAAAATTTTACTCAATTGATTCAATTGCCCATGCAATTTCATTGCCAGCATATAATGGTACTACACCAGAATAGTCCTCAGGTATAATAAATGGACGTTTTTCTAAGACAACCTCTTTAAACTCTGGGCAGATTCCATATATACTTTGAGCATTATCACTAATAAATGATTGAAGATTATCTAACTTATCATATTGTTCAAATATCTCACATAAAAGTTGAAGGGCTATTGGCGCTGAAAATACACCAGCTGCACAACCACAACTCTCTTTTTTACTTCTAGGGTGTGGAGCTGAATCTGAACCAAACATCACCTTTGGATGAGCTTCAAGTGCTGTAGTTAAAAGTGCATTTAAGTCTTCTGGACGTTTTGCTATTGGTTTACAGAAGTTATGTGGCATCATCATACCACCAACTACATCATCAAGAGTAAGAAGTAAGTGATGAACTGTAATAGTTGCATATAAATTTTCGTGCTTATCTAACATCTCTACAGCTTCTTTAGTAGTTATATGCTCCATAATGATTTTTAACTTAGGAAAGTTTGTAGCTAAAAGTTCATATATAGTCATAAACTCAGCTTCACGGTCCATAACAAAACCATCAGTCTCACCATGTACGCAAAGTGGTATTTCCATATCTGACATAGCTTGTAAAGTTGGACGCATTTCCTCTATGTCAAAAGATGATACACCACCCTCTGAGTTTGTTGTAATACCTGCTGGATAAAGTTTTATCGCTGTGATTTCATTTGCTACACTTTCTAAAAATGCTTTATCATAGTTTTTGTAAAATAGAGTCATATATGGTTCAAAATAATCATTTGGAACGGTTTCCATTATACTTTTTTTATAATTTCTCACATCTTCTAATGTAGTTACTGGGGGAACAAGGTTTGGCATAATTATAGCACCAGAAAAACTGTAGGCTGTAAGTGGAGCTACATTTTCAAGCATAACAGAGTCACGAAGATGCAGGTGCATATCAAGTGGCATTAATAGAGTATGAGTTTTCATTAAAAATCCTAAAAATTTTATTATTAAAATTATAACAAAATATGCTGTGTATATATATACTTAAGTTGAATTTTTAAAAGAAAGTGCAGCTAAGCTAAAATCCTAATAATTCCATACGAAATTAGACAACAAGCCAATTTGAGTTCAAAGAGAGGCTAAAAAATTCTTTAAATTTATTATACTCCCGTGTATATATTAYTTTTCAATAGCCTAATGATATAGCAATACTAAGATTTTTAATAAAAGTGAAAATATGAAAAAACAGTAAAACTAAAGACTTTTTTGTCTTTTTCTTTGTGATTTCACTTCTTTTATTTCTTGGTTTTCCTTTGCTTATGCTAACAGGCGATAAACAAGCAAAGGTGATGCCAAATGAGAATATAAATCTTCCTTTTTAGGTAGATCAGGAAAAGAAGGTAGTGTTATTGTACTAATGAGATATCTCACACTGGGTATTTATATATGAAAAAACAAGAAGCACATCAAAGTTTTGAATTAAAAAACATGTATTATACGCATCCATTTGATGCTAAGTCTATTATACAAGATATAAAAAAGGAATTAAAATGAAACTCGAAACTCTCTTTGAAAATTACAGCAGTTTATCGCCTATTATAGAAAAAAACCTCTCTGAAGAGGCTAAGAATGCAGACAAGGGATTTATGTATATTTTTGTCATAAATTGGTTTGCTGTGTCATTTATAACGTCTTTGACATATGATACATATCTTTTAGGGATAGTGGGAGGAGGACTGATAAGCGGTTTGGCTTTTGTTATATATAAGTTTTTTGCCGGTACATCTATCTCAAGAATTGCTATAGGAATGTTGATTATGGGGTTTCCTATGATTATGATACAGCAGCATTTAGGACGTATTGAAATGCATTTTCATATCTTTGTCGTACTTGCGTTTATGTCTCTTTATAAGGATGTGATGCCAGTGATTGCGAGTGCTTTAACTATTGCAG
This sequence comes from Sulfurimonas sp., assembly GCA_002733155.1. Lineage (GTDB taxonomy): Bacteria > Campylobacterota > Campylobacteria > Campylobacterales > Sulfurimonadaceae > Sulfurimonas. The sequence goes on from NVUO01000030.1 coordinate 13,977, forward strand.
TTCACCACTTATTATTTACTTATTTACAGCTGAGTGATATCTCTTTTGCTGGTGTGAAAATCATTATATTTAATTATGCCTGTAGCTGGGAAATAGCATTTTTACATTCTGCATTTGTTATTGTGGAGACTGCTGTTCTTATTTACATAATTTATATGATAATCAGCCAAGATCTGCATTCAATGGAGATTGTTGAAAATGTTAATAAGATTACTGAAAATCATGACTTTACAATAGAGCTTAAAAAACAGACGATTCAAGAAAAAGCACTTTATGCTTTTATCTCATCTTTACGAAATGTTCTTAATACCGCCAAGACATCTGCTTTGCAAACATCAAAAATTACAGAAAAAGTACATGTAGTTATGAGTTCATTGAGCCAAGGCTCCAGTAAATAACAGCTATCTATAAAGAAGATAACCCAAGACAGCAGTTTAATGCAAGAAGAACTTTATCAAACAAGCCAAGACACTACTTACGCAAAAGAGCGTATTAACGAGGCTAATATAAATCTTAAAAATATAGGATAAAAAATTACTCAGTTTACTCAAAGTATGAAAAAGACTGCAGAAATAGAAAATAATATGTCTGATAAGCTTAATGAACTCACTCAATCTGCGGTAGAGATAAAAAATATATTATCAGTTATTTCAGATATATCAGATCAAACTAATTTACTTGCCTTAAATGCAGCTATTGAAGCTGCCCGTGCAGGTAAACACGGCAGAGGATTTGCCGTAGTTGCTGATGAAGTAAGAAAACTGGCTGAGCGTACTTAAAAATCACTTACGGAGATACACGGCACGGTAAGTATAGTTGTTCAAGCTATTAATGATACAAGCGAAAGTATGAATACAAATGCTGAAAATATTTCTCGTCTAAGTTCAGACTCTTTAGAAGTCCGTTCTAGCCTTCAAGGTACAATAGAAAGTATGGACAAGACAGCTGATATATCAGAAAGGTTTAGTAAAAATATAACAAAAACAGAGGTCCTTAATGAGACTATTCATGAGGTAGAAAGATTAACTACAGGCTGCTTTTCAAGTATCGATGAGATTATAGAATCAATTGATAATTTAGTTGAAAATACACAAGAGCTTAATAAAGAACTCAATATTTTTAAAACTTGATGTTTAAAATTGATGGGTGTAGTTTGGACTATGTATTTATTTTGGCTAAAAAGAGTATTACAGACTCTCTTTAGCTTTTGATATTAAATTATTGATAGAATCCTCATATAGTTTTACTTCTGACTCTGATGTAGATTCAAATCTAGTAACTAAGACAGGTGTAGTATTACTAGCACGAACTAAACCCCAACCGTTCATAAAATTTATACGTACACCATCTACATCTATAATATTCTTAATAGTTGGAAAATCAGATGCTGGATTTTTTAATAGTTCTTTTACCTTATCTATGATTTTAAATTTTTCAGCCTCAGTAGTAGAGACTTTAATCTCCTCAGTAGAAAAAACTTTTGGAAGATTAGCTAATTCAGCATCTAAATCTATGCCATCATTTACTAACTCCAACATTCTAAGAGTTGCATATATAGCATCATCATAACCAAAGTATCTATGTTTAAAAAATATATGACCGCTAACTTCACAAGCAAGTTCAGCCCCAGTTTCTTTCATTTTTACTTTTAGATTAGAATGACCAGTTTTGTACATTATAGCCTTGGATCCACGACGTTCTAACTCATCATACATAACTTGTGAACATTTAACTTCACCAATTACAGTGGGTTTATCCATTTTCATAGAATATAAAAGAGCCATCATATCACCTTTTATATTGTTTTTATGAGTAAGCACAGCTATACGGTCAGCATCACCATCGTAAGCAAAGGCGATATCACCATCACTTTTTAGAAGTGCTTTAATATCTTTTAAATTAGATTCAACTGATGGGTCTGGATGATGATTTGGAAACTCTCCATCTGGCTCAACAAAAAGACCCTTAGTTTTAAGTTTTAGGGCTGAAAATATTCTCTCAGTCACAACTCCAGCTACACCATTTCCACAGTCATATACTATTTTTGTAGGCATATTTTTTAGGTGCTGAAATTCATTTACTAAATAGTCTACATATCTAGATATTGCATCTATCTTAGTTACCTCTCTTTTTAGTTTTTGAGGGAAGTCCATAGTCTCACACTCACGTCCAAGTGCGTAAATATTTTCACTAAAAAAGGGGGTCTTATCTATAGTTATTTTAAAACCATTATATTCACTTGGATTATGAGAACCTGTAATCATTATAGAAGCATCAGCAGTTATCCCATCAAATTCATTATAGTTACAAAAGTAATTAACTGGAGTAGGAACCATACCCATATCTAAAACTTTTTTACCGCCAGCATTTAAACCATGAACTAAGTATTCAAAAAGTATAGGTGAATGACTTCTTGCATCATAACCAACAGCTACATAGTCGCCATCTATTTTAGATGCGAGTGCATAACCTATGCGAACTACACTTTGTTCGTTTAGCTCTTTTTTGTAAATCCCTCTAATGTCGTATTCTCTGTAGATGCTCAATTAAATCTCCTCAAACCTTGTCTAATTTCGCTAGCAAGGGGGTTGTTTGGCTTTTTTGTTATATAGTTGTAGTCCCTCATATAGTGGGACTTTGTCAAATTTATTCATATTTGAGGGACTCTCAAGGGACTAAATTTGGACTAAAAATAAATTTTATATTTAGGAAATGCAATGATACAGTTAAAAACATTAAATAAAAGAACAGCAACAAGGTCGCAAGGTGTCTTTTACAAATCTATTGTAAATGATGAGAATAAAGAGGTAGATAAAGTTTATTTAATCAGATGGATAGACAATGACGGAAGACCAAAACTTAAAACAGTTGGCAAACATTCACAAGGTGTTAGAATTGCCACTTGTATAGCACTAAGAAATAATACTATTAGTGCAGTTGTACTAGGAAGTGATGCCCCACATTTAACAAAAATTAAAAGTCAGTTAACTTTGAATAATATTGCAAAAGAGTATTTTAACTCATCAAAAGCAAAAGATATAGATAGATTAGAAAGTAGATATAACATCCATTTTGAAAATAACTTAGGAAAAAAAAGAATAGATAATATAACTCTTGAAGATTTAGAAGCCAAGCAAAAAAAATCGATATTATGTAGCAAACGCACAAGACTTTCAGCGTGAAATCTGCTAAAATTTTCTTATTAATTCAACACAGGAAATTAACTCTTTTCGGCTAGATATTTACTTTATAAATATATGCTCGTCAAAGATATTTCCACTATAAGGGAATCGTTATGGCAGAAACACATGTAATAAGTGCATTAGTAAGTAAAAGAAGTGAGCTTTTAGGAGAGATACAACATTACGAATCTTTAATCAAAAATTATAAACAGAATCTATCTACAATTGATAAAACAATCCATATTTTTGATGATAACTATGATTTAAGAACAATAAAATCTAAAAAGGCTCATAGAAATAGGTATTTTGAAACTGGAGAGGCTAAGGTTTTAATTTTAGATACGCTTAGAGGACTAGATGAGCCTATTAAAACAGATAATTTATCTGATATTATCGCTTCTAAAAAAGGTTTGATACTTGAGGATTATCAGCAAAAAACTTTTAACAAATCTATCATTGGTGTTTTAGGGACTCTTGAAAAAAATAATTTAATTGAGAGAACTGGTAAAGATGGTTTGCTTATTATTTGGCAAATTAAAGCAGCCGCTTAAGCTCCTAAGCGTTCTGCTATACGCTTATTCCCTTGCCAATAACCACAAAACTCATTAGATACAGGAGTTGATAAACATTTAGAAAAAATATCATTAAAAATAGCACCATTACTCATTCTTCTTGTATCCTCTCTATAAGCTATCTCATTAGCATAATTTGAAAGATATAAGTTTGATATTTTATGGCATTGTCCGTATTGCATTCTTCTAAATCTACTATTATAACTCTCACTTTGATTATTACAAGCACCATCTTTACTTTTATACTCAACACTATGGTTAACTCTTTTCATATTGTAATGAGCATGAAAATGATCATAACCAGTATGTTCATCAGCATGAATAGTTGAACCTAGCTCAACACTGTTATATATTGCATCTTTTATCTCTGATGTATTTTCGCCTTTAGTTATAAAAGTTTTAGTTCTAACAGCACCAACAACAGCATCGCCTTCTTTAGCTCTTTGTCTAATTGATATAACAGTTCTTTTATTTGGTTTGTAAGCTTTTCTTCTATCAATTCTATCTTCGATGTTATTTGCTGGTCTAATATAATTACCTACATATACACCATCAACTTCACAAACACCATTTAGTTTTTCATCATCTTGATTTAGCATTAATGATTCTCTAATTTTATGAGATAGTACCCAAGCAGTTTTATACTGAACATCTAAGTCTCTACTAAACTGTAAAGCACTTATAGATTTAACAGCATTTGTAAAAAGAGCTATTGCTATTAAATAAACTTTTAAAGGTTTTTTATGACTTGCGAAGATAGTACCACTTGTTACACTAAAAGTATGATTACACTCTTTACATCTAAATTGCTTTCTTGTTTTTAAAAAGTAATGTTGATTTACATTTCCACACTCAGGACATACAGGTTCTCCATCTGTATCAGACCATCTTACAGCTTTGAAGTTTTCAAAGGCTTCATCATCACTCATGTTAAATAGTTTCATTAGCGATAAATCTCTTGCATTTGCTGATAATAAGAAATGTTGTGCCATTTTGGAATCCTTTGCGTCTTCATATATAGTGATATTATATCATAAAGCTACTCACTATGTCAATATAAACAATGATAAATCATTAAATAACAATATATATCTTTACTTTAAGTAAAATTTTATTATAATGTTCTTAGATTTTTAAAAGGTACAATGTGATGGATTATGCAAAAAAAGCTAAAACAATTATAAAAACTGAACTTGCCAAAAAAGATATAGACTACCCTGAATTAGCTGATATGCTGAGAGATATTGGCGTAGAAGAGAATAGAAATAATCTATCAAATAAGATTAATAGAGGTACTTTTAGTTTTATATTTGTTCTGCAAGTATTTAAAGTATTAGATATAAATATAATAAAAGTAGAGGATTAGTTATATGTCAGATGAAAAAATAACTAAATTAGAGAAAGAAATAACTAAATTAAAGCAAGAAATTCAGTCATTAAAAAAGACTAAAAAATTTGGACTTGTATGGGAAGATAGAGAACGAGAACTAGGTATTGATGATNGGGGGGGGGTATTATCCATATTTAGTTAAAAAAGGTCAAGAGTTTGGTATAGAAAATGGAGACAGTAACAAAAACATACTAATAGAGGGAGATAACTACCACGCCTTAGAGATACTAAACTATACACATCAAGGTAAAATAGATGTTATTTATATTGACCCACCTTATAAYACAGGAAAGAAAAAAGAGTTTAGATATGGGGACAGATGGATAGATGAAAACGATGGTTATAAACACAGCTATTGGCTTTCATTCATGAGTAAACGATTGCAACTTTCTAGAACGCTCATGTCGAAAGAGAGTGTGATATTTATTTCTATTGATGATAATGAATTTGCGCACTTAAAACTTCTTTGTGATGACATCTTTAAGCCTAATAATTTCATAGGCTGTCTTCCAACTATAATGAATCTCAAAGGAAATAATGATGACTTTGGATTTTCTGGAACACATGAATATACTATAGTGTATGCAAAAAATAAAGAGTCTTGTAAGTTTAATCATTTTGATTTAGATGATGATGAATTAGGTACTTGGAAAGAAGATGAGCATGGATACTATAAGGTAGCAGACAATTTAAGAGCTACAGGTGTTAATGCTCCTAGAAATATGCGTAAGAATCTGTACTATCCAATTTTTTTAAATGAAAAAACAGAAGTGTTTTATACTACAGAAAACAGCAGACCTAAAAATAATAACGATATTGCCATATTTCCTTTAAATCCAGCAGGAGATGAACTCTCATGGTATTGGAAAAAATCTAATATTAATGATAACAATCATAATTTAGTTTTAAAAAAGACAGATAATGGGTGGCAATTTTATAAAAAACAAAGACCACAACTTGGCGATTTACCAACAAAAAAACCCAAATCAATATTCTATAAGCCAGATTACAGTACTTCTACAGCTACAAACAAACTAAAAGCCATGTTTGGGGAAAAAGTTTTTGCATCTCCAAAACCAGTACCTTTATTAAAAGATTTTATTTATTTAGCTTCAAAAAAAGACTCTATTATATTGGATTTCTTTGCAGGGAGTGGAACATCTGCACAAGCTATATTAGAGTTAAATAAAGAAGATGATGGTAATAGGAAATTTATATTATGCACAAACAATGAAAATAATATTTGCGAAGAAGTCACATATAAAAGAGTTGATAAAGTTATTAATGGATACAGTATAATTAAACCAAAAACAAACAAGAAGCCTAAACAAATTATTGAAATTAACGGACTAGACTCAAACCTAGAATATCTAAAAATTCAAACCCTCACACATGATGATGAAAATCATTCAGAACTTGATATAAAAGAATTTATGGTAGATAAGTGTACTGAAATAATAAAATTAAAAGAGTCATGTTTTGATTTAAAACCAATTAGCAACTTCCTTTTGCATTTTAATAAGTCTGAAAAAGAAGTCTTTATTCTTCAAAATATTTACGATATGTTACCAAGAGATTATGATGAAGTTAAAAGTTCTTTAAATAACTCCAAGAGCGAGATACTTACTATGTATATCTTAGCATTACAAAATCAAGATCATTACAAAAGAAAATTCAAAGATGTAAATAAGAAAATAATATTTGAACCTATGCCTGAAAAATTTTTAAAAATACTACGAAAAATCCAAAGGAAAAAATAATGAAATTGTTTAAATATCAAGAAAATGCAATTGTACAACTTTTTGAAAAAGTTGAAGAGGCATTAGATTTTTATGAAGTACGAAAAGATAAAAATAAATCTGTTGAAACTAAAACTATACACTTTGTATCCCCTACGGGAAGTGGAAAAACAATTATTGCTTTTGCTCTTGCAGATGAGTTAGTCAAAATGTATAACAATTTAGTATTTGTTTGGATAGCGCCAAATACATTGCACACTCAATCACTTGATAAATTCAATAAGCTAGTAGATGATATATCATCTACCATTAATCCTATAGACTCAGATGGTATAGAAAGTGATAATATTCTTAACGCTAATGATATGCTTTGTCTTAATTGGTCATCTCTTGATAAAAAAAATAACACACTTATTAGAGAAAACGAGAGTGGTAAGTATATAGACAATATTATGTACCTCACAAGAGAAGATGATAAGATTATTATAGCTCTAATAGATGAATCACATATAGCTTCTCAAAATGATACAACTAAAGCTTATGAATTTTTGAAAAAATTAAATCCAACAGTTAAGTTAGAAATTACAGCAACACCTAAAACAATGGGGTTGGATGATGAAAAAGTAGAAGTATTCAGAAAAGATGTAGTTGAAGCAGGAGTAATTAAAAAACAATTTATATTTAATGCTTTTGATGATGATAATATTAATAACTTCAAGCTTGTTAAATATTCATATAATAAGCTACAAGAGATTACAAAAAAATATGATGAATATACTAATGGTAAAATTATCCCTCTTATGATTATTCAAATAGAAAATGAGAAACAAGATGATTTTAGTAGAGTACGATACGAAATGGAGAGATACTTAGAAGAAATTGGTATTAATATCTCTACAGAAGTTGCATATTATTTAGATAAAGATAAAAACAAATCTGAAAACCTCGCGGAAAATAACAATCCAATTCAAATAGTATTTACAAAAACAGCTATTGCTACAGGATGGGATTGTCCTAGAGCATCAGTGCTTCTTACTTTTAGAAAAAGTAATGATGATAAATTTAAAACTCAGGTATTAGGAAGAATAAATAGAATGCCAGAACTTAAGCACTATGGAGAAGAATTATTAGATAGCGCTTATGTATTTGCTAATGCCTCAAAATATCTTCCAGATGATCCAAATAAATTTAAGGTAAAAACTGTAGAAGAGGCAGAAGAAGAAACTGTAACCATTAAAGATGAAATTACTGGTAGTATATCTCTCCCATTTTTAACAAAAGAGATGGTTATTGATAATTATTACAATAGCGAATATGATATGAAGTACTACGTTTTAAAAAGCTGCGAAAGATTAGCAGATGGTATCTCTATAGTAATAAACAATATTACAAACAATATTATTCAAAATTTAAAAGTTGAAAATCTTCGAGAAATACAAGTAGCACAAAATAGTGCTGATTATATTTTAACTTCTAAAGAGATAGAAAATATAATTTCTGCTAGTTTTGTGAAAAATGGGTATGAATCCATCTCTGTGTCTACAAACAAACAAGCAAAACTTTTTGAAGTTGAAAAAAACCTAACACCATTTGAAACTATTAATTTATTAAAAGTTTTAAAGTCAATTTTAGAAAAAAAATATAATGAGAATTTTACTTTTTTAAAAATATTTAAAATAATTTTACAGAGTGGTAATTATGAAAAATTTGTATTACTGCTTTCAGATATTAAAAATGAGTCTTTAAAAAAAAGATTGGCAAGACTCTCAAAAGAAATATTATTTGAAGAAATAAGCGACAGTAAAAAATGGACTCCTGAAAAAAGCTTTATATGTGATAGTACTCTTCTTCTTAAACTTACAAAAAAAAGTATTTATACTAAAGATTGTATTAAAGATTTCAATAAAACAGAAAAACGGTTTGTAGCCTTATTAGAAACAATGGAAGATGTAGAATACTGGTATAGGAATGGTTCACGAGGCAACTATTTTAGAGTTCCATATAAAAAAAACAATGTTGTAAGAGAATTTTATCCAGATTTTATAGTTCTATATAATGATGGTCAATTAGGTATTTATGATACTAAATCAGAATTAACAGCAAGTGATGGGGAAGCAAAAGATAAAGCAGAATATTTATATGCATATTGTGAAAAATTTGGTTTTAAACGAGGATTGATTAAGATAGAAGAATCAGCAGATGTAAATTATTTTAAAATTAATCAAAGAGAAACATATACAAATTATGATACAAATAAAGTTGAGTGGGAAGATTTTGGTACACTTAGAGATGATGAAAATATTTTTAAGGACATATAAATCAACCTATGAAAACCCAAACCCTAGAATATAACAAAGAAACAGGACAAATAACCATCTGCGAGTATGATGATGGCTTTTTGGATAGCTCGACTGATGTAACTGATGCTGTAATGACTTTAGCTCTTGAGAAGCTTTATGATGATTATGATTTAGACTTAGGAGATGAGCTTTTAATTACTAAGAAAAAAAGTTTAAAAAATCTAACAAAATTTGAAATATCAAATAAAAGATAAACTAACGATAAAAATATTTGTCATTACTAGATTTTATGATATACTTTTTGTATATAAAATACAAGGATATATTATGAATAGTAAAAAAATAAAGATAGAAGAGCTTCTTCCCAAACTATTAAAAGATCTATCAAATGGAATAGCTATATCAGCTAAAGATATATCCGAACAACATGAAATTTCTCAAAGCTCTATCAGAAGCCATTTAAGAGATTTAAAAAATAATTTTTATCAAAAATTTTTTAAATATGATGGAAGCACTAAAAAATGGGTCGTGATTAAGAGAGGATTTTTAAATGAAGAAATTTTAAAACCAGAAGAAGTTGTGATTTTAAACTCTATGCTAAGGACTAAAACTAAACTAGGTGTTGGTATGGTTGAGTGGCAAGAAAGAGTAGTTAAAAACTATGCTAAAAAAACTGATTCTTTTATCTTTAAACAACATATATCTGAAACTATAAATGAGGATATGAAAAAGATATTTGCAATAACTAACTCAGCGATTGATGAGAGTAACAAACTACAAATTATTTACAATAAAAAAACTAGAGAGGTTTTACCATACAAAATAGTCTATATAGAATATTATTGGTATCTTATATGTTTAGAAACATCAAGCGATGAAGAAAAAATAAAATCTTTTAGACTATCTAAAATATCATCTACTGAGATACTAGATGAAAATTTTAAATATAATTTCAAAGAAGTTGATAAAAGATTAGATATTACAATGAATGCTTATGTTAACTTTCATAATGAGATTAGAATCGCTGAAGTATTTGTATCAGATAGCTTAGTTAATCATGTTGAACTTGCAGCTTATTTTGAGGCATGGACAAAAACATCTCAAACTACTGTTATTAATAATATGAGCTACACAAAATTTGAAGTTAAATATACAAATTATGAGTTCTGCGATATTGTACCAACTATTTTAAAATATATGCCAAATATGATTGTAGAATCTCCATCAGGCTTAATAAAAGAGATAAAAAGCAGAATTGATAACTATACAAACATATACACTTTATAGGTACTGATATAAATATTTATCATTAAGTGATGTAAACTTTTATATATTAGAGGAAGGATTTATATGGARGTGATCGATGAGTTAAAGACTGGTAAGGTTAGAAATACTAAAAATAAAATAGTTCAAGAACTTATCGTATGGCTAACTAAATATGAATTTTTAGAAAGAGATGAGTTTACAGAGATAGATGATATTTTTTTAAGAGAATTAATTGAAAAAAACTATTTAAAAATTGACCTAGATGAAGATGGTAATACTATTGTATCTTTAGATAAGCCTACTGAATCATTTAAAGCTGCGAATACATTATTTCTAAACTCCACAAATAAATATATGGATAAAACATATTCAAATAGATACGGAAAAGTTAAGTTTTATTCTAATCTACTTTTATTTTATGGAGGGTTTGATGAATTAATATTTCAAACATCATTACTTACAGATTATAAGCTTGAAGATGGGATAGCTAAGTTTAGTACATTAAATAGTAGATATGAGTTCAAAGTAATAAAAGAGCTACCTATTGTTGAATTAGCAAGTGAAGATGAGATTGAAGAGGTAATGGGTTATAAAGATCTTTATATGAGTATGGTACTTTGATAATGAAAAAAAACTTTAGAAATCATTATCGCTTAAAGGATGATAGCTTAGTTTGGGAAGCAAAAACAGTAGAGAAATATGTATTCTGCTGTGTCATTTAACTATCCTTATGGGGTTGAAAATGAGAAGAAATGGCAATTAAATGGGGAACTATATGAGCTAACATCTACAAAGATTGAAAAGATTGATATTTTTGAGGGTGCTCCAGATTATTATTTTTGCAAAGAGATTGAGTTTGTAGGTAAAAAGAATGACGATTTCCTAGAGGCATTAAGGGTGGCTTTAGTGTTAAAAAAATAACTTAACTAGTTTAAGGAGAGAAAGGTACATATAATGACTAATATCAAAAAAGATGGAATATGGGTTATTGGAGATGTTCATGGGGAATATGATAAATTAGTAGCTTTAATTGAAAAATTACCAAAAGATGCAAATATTTGTTTTTGTGGAGACTTAATAGATAGAGGAGAGAAATCAGCACAAGTTGTTGAGTATATTTTAGATAATGATTGGCATTGTGTACTTGGTAATCACGAGCTATTAATGATTAAATCAGTATCTGGCAACGAGGATAATTTTTACTGGAAAGTAAATGGTGGTAAAACAACAATGAAATCATATGATAACTTTAGTGATGAAGTTTGGGCTTCTCATATAAAGTATTTTAAACTCCTACCTTATTTTGAATATTATGAAATTGAAGATCATAAACCTCTTGTTGTCTCACATTCATATATCCATCATGTTTGGATAGATAAAGATCATAAATATTGTGAATATGATGGTGTAGATATTTTATGGAGACATATGTGTGATGATAAGCTATTTGAGCGTGATAAAGAGCTAGAAAGTGGTGTCTTTAATATCTTTGGTCATTATCCTAAAAAAGAGCCTGTGATTACAGATACTTATGCGATGATTGATACTGGTGCTGCATACACAAAAGATGGGTATGGAAAGTTAAGTGCCTTGCATTATCCAAGTTTAGAAGTAGTGTATAGTGAGTAATAAAGCTGTTTCAACCATAAAAGTTAAGATAAAAAAATATATTAATAAAAGAGATGAGCTTTTAGCTTTTGCTAAAGAGTCAGAAAAAATAAAATGGATGATTAATAATGGATGTCCTGATATGATGAGTTTCGACCATGATCTAGGTATGCTTATTCAAGACGGTAGCCAATACAGTTCTTACGAATATAAAAAAGTAGCTACTAAGCATAATATAATTCTTAGTATGAGTAGGCGTGGAAATTGTTATGATAATGCTGTC
>NVUO01000031.1 GCA_002733155.1 Sulfurimonas sp.
ACTCGCAATTCACTTTGAGGGAAGATTAGATAAAGCTCTCAATTTATGATACAATTTTAGGAATTACTCGATGCTGACACAGATTATTGAACACTACCTCATTCCGTCATTCCAAGCTTGACTTGGAATCTAAAAAAGACTAGACCCTAAATCAAGTTTAGGGTGACGTGGTTTTTAAAGTTCAGGGAAAAAAAAGGGTGTTAGGCACTATTTTATGCTACTTGATATTAAAAGCTTATATAGAGTTATTGCTCTTTGACTTAATCCCTCTTTTTTTAAAGCTTCTATTTAGTATCGTTCTTTCATGGTTAGCTGTTTATATTTCATAAGTTTCCCTATCTTGGTAGAGTAGAAAACTGCTTTTAGATGCGGATAAGCATAAAGAGATTATCAAGAAAAATATAGAGAGTTGTCCACATCAACCTAAAAAAGCATATGAACTAATAAAGGCTGTCCTGCACTGTTTTTGGAGTTTACTAAAACTAGATTCCAAATCAAGTTTGGAATGACGTTTATTGGACTTGGAATGACGAGTAACTGTAAGTTTGGCAGTAATTAGCTCACTTAAAAAAAGTGTCAGGCACTGTTTTATTTATTACAAGGACTAGCTTTAAGATTATCTATATTTTTAGAAATAATGGAGTTACTAATACCTTTAACTTCAGCTAATTGATTTATATTTTTAAAACATTTAATACTTTTTCTATATTGCACAATTGCATAAGCCTTTTTAGCTCCAACACCTTTTATAGCTGTAAATTCTTCAGCTGTTGCTATATTTATATCTACAGATGCAAAAATTGATAAAACTAGTATAAACATTATTGATATTATTTTCATAATGCTCCTTTGCTTAAATTTAAAATATTATACTTTGTTGATTATTATGTTTAGTTTAAACTTGTAAAAAAAAGGTGTAATTGTCAGACACTATTTTAATAATCAACGTTATTCCAAGCTCAATCAACGTCATTCCAAGTTCAATCAACGTCATTCCAAGCTTGACTTGGAATCTAGCCTAAAACACTAGACCCTGAATCAAGTTCAGGGTGACGTATTTGCAAATGTTTTAAAAAAGGGGTCAGGCACTATTTAGGGTGACGTGGTTGTTAAAGTTCGGAGTGACTACATTCTATAAATATTAAATAAATGGGTTAAGATGAAGAAATAAAAAGTTTTTGAGTTTATATAATGGTGCCGACACGAGGATTTGAACCCCGGGCCTGCTGATTACAAATCAGCTGCTCTAGCCAACTGAGCTATGTCGGCGTATTTAGAGATGAATTATAGTGCGTTAACCTTTAGTTAAGATAAAAATACTTAAACTATTATTATAGTTGTATTGTTCAAATTAAGTTAATGTGTTTACTATTGTGTGTCGATTTACACTGATAATTAAAATAATATTTATATATAGGGAGTATATTATGCCATTTAGAGATAATATTGAAAAAGAAGTAAGTGGACTTTATTTGACTACAATTGGTCGTTCGCCAGATAGTGCTGGGGTAGCTTACTGGGTAGATCAAGTTATGATTGGTAATTTAACAGTAGCTCAGGTTGGACAAAGTTTTTTTGATCAGCCAGAGGTTCAGGCAAAGTATAATGGTTTAAGTACAACTGCACTTGTTGAATCAGTGTATCAAAATGTTTTAGGTAGGGATGCTGAACAGGCTGGTTTAGATTACTGGGCTGGACAATTGGATACAGGAGCTTTCACTAAGGACCGTTTCATCGAAGCTATAAATAATGGGGCTACAGGTGATGATGCATCGCGCTTGGCAAACCTTAAAGATGTTGGCTTTTACTATATGAAAGAGGTTGGTACTAAAATAGACTTAGCTTCAAGTGTATTAGCAAGTGTAACTTCAGATAAAGCTACTGTAACTGAAGCATTAAAATTAGTAGAGTATTATTCACAATTTTCTTCTTCTTTTCCAAATACTGATTTACAAACAGTTAATTCTTGGAAATCATTAAGTATATTAGATACATATAATATATCTGAAAATGCTGGAGGCTCAAGTATCGATTTATGGAATACTAGTGGTTTATTTTCTACCCAGACTACAAATATGTATGCTACTTATTCTACACCTACATTTATAGATGATACAGTTAATAATACTGATGCTACTACTACAGATAGTGGTGGATTACCACCTATCCCACAGGTACCATTATCTTCTGCTTTTAATGATATAGATGATTATATAATTATAAATCAAACTATAGATTTTTATATAGCATGATTTAAGTTCTTCAGGATTATAATTTAGTATATAAAGATACTAAAAAGGAGTCTCTAATGGCACTAGATTTACAGTTAGCGGAACAAGAAGTAGCTGAGATATATGTCTCAACTTTTGGACGTGCGCCAGATCAAGCTGGTTTAGCATATTGGGTTGGTGAGGTTATGAAAGGTAACCTTACGATAGCGCAGGTATCTGAGAGTTTTTTTGATCAACAAGAAACTCAAGATTTGTATGCAGATGCGAGTGATATGGATTTTCTTATTTCTATTTATAAAAATGCTTTAGGTCAAACTGTTGATGCTAATGATGATGGCTTAAAGTATTGGTTGGGTGAGCTTGAGGCTGGTGCTGGTGTAACTAGGGATGGTTTTATCAAGACACTAATTAATGGCGCTAAAGCTGATACTGGAAATGTTTTAGATGCACAACTATTAGAAAATAGAGTAAATGCAGGTTTACTTTATGCAAAAGAGGTAGGTGTTAACTCTGATTTAGCTTCTCAGATTATGAATGATATTACAGCTGATGCAACAAGTGCTGAAGATGCAATGGGCATGATTGATTTTTACAATGGTTGGGTAGATCAGTATTCTACAGCACTAGGAGCAGATTCAACGCTTGCAAAAGAGGACTTGTGGAACAATATTAATGACCAAACATTTTGGACAAATCTTGAAAATGAACATACCTTAACTTTTGATGCACCACCACCTATAAACTTTTGGGAAGAAGCTGATAGTTTTTGGGCTGAGGGCATTACACTAGACACGGGATTTGATTTTTTAAGAGATGAAACTAAGTGGCATGATGTTGCTAAGTTTAATGATTTCCAAGGTGGAGCCTATGATAAGGTAGATGCTGCAACAATGTTTGCTCAATATTCGGGAGAGGCATCTATAATGTACAATGATTTGATAAATTCAGATGATATGAACTCTGAAATAATGGACAATATGTTTGGCACTATGGATGAAAGTTTATATAACGACATTTTTAAGGATATGTTTGGAGATGTAGATGATCAATACTTTAAAAGAGTATATTCTGAGGATGGAGTTTTAAAAGAGGATGCCTTTGATAATATGGATCCCCACTTATTTAATAATATGTTTTCAGATACCCTAACAGATGATGGGAGGTTTGAAGAGTTTTTTGGTGATTTCAATCCTGAGTTTATAGCTGGTATTTACATAGATAATGAAGGTAAGCCAGTAGGTGAAATACCAGTGGGTTTTAATGAAGGCTTATTCCCTGAAGGTTTTCTTGAAGGTTTTGAAGGTGGAGAGTTTTCACAAGATTTTGTATCTCTTCATTTTCCAGATGGTTTTAATGGAGAATTTCCACCAATAGATGGTACTTTTCCTGAAGGGGGATTTGTAGACGGAGAGTTTCCAACAGATACTACTTTAGTTGAACAAGAACATTCTGAAGAAGAATCTAAGGATGATTTTTTTGTAGCTACTGCTGAGCCAGTAGATTCAACCCTAGCTCCAACTTTTAATGCTGTAGACTTTTATATAGCATAAGTTTTAGGTACACCAGACCATACTGTTTGGTGTATCCTTAAAAATTATTTGAAATTCCCCAAGTAAAATTAGGTATAGCCGTTTTTACGGTATCAAATACTTGTCTAATCATATTAGAATCAAGTGTAGCTTTAGCTTTTGTAGTTTTAGCACAAAATATGATGGTAGTTAGTTTACTTTTAGAATGGTAAGAAAAGTTAACTTCGGTAAGTAACTGCTCGTCTGTACGATAAAGCTCCAGATTTACGTTATCTGTTTTTGATACATTTTTTTCTAATTTATTTTCCTCAATAGAGGCACTTACCTTTATATTATTTAAGTAGTTTTTATCTTCACCATAATGTTTTAGTATAAACTCATCAGCTGATGGAATTAAGTTAAGTATAAAGGCTCTTGTAATCATAAAATCGAGTCTATTTTGTATATCTTCATAATTAATAACTAAACGAAGCCTATCTTCTAATTGATCGTATATGGGTGTAAATGTATTTGCTAATATCTCTTTCATAGACGGATACTAGGATAGTTTTACTTAAGTTCATATAAATTATTCTCACTCTCAACTAGACTTGGAGTCTAGATTCCAAATCAAGTTTGGAATGACGGGTGTCGTCACTCTCAGCTTGACTGGGAGTCTTATTATGGGTAAAGCGTCATCCTGAACTTTCGCAATAGCGTCATCCTGAACTTGATTCAGGATCTAAGTGGTGAAAGATTCCAAGTCAAGCTTGGAATGACATGGATAGATAACTATGACCCTAATAAAAATATGTTTAATGGTGTCGGAGTCATTTAAAGTTATTTAAAGCTTAAAGGTTATACAATACTCTCTGAAATAAGTTAAGGAATTTATTTGGCACGGAAGATAAGACTTTTTGTTGAGAACTCATCACAACACATAATACTTAAAAGTTTAGATAATTTAATTCTCTTTAGAGATGAATTTGATTATCATATTTTTAAAAATATGTTAGAAGAATTGACTTTAAAACATCAACTGAAAATTCATGCCTATGTATTTACGCCTTTGTATTTTGAGTTTCTAACTACACCTTTACACGCAGATGCACTTTCAAAGTTTATGCAAAGTTTGGGAAGAAAGTATGTTGGATATTTTAATAAAAAATATAATCGTACAGGCACATTGTTTGAAGGTAGATATAAGTCCTCTTTAGTAGAAGATAACTTATACCTTTTTGATGTAATGAAATATATTGAACAATTAGCTCCTAGAGATTATGCTTTTAGTAGTATTTCTAAGAACTTATATAACAAGACTGATAAAATAGTCTCTAAAAGTGATTTATATAAAAAATTAGGCTTTACAGATAAAGAGCGTATAAAAAAGTATTCACAATTTTTTAATTTAGTTATAGATGATACGAAAAATGAATTTATAAGGACTTGTTTAGACAAGCAACTTATAACAGGAAGTGATGACTTTATCAAGAATCTTGAAAGAGTTATCGGAATAACTTTAGTCTCAAAGAGCAGAGGCAGACCAAAAAAACAAAACAAAGAAACAAGGAAAAAAATGTATAAAAATTTAGTAGTATTAGACAAAGAGCAACATAAAGATTTAAAAATAAGTCCATTAGATGATTTATCATTTGCAAAAAGTACAGCATTTGTACCAGTTATAGCAAACGAAGTAGCACAGATTGGTTCAGCGTTTCCAGTAGTGTTTACAGGTGATGAAAATCCATCTTTAGTATCAGTAGTATCATTAGGTGGTGATTCTTTAGCAATAAATGCAGAAGGAAAATGGATAACTCCATATGTACCATCTTTTTTAAGAAAATATCCTTTTTCTTTAGCATCTACTCAAGATAAGCCTGAACAAAAAGTTATATTAATAGATGAAGAATCTTCAGTATTTTCAAAATCTAAAGGTAAACAATTATTCAAAAAAAATGGAGAACAATCAGAAACTTTAGAACATGCAATAAATTTTTTAACTACACATGAAAATCAAGCTATTGTAACTGCAAATGTAGCTAAGCTTATATCTGATAGTGGAATTCTTGAAGATAGAGAAATTTCTGTAGGTGAGGGTGATGAGAAAAAAGTTTTAGTAAATGGTTTTAAAGTAGTAGATAGAGAAAAACTAAATGCCCTAAGTGATGATATCTTGGCAGACTGGGTAAGAAAAGGAATTATTAGCATGATTGATGCTCATATCAAATCACTGGATAATATTCAAACTTTATTTAATATAGCACACCAAAGACAAAACTAGGAAGTTTTATGGCAAATATAGCACAGAAGAAACAAAACGGTAAAGATAGTGAACTGAAATCGGCAATTTTATCATCAAAAAAATCATTTTTTATAGTTGGATTTTTTAGTTTATTTATAAATTTACTTATGTTAGTACCACCACTTTATATGTTWCAATTATACGATAGAGTTATTACAAGTAGAAGTGAAGGCACACTTTACATGTTAACAGCAATAGTAGTAGTTTTATTTATAACAATGGCACTTTTAGAGATTATTAGATCTAAGATTTTAGTTAAAGTTGGAAATAAACTAGATTCTATACTTAGTCAAAGAATTTTTAATTCACTTTTTGATATGGCAAATAAACATCCTGGTAAGGCTTCATCTATGCCTTTATCGGATTTAACATCTATTAGACAGTTTATGACCGGCAATGGTCTTTTTGCTTTTTTTGATGCTCCATGGATTCCAATTTACATAGCTGTCTTATTTATGTTCCATCCAGCATTCGGATATTTTGCAATTTTTGCTGCAATAGTATTGGTAATATTTACTATTTTAAATGAATATTCAACAAAAGAGAAGTTAGCTCAGGCAAATACTTTAAGTCGTGCATCTACAATGTATGTAGATTCAAATCTAAGAAATGCAGAAGTTATAAATGCAATGGGTATGAAGGCTAATATCCAAGGTATATGGAAAGAAAAATATTACGGCTTTTTAAATGCTCAAAATGAAGCTAGTAACAAAGCTGGTATTTGGGCAAATATCTCTAAAAGTACTAGGATGCTTTTTCAGTCACTTATGCTTGGTCTTGGTGGTTATTTAGCAATTAAAAATGAAGTAAGTCCAGGTATGATGATAGCTGGTTCTATCATCATGGGTAGGGCTCTAGCTCCACTTGATTTAATCATTAACTCTTGGAAGGGTTTCTCTTCAGCTAGGACATCTTACTCAAGATTAGATTCTCTTTTAGAAGATTTTCCTAAAGATAAAGAGTATATGCCACTTCCAGCACCAAAAGGTGAAGTTCTTTTAGAGGGTGTAATGGTAATACCACCAAATGCAAAACAACCGTCTATTAGAGGTTTATCTATGAAAATAGATGTTGGTGATGTAGTTGGTATAGTTGGTCCAAGTGCAGCTGGTAAATCATCATTAGCAAGAGTTATCTTAGGTTTATGGCCATTAGCAGCTGGTAAGGCTAGACTAGATAAGGCTGATATTTCCCAATGGGATAAAGAGGATCTTGGTAAATATATTGGTTATTTACCTCAAGATATTGAACTTTTTGAGGGCAGTGTAAGTCAAAATATAGCTAGGTTTGCAGAGATTGATTCTATAAAAGTAGTTGAAGCTGCAAAAAAAGCCGGTGTACATGAGATGATTTTACGTTTACCTGATGGTTATGACACTAGAATCGGTGCAGGTGGGGCATCTCTTTCAGGTGGACAAAGACAACGTATAGGGTTTGCAAGAGCAATTTATGATAAGCCAGTTTTAATCGTGCTTGATGAGCCAAACTCAAACCTTGATGAACAAGGTGAATTAGCCTTAGTTCGTGCTATACAGATTCTAAAAGCTGAGGGCACTACTGTTATTTTAATTACGCATAGACCAAATATACTTCAAGTTACAAATAAGTTAGCTGTTGTAAAGCAAGGTGTATTAGAAATTTATGGAAATACTAAAGATGTACTGGCAAAAATGTCAGAGGCGGCAAAAGCTGCCAATCCTCAAGCGGCTAAACCAGCTGTAGCTAAGGCTGCACCAAAAATATCACTAAGTAAACCAAGCTAAAAGTCATACAGACTTTTTCTCGCCATAGGCGAAGCTTTAGTGAATGAATATAATAATATAGGAAAAATTATGGATAATAAAGAGATTAAAATGCCATCATATAATGACTCTGGAGTAATCAGCTTCGGATTTTCTGTGATATTTATAGTGTTTGTAGTATTTGGAGGATGGATGGCTTATGCACCATTAGCCTCTTCATCAGTTGCAATTGGAAAAGTATCAGCGGATTTAGATAAAAAAACTATCCAGCACTTAGAGGGTGGAAAAGTTATAGCTATTTATGTAAAAGATGGAGATAAGGTTAAAAAAGGTCAAGTACTTCTTAAACTTAGAGATGTTCAGATAAAAGCTCAAATAGATATTTTATTGTCTCAATATCAAGATGCTATATCTAGATTTGCAAGATTAAAAGCGCAAAGAGATTCAAAAAATAGTATTGATTTTCCAAATGATTTAACAGACAAGAATGCAATAAATGATCAAAAGAATATTTTTATAACTACTCAAAGGACACTTGAAGATGAAAAAATAATTAGTATAAATAGAACTGTTCAACTTCAAAATCAGATAAGTGGGCTAAATTCTTTAATAAACTCTAAAAAAAATAGGTTAGCATCTCTTAAAGAGGAGATACTAGAGTGGAAAGATTTGTATGAACAAAGACTTGTAGATAAACAAAGAATTAGAGAACTAGAGCGAGAGAGTAATATGGTTGAGGGTGATTTAGCAAATACACTTTCAGAAATCTCAAAACTTAATGAACAAATTTCTGAAGTTCAAAATCAGCAACTTCTTCGCGAAAAAGAGTTTAAAAAAGATACACTTCAAAAATATGTAGAGGTTAAGTCTTTAGTATCTGATTTAAAATCTAAGATAATTGCAAATGAAGATACTTTAAACAGAACAAGTATAATATCACCTATTGATGGTACTGTAGTTGGTTTTACTATGCATACAGTTGGTGGTGTAATAAGTCCTAGTAAACCTATACTTGAAATCGTACCAAATAATGCCAAACTTCTTGTAATAGCTCAGGTTCAAACTACAGATATTGATAAAGTTAAAGTTGGTTTAGTTGCAGATATAATGTTTTCAGCATTTAATCTAAAGCGGTCACATGTAATAGAGGGCAAGGTTATCCTTGTATCAGCGGATAGTTTTGTGGATCAAGCTAGCGGTATGCCTTATTATGAAGCTAAAATAGAAGTAACACCTGAAGGTATGGGTTATCTTAAAGAGTATGGTTTTGTACTTGTATCTGGTATGCCAGCTCAGGTTATGATTCAGTTGGGTGATAGGACTGCACTTAGTTATTTATTAAAACCATTTACAGATATGTTACATAGGAGTTTTAATGAAGAATAATAAACTTATAAAATCATTCTTTTTATTTGCTTCTTTATTTAGTTTAGCTGATGCAGATGTATTACTTTTTACAAAAGCTTATGATTTAGCTCTTTTAAACGCTCATGAGATAAAATCTTCAGTTTATCAATCAAAATCAAATGTGGAAAAAGTAAATCAGGAAAAGTCTAGGCTTTATCCTCAGGTAAACTTGTCTGGAAGTTATAGAAAAGCTAAGTATCAATACTCTGATTCTAATCGTGAAGCAATTAGTCAGTCATTATTTAATGGAACTTTATCTGTACAACAGTCTATATACAATCCAGAAATCTATTCAAAAATTGATATGGAGACTTCAAGAGCTAAACTATATAAAACTGGAATTAAACTTAAAAAAGAAGAATTAGCTCAAAGTGTATTTGAAGCATATTTAAATTTATTAAAATCTCGTAATAAAATTGATTTATATAAGTCATATTTACAATACAGCAAAACCAGGCTTAAAGAGTTAAATAAAAAATATGATTTATATTTGGCAAATAAGATGGATGTTTTAGAGATGAAAGTGGAGTATAACTCGGCTAACATAGACTTAACAAAAGAGTTAAAGTTAAACAAGGTATATGGACTAAAATTAAATAAATTAATTGGTGATTTTAAATATGACTTACCAGATGTAAATTCTGATGCAAATATTTTAGATAGCATATCGGCTATGAAAGATACAATAAAAGATGATGGTGAATTTAGCAAAAACTTAAAAATAGCTCAAGCAAAAATAGCCCTTAAGTTATCTCAAGATACTATAAATAATGCATTTGATGCACATCTTCCTCGTATAGATTTTGATGTAAGTGCATCTATTTACGAGACAAGTAAACCAACGCTTTTAGATCCTTATTCTGATATTGTACAAGCGAGGATAGTTTTAAATATTCCRATATATAGCGGAGGTATGACTTCTTCTAGGGTTATAGCGGCAGAACTTATGAAAAAGGCTGCATATGAAGACTTACTTAATACTAAAAAAGAAGTTATGGTCGAGTATGATGAAAAAAAAGCTATATTTGATGCTTCAATAGAATCTGTATCTATGTATAATGATGCCTTTACCTCTGCTAAACTTTATGTGGATGCAATTAAACAAGGTTATGCACATGGATTAAAAAGTGTAACAGACTTAAATGATGCAAAAAATAAGTTATATGAAGTAAAATATAAATATATAGAAAATATATATGAAATGGTTAATTCGTATGTAGGTTTATTAATTGTTACAAATAATTTTGATAATATAGCTTTATTAGATAAGTTACTAGAATAAGATTCCAAATCAAGTTTGGAATGACGAAACGGTCATCATAACGCCAAGTATGTCATCCTGAACGCCAAATGCGTCATCCTGAACTTGATTCAGGATCTAAAGAATCAGCACGTCATCTTGAACCTGATTCAGGATCTAAAGAATCAGAACGTCATCCTGAACTTGATTTAGGATCTAAAGAATGAGAACGTCATCCTGAATAAGATTCCAAATCAAGTTTGGAATGACAAAACGGTCATCTTGAACGCCAAATGCGTCATCCTGAACCTGATTAAGGATCTAAAGAATCAGAACGTCATCCTGAACTTGATTTAGGATCTAAATATATAAAGAGAGAAATATGAAAAAAGCTATAGTTACAGGTGTTACAGGTCAAGACGGTGCATATTTAGCAGAGTTACTTTTAGAAAAAGGTTATGAAGTATACGGTACATATAGAAGGACAGCATCTGTAAACTTTTGGCGTATGGAAGAACTTGGAATAAAGAAGCATAAAAATCTACATTTAGTTGAGTACGATTTAACTGATCAGTCTAATAGTATTAGAATGAYAATGGAAATAAAGCCAGATGAGGTATATAATTTAGCTGCACAGAGTTTTGTTGGTGTATCTTTTGAACAACCAATTGCAACTGCACATATCACAGGTCTAGGATGTGTACACTTACTTGAAGCTATTAGAATAGTTAACCCTAAGATTAGATTTTATCAAGCTTCAACATCTGAAATGTTTGGTGAGGTTCAAGAAATTCCACAACGTGAAAGTACGCCTTTTTATCCAAGAAGCCCATATGGTGTAGCAAAATTATATGCACATTGGATGGTAATTAACTATAGAGAATCTTATGATATGTTTGCTTGTAGCGGAATTTTATTTAACCATGAATCACCTCTTCGCGGAAAAGAGTTTGTAACTAGAAAAATCACAGATTCAGTAGCAAAAATTAAACTAGGACAACTTGATTGTATAGAACTTGGTAATATGGATGCAAAAAGAGATTGGGGTTATGCTAAAGACTATGTAGATGGGATGTACCTAATGCTTCAAGCAGAAAAACCTGATACTTTTGTTCTTGCTACAAACCGTACAGAGACTGTAAGAGACTTCGTAACTATGGCATTTAAAGGTGCTGGTATTGAAGTTGAGTTTAAAGGTAGTGGTGAAGATGAAATAGCTGTAGATAAAGCTAACGGTAAGACTGTAGTTAGAGTTAACCCTAAATTTTACAGACCAGCTGAGGTTGAACTTCTTATTGGTGATCCACAAAAAGCAAAAGATGAACTTGGCTGGGAACCTAAGTGTACACTTGAAGAGTTATGCGCAATGATGGTAAAAGATGATTTAAGAAGGAATGAGCTTGGAGCAACTTTTTAAAAAAGTATTAATAACTGGTATTGATAGTTTTACTGGTATCCATTTAGCAACTTATTTAAAGGCTAATGGATACGATGTTCATGGGACATCACTTTTTAATGAATCAGATAAAAAATACAAATGTGATATAACAAAAATAGAAGATATTAAGTCTGTTATCTCAAAAGTAAATCCAGAGTTTGTAATCCACCTATCTGGTATCTCTTTTACAGCCTTTGAAGATACGGCAGAGTTTTACAGAGTAAATACTATAGGTACTATAAATATTTTAGATTCACTTCTAGATCTTAATCTAAACCCTAAAAAAATCATCTTAGCAAGTAGCGCTACTGTATACGGAAATCAAGGCTTAGAGGTCTTAGACGAAACTCTTTGTCCAACTCCGGCAAACCATTATGGTGCAAGTAAATATGCGATGGAATCTATAGCAAAAAACTATTTTAATAAACTAAACATAATTATAACAAGACCATTTAACTACACGGGAATAGGACAAGCTGAACACTTTTTAATACCAAAAATAGTTAAACACTTTAAAGAGGGTAAAAAAGTTATAGAGTTGGGTAATCTTTATGTAAGTCGAGAGTTTAATGATGTTGATTTTGTATGTGAGATTTATAAGAGACTTTTAAGTTCAGAGTGTAAAGGTGAAATAGTAAACATTTGCTCAAATAGGGGTGTAAAACTTCTTGATGTTATAGATAAGATGAATAAGATTGCAACTTATAAAATAGAAGTTAAGGTAAATCCAGATTTTGTAAGAAAAGATGAGATAAAAACACTTACTGGAAGTTCAAATAAGCTATTTGAACTTATTGGTGAAGTTAAACAGAAAACACTTGAAGATACTCTTGGAGAGATGTTTGAAGCATAAGATTTTAGTAGATGGTCTTGCCTTGATAGGTAAATTAACTGGGATAGGTAGATATACATATGAAGTATCTAAATATTTAAATAGTAGTGATAATTTTAAAGTAAGTTATTTTTATGGATATCACTCTAAAAATTTTATTCAAACTACAAAAAACACAACTAGTAATATAAAAAAAATTCTTTCAAAAATACCATTACTTAAAAGAGTTGTTAGAAAAGTTATTTTTCTCTCAAGCCGATTATTTACGCCATCTTATTCCCTTTATTGGCAACCAAACTTTATACCAAATGATGGTATTAAAGCTAAAAAAATAGTTACAACTGTACATGATTTCTCTTTTATAATTCATAAAGGCTTCCATCCAAAAGAAAGAATAGAATATTTTGAGAAATACTTCTTTAAAAATATTATTAGAAGTGATATGCTTATAACTGGCTCACAATATTCAAAAAAAGAAATTTTAGAGAGATTGGATTTTAAAGAAGATAAGATAAGGGTTATTTACCATGGTTTAGATCATAATATATTTAAAATATATAAAGATATAAATTTAAATTTTGATATTCCAAATAAGTTTATTTTATCAGTTGGAAGCATAGAACCTAGAAAAAATCTTTTAGGACTTTTAAAGGCTTATACCTCTTTGAGTTTAGATATAAAATCAGAATATAAGTTAGTATTAGTAGGTTTTAAAGGTTGGAAAAATAATGAACTGATGGAACTAATAGATAAAAATAAAGACAATATTTTTTATTTAGGTTTTATAAATGATATTGAATTAGCTAAGGTATATAATTTGGCTACTTGTTTTGTTTTCCCATCTTTTTATGAGGGTTTTGGTTTACCTCCACTTGAGGCTATGGCTTGTAATACTCCAGTAATAGCCTCTAATGCTACATCAATTCCAGAAGTCTGTAAGGATGCAGCTATTTATTTTAACCCTAATGATATAAACAGTATTAGCCAAAAAATAAAAATGCTTTTAGAAGATAAAAACTTACAAAAAGAGATGACAAATAAAGGTCTAAAAAGGGCTAAGCAGTTTAGTTGGGAGAAGTCTGCAAATGAACATATAAAACTTTTTAAAGAGGTACTTAGTAGTTGAAAATTGCAATCATTCACGACTGGCTAGTTACAGATGCTGGTGCAGAAAAGGTCTTAAAATCAATTTTAGAACTTTATCCGGATGCAGATATATTTTCGCTTGTTGATTTTTTAAATGAAAAAGATAGAAAAGAGATTTTAAATAACAGATATGTAAATACTTCATTTATACAAAATCTTCCTTTTGCAAAAAAACACTTTAGAAACTATTTACCGCTTTTCCCTCGTGCTATACAAAGTTTAGATTTAAAAAAATATTACTTACTTATAAGTAGTTCTTGGGCTGTAGCTAAGGGTATACGAAAAAATAAAAATCAGTTACATATATCTTATTGTTATACACCTATTAGATATGCTTGGGATTTATATGATGAGTATACATCAAAACTAAAGCAGCCAAAAAAGTTTTTAGTAAAAAAAAGTTTAAAATATATTAGAAAATTTGATTTAGATACTGTAAATAGTGTTGATTATTTTATAGCTGATTCTAATTTTGTAGCTTTGAGGATAAAAAAAACATATAATAGAGATTCTATAGTTATTTATCCGCCAGTTGATGTAGATAATTTTTCTCTTTATAAGAAAAAAGAAGAGTTTTATCTAACAGCTTCAAGATTAGTCCCATATAAAAAAACAAAACTTATAGTTGAAGCATTTAATGAGATGCCAAATAAAAAACTTTATGTTATTGGAGATGGTGATGAGTATGAAAATATTAAAAAAATAAAAAAAGACAATATTTTTCTTTTGGGATATTCAGATACAA
Source organism: Sulfurimonas sp. (assembly GCA_002733155.1). Classification (GTDB taxonomy): domain Bacteria; phylum Campylobacterota; class Campylobacteria; order Campylobacterales; family Sulfurimonadaceae; genus Sulfurimonas. Next base: position 14,592 of record NVUO01000031.1, read on the forward strand.
AGACATTAATATCGTATATGCAAAAAGCAAAAGCTTTTATTTATGCAGCTGTAGAAGATTTTGGCATAGTACCTATTGAAGCAAACGCTTGTGGCACTCCTGTAATCGCTTTAAATCAAGGCGGGACAAAAGAGACTATAGAAGATGGAATAAATGGAATTCATTTTGAAAAACAGTCTAAAGAAGATATTATAAATGCTGTAGAAAAACTGGAAAATACAAAGTTTAATTACGAGTATATATCTAAGGCTACATCTAATTATTCAATAGTTCGCTTTAAAAAAGAGATAAAAAGCTTTATTGACACTAAAGTTGAGTTGAAATAAATATAGTTTAAAGTATAATCCTTTTTATGAAAACATATATTATTTTCTTATTACTTGTTTGTATGGATATATTAGCTCTTATTTTTACTTTAAAGATAGCTATGTTTTTTAGAGCAGATGTATTAGCTAATACATTGCCATTTTTTAATACTATAGATATACAAAAATATTATTGGATTTTAGTAATTATACTTTTTATATTTATATTTGAAAAAATTTATATAGTTAGATATGATTTTTGGAGTGATACTAAAAGAGTTTTAAAGAGTTTATTATTTTCTTTTTTAGCTGTATTTACAGTTATTACTTTAACAAAGATGGCAGATGATTATTCCAGAACATTTATATTATTACTTTTTATATTAGCAGCATTTATCTTACCAATATCAAAAAGGTTATTTAAAAGATTATTATTTAGCTTTGACATCTTTAGAGTAAGGGTGAAGGTTGTTGCGAATTCATCAAGATATGAAACTATATACAATGAAATAGAAAAAAATTGGTATTTTGGTTTTAAAAACAGTGAATCTAATTATGATATGGTGATAATCTCTTCTAAGGGATTTTCATTAGATGAGCTACAAACTAAAATAAAAAACTATACAAAAAAAACTAAGGATATTTATGTGATTCCATATATGGATCATTTAGACTTTTCTCATGCAAGTATTATTGATTATGCAAATATAAGGTTATCAGCTATACATATTGAGAATCGTTTATTAAATTATAAAAATATTTTTATAAAATATCTTTTTGAAAAAGCCCTAGTCCTTATGATTTTTCCTTTTGCTCTGATTTTACATATATTTATATCCTTATTAATTAAGGCTGATTCAAATGGAAGTGTATTATTTAAGCAAAAAAGATTAGGTAGAGATTCAAAAGAGTTTAAATGTTATAAATACAGGACTATGCATATAAATAATGATGATATTTTAAATAAGTATTTAAAAGAAAATCCAGAAGAAATAGAGTATTATAATACTTATCATAAATATCAAAATGACCCTAGAATAACTAAGATTGGTAGTTTTTTAAGAAAAACATCATTAGATGAATTCCCACAATTTTATAATATATTAAAGGGTGATATGAATCTTATAGGTCCAAGACCATATATGATATCTGAGAAAGAAAAAATTGGTTTATTGAATGAAGAAGTTATTTTAAAAACAAATCCAGGGATTACAGGTCTGTGGCAGGTTAGCGGTAGAAATGAGCTTACATTTCATAAAAGAGTTGAATTAGATGTATGGTATATACAAAATTGGTCACTTTGGATGGATTTTGTAATATTTATGAAAACAATAAAAGTTGTTTTATCCAAGGTTGGGGCAAAATAATATGAGATTTAATACTAGGAAAATATATAAATGATTTTAATGATAGATAATTATGACAGTTTTACTTATAATATTGTTCAATATTGTAGAGAATTAGGTGCAGATTTAAAAATAATTAGAAATGACGAAATTAGTGTAAAAGAGATTGAACAATTAAATCCAGAAAAAATAATTATTTCTCCTGGTCCAGCATCACCAGACGAAGCTGGCATTACATTAGAGACAATAAAATACTTTCAGGATAAATTACCAATATTGGGTATATGCCTTGGTCATCAGAGTATAGCTCAGGTATTTGGTGGGGATGTAGTGTGTGCAAAAAATATGATGCATGGGAAGACATCAACTATAAAGTTATCTATTCCTTGTAAGATATTTAAAGGTTTACCGCAAGAATTTATTGCAACTAGGTATCATTCTTTAATTGTAGATAAGCATACTTTACCAGATTCTATACAAGCTACAGCTTACAGTACTGATGATAATGAGATTATGGCATTAAAGGTAAAAGATAAAGAGATTTACGGTGTACAGTTTCATCCAGAATCAATTATGAGTGAATATGGACATGAAATTATTGGAAACTTTTTAAAAATATGATACCAAGACTAGTCTTATTCTTAATATTAGGAATAGATTCGTCAATACTACTTTTTCAGACCTCAGAGTTATCAATATCTTATTATGAAGCCAGCATATTGTATGGTGAATTCTCAGTATTGCAGTATCTAATAAAAACTTCACTGTATTTTTTTGGTCATAATGATTTTGCTCTTAGATTACCAATGATTATTTTACATCTACTTAGTGTAGTAATACTATATAAGATTTCTAAACTATACATAAAATTACAAAGAAATAGATTATGGCTAACCTTTATATTCGTATTATTGCCGGGCATTATAAGTTCAGCTCTTATTATAGACAATACAGGTTTATTACTTTTTGGCTTATTCTTTTTTGTATATATTTACCAAAAAAATTTAAAATTATTTTTATATCCATTACTGTTTATTTATTTATTAGTTGATACAGGTTTTTTATTTTTATTTTTAGCTTTGTCCTTATTTAGTATAAAAGAAAAAGATAAGAATTTTTTTATTTTTAATATAATATTATTTTTTACATCCCTTTATCTGTATGGAGTAGATGCTCACGGTACGCCACAAGGTCATTTAATAGATTCAATAGGTATATATGCTACTATATTTACACCTATAATTTTTATATATATATTTTATATTCTTTATAGAAAATATCTGAATAAAGATACTGAAATATTATGGTATATATCTTCTACAGCTTTAATAGTCTCTTTATTTTTATCATTTAGACAAAGAATATATCTAGAACATTTTGCCCCATATTTAATGTTGGCTTTGCCAATAATGGCTCAAGTATTTGAGCATTCATATAGGGTAAGATTAAAAATGTTTAGAAATAAATATAGAATTATTTTTATAATTACAATAAGTTTTTTATTAATAAACAGTAGTTTTGTATTTTTTAATAAATATTTGTATTTAGTAGTTGATAATCCTAAAAAACATTTTGCATATAAAATGCATGTAGCTAAAGAATTAGCTTCAAAACTTAATGATATGGGTATAAATTGTATACATTCAGATATAAAAATGTCAAATAGACTAAAGTTTTACAATATAGGTAACTGCAATAGTTATATTCTAATAGAAAATAATTTAGATTATTTAAATGAGAAAACTGTTACAATTAGTTACAAAAATAGACTTGTATATCAGGCAACTGTTACAAAGTTAAACATAAACTAAAATTATTCAACACTTAAGCTTTACAAATACTAGATAGTTAATCAAGATGTGATAATATTCCATGAATATATTATTAACAGGGAGTTGCAGATGGCTCAAAAAGCGATTAGAGAATATGACGCTAAGTCAATTTTAGCTAAGCATTGGGATAAATATTTCCCAGATTTTACTTATGCTTATGAAACTGTAATGGTTCAAAATGGATCAGAACTAAAAGAAGAGGCTAAGTCTAAGTCTTGGTTAAAAGAAAAAGCACTTGTTGCAAAACCAGATATGTTATTTGGTAAGCGTGGTAAGAATGACTTAGTTCTTTTTAGAGATGCTAAACCAGGTGATGTATCACTTGCTAAAGCTACATCTTGGATTGATGAAAAATCATCTAACGAGCAGTCAGTTTATTTTTCATTTGATGGAGATACTCCAACTGGTGATGCTAAAGTAGATATGTTAACCCATTTTGTAGTTGAGCCTTTTGCTCCGCATACACAAGAAGAGGAGTATTATATCTCTGCTACATGTGTAGGTGATGATGATATGCTTTACATGTCTGCTGAGGGCGGTATGGAAGTTGAAGAGGGTTGGGATGAAAAAGTTACTGAAGTAGCTTTTTCAATTACTGATACTGAAGAAGAGATAGCTAAAAAAATTAAAGCTAATATACCTAAAGATGTAGCTAAAAAAGATAAAGAAGCATTTGCTAACTTTGCAATTGGTTTTTTCAAAGCATATAGAGAATTAAACTTTGCATACTTAGAAATTAACCCTTTTGTTATGCAAGGTAATAAAATAGAATTATTAGATATGGTAGCTAAACTAGATGATACAGCTGGATTTATGATGGTTGAAGAGTGGGGTAATATTGAATACCCAACTGCATTTGGTATGGAGGCTAAGTCTCCAGAAGTTGCAGCTATTGAAGAAGCTGATGCAAAAACAGGGGCTTCATTAAAACTTACATTACTTAAACCAGAAGCTAGAATTTGGACTATGGTAGCTGGAGGCGGAGCATCAGTTGTATATGCTGATACTATAGCTGATTTAGCTGGCATTGAAGATTTAGCTAATTATGGTGAGTATTCAGGTGGTCCAACTACTGGCGAGACTAAGTTTTATGCTGAAACTTTACTTGATTTAATGACTAGGAAAAAAGATCCTCATGGTCGTGGTAAAATTATGATTATTGGTGGAGCTATAGCTAACTTTACTGATGTAGCTAAAACATTTACAGGTATTATTCAAGCTTTTGAAATTTATGCTGATAAAATGAAAGAAATAGATCTTAAGATTTATGTACGTCGCGGGGGACCTAACTACGAAAAAGGTCTTAAAGATATTAAAGAGGCTGCAGATAGACTTGGTCTTTACATTGAAGTTTATGGACCAGAGACACATGTTACAGACATCGTGCGTATGGCACTAGCGTAAGTATAAGGAAAAAGAATGTCACAATTATTTACTAAATCAACACAGGCAATTTTTTGGAATAACAACAAAACTGCTATCCAAAGAATGTTAGACTATGACTATACAATTAAAAGAGATACTCCATCTGTAGCTGCAATTGTAGCTCCAACAAGTTTTAATAAATTTGAGAAGTTCTTTTTCGGACCAGATGAAGTTATGATTCCACTTTTCAAAACTACTGCAGATGCTAAAGCGAAGCAGCCACAAGCTGATGTACTTTTAAACTTTGCATCTTTTAGAACTGCTTATGATGTAACTATGGAAGCATTAAATCTTGGTGGTTTTAAATCAATCATGATTACAGCTGAGGGTATACCAGAGAGATTAGCTCGTGGTATGAATGAATTTGCACGTCAAAAAAATGTAACAGTAATTGGGCCAGCTACGGTTGGTGCTATCGCTCCAGGTGCATTTAAAATTGCAAATATTGGTGGTACTATTGAGAATATCGTTAACTCTAAGTTGCACCGTGCCGGTTCATGTGGACTTGTAACTCGTTCAGGTGGTTTATTTAACGAATTATCTAATATTATTTCTATTAATGCTAATGGTATAGCTGAGGGTGTAGCTATCGGCGGAGATAGATTTGTTGGTTCAGTTTTCATTGACAACTTACTTAGAATGGAAGCTAACCCAGAAGTTAAATATATGTTACTTCTAGGTGAAGTTGGTGGTACTGAAGAGTATAAAGTTATAGAAGCTGTTAAAGCTGGTAAACTTACTAAACCAATTATTGCATGGTGTATTGGTACTATTGCTAAACATTATGATTCTGGTGTTCAATTTGGTCACGCAGGAGCATCTGCAAATGATGATCGCGAGACTGCCGAAGCTAAAAATCTAGCTATGAGAGAAGCTGGTATACACGTACCTACATCATTTAATAATATTCCAGAGATTATTTCTGCTGTATATCACGAACTTCACGCTGAGGGTGTTATTAAAGATATAGCTGAACCTCCAATGAATGTTTGTCCTAAAATCAGAAGAAGTAAAGAGTTTATCTGTACAATTTCTGATGATCGTGGCGATGAAGCTACATATGCAGGTTTCCCTATCTCCTCGCTTGCAACTCCGGATACTGGTAAAGGTATTGGTGATGTAGTATCATTATTATGGTTCAAAAAACAATATCCAAAATGGGCAACTGACTTTATAGAGACTGTAATGAAAACTGTAGCTGATCACGGTCCTGCAGTTTCCGGTGCTCACAATGCTAAAGTAACTGCTAGAGCTGGAAAATCAGTAGTTGAATCTTTAGTAACTGGTTTATTAACTATCGGTCCAAGATTTGGCGGAGCTATTGATGGTGCAGCTAAATATTTCAAACATGCAGATGATAATAATCTTGACCCTAAGGCTTTTCTTAAATATATGAAAGGCGAGGGTGTGCCAATTCCTGGAATCGGTCACCGTATCAAATCTCTTAAGAATCCAGATTTACGTGTAACTGGTCTTATGAATTATGCTAAAGATAATTTCCCTTCAACTCCACTTCTTGATTATGCAAGAACAGTTGAAGCATTAACTACATCAAAAAAAGAGAACCTTATCTTAAATGTTGATGGTACTATTGGTATCTTAATGGTTGATATGTGGCGTGCATTAGGTTACCCTGAATCTGAGATTGATGAATTTATTGAATCTGGTACACTTAACGCATTTTTTATTGTTGGTCGTTCAATCGGTTTCATAGGACATATCCTTGATGAAAAACGTTTAGCTATGCCAATGTATAGACACCCTACAGATGACATCCTTTATGATGTACCTGTAGCAGAAAAAATATAACTTTTTTATTACACAAGGAATTTTCCTTGTGTAAGCCTTTTTTAGACTCTTTTTTTAATACCCCTTAAACAAACTACATATATATAATATTTTGATATACTAAAAATATGAAAAAAGCCTTTACCTTAATAGAATTAATATTCGTAATAGTCATTGTTGGAATAATCACTGGTATAATGCTTAGAGATTCAAAGTCAACTAAGTTAAGTGAAGCTGCTACGCAATTAATCTCACATATTAGATATACACAACATTTAGCCATGGTAGATGATAAGTTTGATATAAATGACAATACTTGGTTTAAAGAAAGATGGCAACTAATGTTTATTAAGGATGCTGACCGTACGCAGGGAAAAATAGCATACACTATTTTTTCAGATAAATTTTSTKWWWYMRKWAMMKMKMWTKWYKRWWWRYYMWWTWYTAAAAATAATGAGATGGCAATGGACCCTCTGAATAACTTAAAATTTTTAAGTGGAGGCACACAGTCTTTATATACTAGTGATAGTAAAGCAAATATAAAAATGAATATAGGCTTATCATATGATATAAATTCATATACACTCTCTGGTGGTTGTAACAATGCCAGGATATCATTTGATAATCTAGGAAGACCAATTGCTAATTCTTTAGTTACATATACTAGTGCATATAAGACAAGCACAAATGCACTCCCAAGATTAATTGCTTCAAGGTGCATTATTACATTAAATAGTTTAAATGAAGGTAGTGTGCAAATAGCTATAGAACCAGAAACTGGATATGCCCATATTTTGCCATAATGGTAATGTCTAAGTATTATAAAAACAAATGCAAGATGTCACAATAAAAAAAGACTTTTGAAATACTTTTATCAATCCCAAACCCTTAAGCTTCTATTAAGCATATTCCCCCT
>NVUO01000032.1 GCA_002733155.1 Sulfurimonas sp.
GCCAATATTAATTTAAATAATAAAAAACAAAATAATCAGATTTTAGATACTATTAAAAAATACATAATAAATAATATAAACGAAGATTTAACATTAGATGATATTTCAAATGTTGTTGGATATAACAAAGAATATATTGTAAGACTATTTAAAAAAGAATATGGTCTAGCACCACATGCTTTTTTGATGAATGAAAAAGTAAATAAAGCTAAAAACCTATTACAAAATTCTACCCATATCAATTTAGCAAATATCGCATCTGATATTGGGTTTTATGATCAAAGCCATTTTTCAAAATTTTTCAAAAAATCTTTTGCAATTGCACCTTCAAAATATAAAAAGTCAATATTATACAAGACAACAATAATATAAATTGATACTATTCATATCAAATTATATTATTGTAATTTCATTTATATAATAATTTAACTATACTAGGAAAAACAGTGAAAAAAATAAAATTCAATAATCAAAAACTACAACCATCAAAAGTTGTATGTATTGGTAGAAATTATGTAGAACATATAAAAGAGTTAAACAATGAGACACCTGATAGTATGGTAGTATTTAATAAACCAAATTCTGCTATTTGTGAAGATTTATATTATTTTAGCGAAGATACAAGGTTTGAAGGTGAAATTTGTTTTTTAATAAAAGATAAAAAAATAGCTGGTGTAGGCTTTGGACTTGATTTAACAAAAGCAAATATACAAAATAAAATGAAACAAAAAGGTTTGCCTTGGGAGAGAGCAAAGGCTTTTGATAATTCAGCAGTATTTGGAGACTTTATAAAATTTGATAGTGATATAACTAAATTAAAATTAGAMCTTTTTATAAATGACAATCTCGTACAATTTGCAACATATGACTTAATGATATACAAACCATTGGAAATGATAAAAGAGATAGAATCATTTATGAGCTTAGAGGATGGAGATATTATAATGAGTGGTACACCAAAGGGTGTAGGGACATATAAAGTAAATGATATATTTATAGGTAAAATTTTTCACAATGATGACTTAATTGTTGAATCACAATGGCAAGTCAAATAATTAATTTATTATTTAAGATATCATTAGGCTTATTAAATGAAAAGAAAAAAGGAAATAATGAATTATTATTGATAATAAGTGAACTTATAGAGATAGCTATTGAAGCTGAGGAAATAGAGGCTATGCCATTTTCAAATACCATTTTAAATCTTGGATGTGACTATATTTTTGGTGTAATTTATTATTGGATACATGATGAGAGTGAAAACTTTGATAATACAACTATAATGGTAGATAAAAGTTTAGAACTTATATATGCTGTTTTGCAAAGTGGATTGATTAATAAGATTGAAGATTTATTAAACTTTATTATAAAAACACATATTTTAAATCATATCAAACCATCAAAGATATTTAAAAAACAATCTTTTGGAAAATAATATGAATCAAGAGTTACCGATATCATCATTTAATAGAACTAAAACTATAGTAAAAAGTGCTGTAAAAATTGGAAGTAAAAAAGTTGTACAGTTTTCCAAAAAAGCTTTTTTATCTAAAAATAATTATAAAAAAGTGGAAGATAAAACGAATAATGAAATTGCTCAAATTTTATTTGAAAATATTTCATTATTAAAAGGTACAGCTGTAAAAATTGCTCAAGCCTTAGCTTTGCATAATATTTTACCTCAAAATATCCAAAAAGAGTTATCAAAATCCTACAATCAAGTTAAACCAATAAATCAAGCATTAGTTATAAAACTAATACAAAATTAATTTAAGAAAGATTATGGTGAACTATTTAAGGAGTTTGATTTAAAACCATTTGCAAGTGCAAGTTTAGGACAAGTTCATCTAGCTACTACTTTTAAAGATAAAAAAAATATAGTTGTACCAAAAGATGAAGATAAAGAAAAAATTGCTAATGCTATATTTAAGGTATTGACAGAATCTATATTTGAATATCAAAAAATACAGGCAGATCCAAATCCTGCAAACTACCTTATAACAACTGATAATAAACTAGCTTTAATAGATTTTGGATGTATAAAAAAATTTGATAATAATTTTATAAAAATCTACATTAATATGTTTAAAAGTTATAAATCTACCAATAAAAATGAAATTTTAAAGCTATATAAGGATATTGGATTTATAAATAATATAAAAGATGTAGATGATGATATATTTTATATTAAAATTTTACCATTTAATAAATGGGCTATAGAGCCATTTTTATATGATAAATATAAATTTACTAAAGAATATTTACAAGAAGGTGTTAAATTTGCTGATATTTTGATAAAAAAACCTTTTGTAATTTTAAAAGATTTTGTATTTTTAGATAGAACTATGCATGGGCTATTTTCATTGTTTAAACAGATGGATGTTGTTATAGATATGAGTAATTTTAGAAAATATTTGGGATATAATGATAACAAATCATAATATAATAACAACTAGGCGGACTACATTAAAGCAACAGATATCCCTTTCGTAAGTCACATTGGAATAAAAGAAAAAAATAACGAACTTTCATTAGATTTTAATGACAATGTACTAAACCATATTAAAACAATTCACGCAAGTGCTCAATTTACCTTAGCAGAAACCCAAAGTGGCATTCATCTTCAAAGCCTATTTCCAGAGCTTGAAGGAAAAGTTTTACCAATTTTAAGAGAGGCACAGATAAAATACAAAAAGCCTGCAGTGGAAAAAATTATTGCTTTTTCATCAATAGATGAAGAAGCAGTTAAAAAGTTTAAAATTCAATTTGAGAGAAAAGCTAGAGCTTCACTTCAAGTTAATGTTGAAGTGAAGGATATAAATGATATTTTAACTTGCCAAGCAAGTTTTACTTGGTTTATTCAAGCACTTTAAAGTAGCAATAATATCACAAAATATACTAGCCAATAAGTTAGCTAACGGCAAGGTATTGCCTCCTCTCTATAAGAAGTACATAAGAATTAGATACAGCATTAATATTTAGTTTGTTTTCAGCTCTTACTTCTAAGGCAGTACCTTCATTTAACTTAGTCTTGTTTACAAGAGTAAGTACACTAAAGTTTCCAAATCAATGACATTATATTAACATTTCTAATGTATAATTTATTTAATTATTTATACCTAAGGCGTATACATGCAACTTTTTCTTGTTTTACTGGGTTCAATACTTGGACTAACTTACGGTTACAATTATTTTGGTTTTGTATTTAGCTCAAAAATTTGTCTTTTTGCTGGTATTACCTTAATAATGCCAAGCTTATTTAATGTAAAATTTTCAGATATAAAACTAGTATTTGTATATAAAACAGTTATACTTAAAAGTATTATAACTAACTATATATTACTCCCTATAATAGCACTAATTATAGGTATACTAACTAATAACTTTGGCATAGCTGCTGGTTTATTTTTATTATCAGTACTTAGTGGCGGAGGCATGGTTATGCACTGGATTAAAAAGTCAAATGCTGATACATCCATTGGTTTTATATTATTGTTTATAAACCTTATCTTAGTCACTTTATCATTACTAATGTTACATAATTTTGGCATCTACACATCTGAGTATTTTGATGAGAGTTATACTAATGAAATAAATATGAGTAACTTTGCAAAAGCGGCAATTATTTTACTAATAGTTATCCCATTTATACTAAGCAGGTTTATTATATTTATAAAACCTCTAAAAGAGTTCATTTTAAATAAAAGAACTTACATATCCAATATTAGTATATCTTTAATAGTATTTTATCTTTTTGGACTACAAAGTTCTCAGCTTTTATTTGAACTATACGACTTTGAACCAGAACTAATATATATATCCATGATAGCTGTATTAGTCTTTTACAGCTCTGTATTTATCGTATCTAAACTTATATATAATCTAGATTCAGAACAAGAAAAAGCAGCCTTTTGGCATAGTATTACTAGATACATAACTCTAGCCTTAGTTATATCTACATTTTCAACAAATACTTTTGGAATATCTATGCTTTTACCAATAATGTTTGCGTATATAGTACAAATTCCTTTTGCATCAAATATTAACAAATATATTTTTCAAAAAAAARAKKWSKAWYMWAKYTWWWKGTATACAAAACTTTACACTACTATTACAGATGCCTTAGTAAAAGAAGCTTATATTATCATACCAAATGCCTTAGAAGTTGGACTTTCAAATGAGCTTAAAAATTTTTCTTTAAAAGAGAAAAATTTTTCAAAGGCTGGAATATCATCCTCAAAAGACTTACATATAGATTCAACAAAAAGAAGAGATAAAATTCACTGGTTAGATGATGATTCATCTAGCCAAAGTAAATATTTAAATTTTGCTAAAGGTTTACAAGATTATCTCAACAGGGAGCTTTATTTAGGTCTGTCTTATTATGAGACTCATTTAGATTCATTTAAAAATTCTAAAAATCGTATAGTTACTACTGTATATTATCTAAATGAAGATTGGAAAAAAAAGACGAAGGAGAGTTAGTTATATATGATGAAAAGCATAATTTTTTAACTAATGTAGCGCCTATAGCTAATACCCTAGTAGTATTTTAAGTGATAAATTTCCACATGAAGTACTTCCAGCTAAAAAAAAACGTTTTTCAATAGCTGGATGGTTTAGAATAGATAAATAATTATTTTTTAGATAGCTTTTTTTCTTTTAACATTTTTTTATATTCTTTTTYAAACTTTTTTCTTCTAGCATATGAAAGTTTATCTATAAAAAGTATACCATTTAAGTGGTCAATTTCATGCTGTAGTGCTATAGATAAAAGACCACTAGCTTCTAATGTTTTAGTATTTCCATCTCTATCTTGAAAGTTAACAGTTATCTTTTCAAATCTATCTATATCCTCGTAAAATGAGGGTACACTTAAACAACCTTCCTGATAAGTTGTTTGTCCACTTTTATTTGTAATGATTGGATTGATTATTTCTAAAAGATTTTCAACTGATTGTTGATCCTCTTCATCTGGTATATTTAATAATAAAACTCTTTTTGCCACTGAAACTTGGATAGCAGCTAGACCTATTCCATTTGAGTTCATCATTATGGGGTACATTGCATCTAAAAGTTCATGTAAATTATTATCAAACTTCTCAACTTCAAAAGATTTCTCTCTAAGTTTTTTATCTGGGTATTCAACTATCTTTAAATTCATATATTATTCGTTTTTTGCTAGCTTTGACTTTGTTTTTAGTGAAATCGCAAAATCAATTTTTGCATTGCCATAAGCTTCTTTCATACCATTCATTCCATCAACTACTATCTCTTCAACAGAAGCATCTACAAAGACATCAGTAATACCTATAGATATCTTTAATTGTATCTCACGGTCTGAAAGAAAAAAATTAGAATTAGAAACTAATTCGCAAAGTCTCTCACTAGCCCTTAGTGAACTGCCTATATCCGTATGTTTTAAAAGCATTGCAAAAACACCCTCACCATAATGAGCAACAGTATCACTTCTTCTAGATGTTTTTAAAAGAAGTCTAGCTACAGTTTTGGTCATAAGCATAATAGCTTTATCGTTATCTACACTATCTTTAAGTCCATTATCAAGTTCTATCATTATTAAAGAACTTTTATGTTTAAATTCTTTAACAAGCTCTATTTCACGCTCTATTTTACTCAATAAGTATCGTTTATTGTATACACCAAATTTATTATCAAAAATAGTTTCATTTTCAACATTTTTTACAATTTTAGCTGTCTCATCATACATGCTTTTCATGTTTGCGCTTTGTTTTTTTAATATTGAGTTTAATTTTGCAATATCATTTTCTAAAGAAGCTACAATTCCTACTGCTTCTTGAATTTCTGTATTTGAAGCTAACTCTCTTTTTCTTTTTTCAAGAATTTTTGTCATAAGCGACATATTTTTATAAAGATTAGCTGTAACACCTAAGATATTTTTAACTGATGAAAAACCTTGTTTTAGACTTTGTTCAAGCATGATAGAGTTTTCATTATCATTATCTTCTTCAAGTTCTAAAACTGAAGCAATCTGCTTACGAAGATTCTCACTTTTATCTTCTAATAATTTATCAAAATATAAAGAAAAATTATTTGGCGTTGGGGGTAAGTTGTCAGCTATAAGAGAACTTAGTACTTCTTTAGAATATATTTCTAGATCACTAGTAGGTTCACTAGAAGATGCATCAACGGCTAATGGCTTAGCATCTTTCATATTACGTCTAGTTCTACTTCTTAAGGCTCCAGCCATAAGTACCCCTTAAAAACTTATTTTTTAATTTTTTTAATTAACACTTCATCAATCATACCATATTCTAAAGCTTCTTTAGCAGACATGAAGTTATCTCTATCGGTATCTTTTTCAATTCTTTTAGCATTTTGACCTGTATTTTTAGCTAAAATAAAATTTAGTTCAGCTTTCATACGTAAAATTTCTTCTGCTTGGATAGCAATATCTGTAGCCTGACCCTGAGCACCACCTAATGGTTGGTGTATCATAATTCTAGAATGTGGAAGAGCATAACGTTTACCTTTTTCACCTGAAGAAAGTAAAAAAGCTCCCATACTAGCAGCTTGACCTATACAGATAGTTGCAACATCAGGACGAATATAATTCATTGTGTCAAATATAGCCATTCCCGCCGTAACAACTCCACCAGGAGAATTAATATAAAAGTAGATATCTTTTTCAGGATCTTCAGCTTCAAGAAATAACATTTGAGCTACTATCGAGGATGCCACAGAATCATTTACTTCCCCGCTTAACATTATAATTCTATCTTTTAAAAGACGAGAATAGATATCATAAGAACGCTCTCCACGTCCTGTTTTTTCAACTACATAAGGAATATAACTCATCTTGTTACGCCTCTTTCATCTTTGAATTTAATATCTGAGTAAGCACTTTATCTTCAACCATTGACATTTGAATAGCTGGTAAATAACCAGAATCTTTATACTTATCATAAGCAGCTTTTGGGTCTTGACCAGTTTGCATTGCTTCGTAATATATAGTCTGCATAACTTCATTTTCTTCAACTTTTACATTTTCAGCTGCAGCTAAAGAATCTATAATGAAAGTTGCACGTACAGATTTTTGTGCTTCTTCTCTAAAAGTTTCACGTAAAGCCTCTAGTTTTGTAGAATCCTCACGAAGTTCTTTAATCTCATCTTCACTCATTGTGCTTGCTTTTTTATTTAAAGAAACATCAATCTCTTGATCTACAACAAATTCTGGTAAATCAAAGTCAAATTTAGAAACCATAGCTTCAAGTAACTTAGGTTTTAATTCATCATTGTAGAGTTTAGATATAGCTTCATTTTCTAATTGAGCTTTTAGTTGAGTTTTTAAGTTTTCTAAAGTTGGATTATCTTGACCAGCAAGAATTTTTTCAGCTAAAGTATCATCAATTTCAACTTTTGTTTTTTCTTGAATATTGTGAAGTTTTACTTTAAATTCTGCATCTTTACCAGCTAAATTATCTCCGCCATAGTTTTCAGGGAAAGTTACTTTAACTACTTTTTCTTCTTCAATTTTCATACCAATAACTTGATCTTCAAAACCTGGGATAAACTGATTAGCACCTAAAACTAAAGCGAATTCTTTAGCAGCTCCACCCTCAAACAATTCACCATCTATAGAACCCTCAAAGTCAATTATTGCGCTATCTCCTTCTCTTGCCATTCTTTTTCTTTTAAGATCAAGAAATTTACCTTGAGAATCAGCTAATTTTTTAAGGCTTTCTTCTAAGTCTTTATCAGAAACAACTGGCTTATTAAAAGATTCAGCCATTTCAGCATATGCACCTAACTCAATTTCAGGTCTCATTGCAACTTTAACAATAACATCAATTTTATCATCACTTTTAACAAATTTAGAAATGTTTGGCTCGCCAATTAAAGATTCACTTTTAATATCTAATGCATCAAGACCAGTGCTCAATACCTCACGTAAAGCTTCAGCTTCGGCATCTTCAACTAATTTATTTCCATATTGTTTTTTAACTATAGACACAGGAACTTTGCCTTTACGGAAACCTTGAACACTTGCAGTTTTTGCTAGTTCTTTAGCTATTTTTTCTAAGTTTTTTTCTACTGTTTCTTTCGGAATTACCGCTTCAATTTCTGCATTAGCGCCATTAATTTTTTTTGTTTTGATTTCCATCAATTTCCTTTTATGTTAAGTCTATATTTTTATTTTATAACTATAATTTTTGGCAATAATACCAAAAAACTGCTTTTAATTAGCTTTTACAAAATTTTGGTTTAAAGTTTAAAACTAAAAGCCAGACTACCGCTAAATCTATCATTACATCTGCAAAATTAAATACAGCAAAATCAAAACCACAGTGCCAATAAACCATATCAACTACCCCACCGTGTACAAATCTATCATATATATTTGAGAAGGCTCCACCTAGCATTAAACCTACGGGAAAAGCGAAACATACTTTTTTTAACATTATTATATAAATCAAAATTCCACTCACAAGTACAACTTGAATATATTTTAACCATTCATCCAAGAATGCTAACATAGAAAAGGCTACACCCTTATTATAAACTAATATTAAATCTATACACTCAGAATAATATCTAAAACCATCAACAAAAAGCATTTTTACATTTTGATCAATAATAAAAATACCAGCTAAGGTAAAAAATAATATTACGTTTAATCTTAAGCTGTTATTATTCATTTAAAGCTTTTTGAAAAAATGTTACCATCATATCCATGTTTGCATCCATTTTTTTAGCATTTTGACACTCTATTAATACTCTTAATTTATTTTCTGTGCCTGAGTACCTAATAAGGTGGCGAATATTATCTTTGTCTAAGTCTTTTAGCTTATCTTTTAGACCTTTAATCTCGTCTAATGGTTTTTTTTCTTTTACACGTAAATTTATTAACTTTTGAGGGTACAGCTTAAACGGGCGTAAAATTTCAGACGCTTTTTTATCTGCCCTTATCAATAAAGCCAAAGCTTGAAGGGCTGATACTAAACCATCACCTGTTTTTGCGAAATCGCTTATTATGACATGACCACTTTGTTCACCACCAAAGTTAACTCCCTCTTTTTTCATTATCTCTAAAACATTTTTATCACCAACATCTGCACGAAATAGTTTTAAACCTAAACTTTTCATATAATCTTCAAGACCTTGAKWMMTMATNAAMTGYMRAWACTATTGCTCCACCTTTTAAAGTTCCATTATTAAACATATATGCACCAAGGGAACCTAAAAGCTGATCACCATCAATAACTTCACCTTTTTCATCTACTAAAACTAACCTATCTGCATCTCCATCGAGGGCTATACCTAAATCAGCTCTGTATTTAATTACACTCTCTTGCAAATCTTTTGTATGTAAGGCTCCACAATCTTCATTTATGTTTATACCATTTGGTTTATTATGAATAACAATAACTTCAGCTCCAAGTTCCTCTAATACAGTTGGTCCAACTTTATATCCAGCTCCATTTGCAGTATCTAAAACTATACGCATACCCTGAAGTGATAAGTCTCTTGGAAATGAGTTTTTTAATTGAACTATATATCTACCAATTACATCATCTATTCTTTTTGCTACTCCAATATTTTTTGCAGTAACTTGAGCAGCATCAAGTCTTTCATCATCAAAGCATATATTTTCTATTTCAGCTTCTATTTCATGTGATAACTTATCACCATTACAATCAAAAAATTTAATTCCATTATCTTCATAAGAGTTATGTGATGCCGATATCATTATTCCAGCATCACATCTCATATTTTCTGTTATGTAAGCTATAGCTGGAGTTGGCATAGGTCCAATTTGTATAACATCATAACCTATAGCTGTTAAACCAGAGACTATTGCATTCTCAATCATGTAACCGCTTCTACGTGTATCTTTYCCAACTAATATTTTATTAGTCTTAGCATGAGATTTGAAATAAATTCCAGCAGCCATTGCCACCTTCATAGCTAATGAGGCACTCAAAAATGAGCCAGCTTCGCCTCTTACTCCATCAGTTCCAAATAATTTCATATTTCTTCTTTTATTAGTTAAAATTTATTTTATGTTGTATTTTAACATAATTAATATACTAATAGATTATAGTTTTAATGAAATTTATATGTAAAATTATGGAATTTACCTTATCTTTAACTTAATTTTAATTATTTTTAAGCTAGAATTGCGCACTAAATTTTTATACGGGTATTTAAATATACCTAACACAAGGACTATTAATGGCAAATCACAAGTCATCGATTAAGAGAATTCGTCAAACTATCGTTCGTACTGAGCGTAACCGTTTTTACAGAWCTCGTCTTAAAAACATCGTTAAAGATGTTCGTTCTGCTATCGAAGCAGGTAACAAAGAAGAGGCTACATCTGCAATGACAGTAGCTAACAAACAACTTCACAAATATGTAAGCAAAGGTATTCTTAAAAAAGAAACTGCAGCTAGAAAAGTTAGTCGTCTTCAAAAAGCCGTTAACTCTATATAATCAGGCAGATATAAATGCTTGCAGATAAACTAACACCGTTTATCAACCGTTATAATGAACTTAGCAAGTTGCTAAGTTCACCTGACATCACTTCTGACATTAAAAAAATGACAGAACTTTCAAAAGAACAATCTTCACTTTTAGCAATCGTTGAAAAAACGCAAGAATACAAATCTATAATTGAGCAAATAGCTGAATCAAAAGAGATGTTAAGCGACCCTGAAATGATTGATATGGCAAAAGAAGAGYTAAAAGAGYTAGAACCTCAACTTCCKATTATRGAAGAAGAGATTAAASTTTTAYTWYTACCAAAAGATCCAAATGATGATAGAAATATYATYGTTGAGCTTCGTGCTGGAGCTGGTGGTGATGAGGCTGCTATTTTTGTTGGAGATTTATTTGATGCATACACTCGTTATGCAGATGTTAGAGGTTGGAAAATAGAAATCATATCTACATCTCCATCAGATTCTGGTGGATTCAAAGAAGTAACTGCCCTTATTAAAGGTGAGCAAGTATACAGCCGCTTGAAATATGAAGGTGGTACTCATCGCGTTCAACGTGTACCAGCTACAGAATCTCAAGGCCGTGTACATACATCAGCAATTACAGTTGCAGTTATGCCTGAAGTTGATGATGTGGAAATTGTTATAGAAGACAAAGACTTAAAGATAGACGTTATGCGTTCATCTGGTTGTGGTGGTCAGTCTGTAAATACAACAGATTCAGCTGTTCGTATTACTCACTTGCCAACTGGTTTAGTTGTAACAAATCAAGACCAAAAATCTCAGCATAAAAACCGTGAAAAAGCTATGAAGGTTTTAAAAGCTAGACTTTATGACCGAGAGATGCACGAACAACAAAGTGAAAATGCAGCTGAAAGAGCAGCTCAGGTTGGAACTGGTGATAGATCTGGACGAATTCGTACATATAACTATCCACAAAACCGTATGAGTGATCATAGAATTACTCTTACACTTTATAGACTTAATGAGATTATGTCTGGTGGATTATTAGATGAAATAATTGATCCACTAATCACAGATCATCAAGCAAAAATAGTAGAGGCAGCTGGACTTTAAGTCTGCTGGCTCTTACTTCCACTCAGTATTAAAAGTATTTTTAACCCTACCCTTAAATGTTATAGTTCTTTCATTCATACCTAAGTATAAGGTATCCTTACTTTTAGGATAAACTTTGATGCCTCCAGATATTTTTTTTTCCATTAAAGCTCTATAAAAACAAGCAGCCATACCAGTACCACAGGCTAAAGTTTCATCCTCGACTCCACGCTCATATGTACGGACTTTTAAGTTTTTATTTTCATCTACAAAAGCAATATTTACATTTGCATTGTATTTATATCTTAAGTCTCTGGCTTCATCTATATCAAATTCATTAATATTTTCTACAAATTTAACTAAATGTGGTACGCCTGTATTTAGTTTCCACCAAGATGCACCCTTGGATTCTATATTTTTATCAAGAATTTCTGGTGGCGTTAATTCACTTAAAACCATATCCCCATCAACTACAGCATTAATAACTCCAGCTCCTGTTAAAAATTTCATATTTTTTGGTGCAATTTTATTTTTATATGCATAATGAGCAGCTGCACGTGAGCCATTTCCACACATATCAGCATCACTACCATCAGAGTTATAAAACTGCCACTCNAAAATCATATTTATCGTGAGGAAGAAGTATTATAAGACCATCAGCACCAATACCGTCTTGACGGTGACAAATCTCTTGTGTCAACTCCGTTCTATCTAACTTTACATCTGTATCATATATAACAAAGTCATTTCCATTGGCACTGTATTTCGCTACTTGCACTATTTCTCCTTCTTAAAGAAGTGAATTCTTTAAGAATTCCCCTCACTAAAGCTACGCCTATCAGCGAGAAAATTATTTTCAAAACAACTCCCTTATAAATATTTATCTTTAATTTTTTCAACAAAGTCTTCAACTTCTTGTTGCAAATGTTTTAAGTTTTTTGAATTATCAATAATCCAAGTAGCTTTTTCTTTTTTATCATCAATTGGCATCTGAGAAGATATTCTTTTAATGGATTCATCCTTAGAAAAAGCATTTCTTTTTATAAATCTATCTAACTGAATATCTTTTGGTGTATAAACAACTACACTCTCTTTTATATCATAAGCTCCATTTTCAAAAAACAATGGAATATCTATAAGATATGGAAATTTAAAACTATCCTGCTTAATACTTCTTAGTTCTATCTCATCTCTAATTTTTGGATGTAAGTATAATTCAAGCTTTTTCTTAGCTTCAACATTTGAAAAAACCAAAGTTCCAAGTTTAGCTCTATCAACTTTTGAGCCTTGAACAAATTCTTCACCAAATTCATTTYTNTASSSATAKRTMTNNTGSATCTWMWWYCTCWTSMKWTWTGCTATCGGCATCTATGACCCTCATACCATTCAAAGATAAAAGGGATGCTACTGTACTTTTACCAGTAGCTATCCCTCCAGTTAATGCTATAGCATATTCAAATGCCATTAGTTTTTGATAGATCCAAGGTACTCTTTACGAACGTAATTACCCATAGCAAATGCTGCTGGATGTACATCACAGTTATAATAACTTAAACCATCAAGCATATCAGCACGGTGAAGGTTAATATCTGCAGTTGGGTGATATTCTTTAGAACACATAAGTGAAGTTGAACCATTACCAATGTTAAATGGCATAATCACTTTAAAATAAGATCCTAAAAATTTCATCAAATTCTTATTTTCCTTTACCTTATCTAAGGATGGATGATTACTTACTAATTGACCATCATCTCTTAAAACTCTATTTATTTGAGAAGCTACAGTAGCATCAATATCAAGTTCACATATAATTACATCATATGCATTGTCATCTAAATGAGCGATAGATTCAAGCTTACTAGATACTACAGTGGAGTTTGTCTCACCATGTCTAGCTACTTCTTTACTTAAAAGTTCTGAATTATCGCTAATAATAAGAACATCATTTGCTAACTTACTTGTACATAATCCAACATGTACCATCATCTCTGGATAGATAAATTCTTTCATTTTATAATTCCTAATATATTTATTATTGCGATTTTAGCATATTTCAATTAAAATGCTTTAAAATCCTTATAACTTACATAAATTTAAGCCTTAATTGATAATTAACTATTTGTTTAAATTAAGCATGTTATAATTATACTATATAGATGAGGAGTTTGAATGAATATAAATAAAGTAAGAAGTTTTTGTAGATATTTTCGTGTTATAGCTGGTTTATCTTTTGTAGCAGTAGCTGTTATGACGGGTAATGCTTGGTTTTATTTAGGTATTGTACCAATAATAGCGGGTTTGGTTAACTTCTGCCCCCTATGTATAATCACGAAAAAGTGTGCAATTTAGTAATCCCTATCTAGCTTGGGTTAATATAACCCAAGCTATCTTTTCCCCACATTTTTGGAAATATACGTAAACCGTTGGTTAGTCAAAAAATGATACCATAAGTACAATTTTTACATGAGGATTTTATATGGCTATTTCAAGAAGAGATGCTTTAACATTATCAGGTTTAGCGCTAGCTTCATCTGCCCTTACTGGGTGTACAAATTCAGGTACCCCAGAAGCACCAAAGGAGAGTGTTAAATCTGCTTCAGACTATAAAGCACCCATACCTGATACAAACAAAACAAGAGTAGTTGTAGTTGGTGGTGGATGGTCTGGTTTATCAATAGCAAAAAATACAAAAATTTTTGCTCCAAATGCAGATGTAGTTTTAGTTGAACAAAGGCATGAATTTGTATCATGCCCACTTAGTAATTTATGGCTAGTTGACAAAATAGAACTTGAATATTTAACACATGATTATATCCAAGCTGCTAGAAATGGTAACTATACTTATTTTCAAGCTACAGCAATTGGTCTAGACCGTGAGAAACAAATTTTAGAAACTAGTGATGGTAATATAGAATATGATTATTTAGTTTTTGCCCCAGGCATTGACTATGATTATTCTCGTTGGACAAAAGATATAGCTTTTGAGAATAGACTTAGAACTGAATATCCAGCTGGTTTTATTCCAGGCTCTGAGCATATGACTTTAAGAAATAAGATCTTAAACTTTAAAGGTGGTAACTTTCTTATGACAGTTCCAGCTGGAAACTACAGATGTTTGCCTGCACCTTATGAAAGAGCTTGTGTAGTAGCTGATTACTTTAAACAAAATAATATTAAAGGAAAGGTTATTTTACTTGATGAAAATAATACAATTACAATTAAAGAAAAAGGTTTTCAATCAGCCTTTGATGAATTATATGCGGATTATATAGAATACGTTCCAGGTACAGTTATACATAAAATAGATTTAGATAATAGAATGGTATTTACGGAGTTTGATGAATTTGAATTTGCTGATGCTTCTTTTTACCCACATGTAAGGGGTGCTAAGATTCTTGAACGCGTAGGTTTAGCAAAAGACGCTAAAAATATGCTTGAAGGTCATATTAACCCTTTAACTTATGAAGCTATTGATGCAAAAAATGTATTCATCACTGGGGATGCACGTCCAATGGGATTTTCCAAATCTGGCAATACTTCTAACTCTGAAGGATTTATTGTGGCAAGAAATATTGCACAAAGGATTAATAAGACTGCAGTATTGAAATGGGAACCACCAACTACTACCTGTTTCTCTGCAATATCTATTGCCCCTGAAAAAGCTATTTACATATATACTCAATACTCATACAATGTTAAAACTAAAGCATTTGACTTTGCGGATACTGTAAGTAGTGAAGATTGGAAAAAAGATGGTGAAGTTAATGCAGCATCAATTTATGACTGGGCTGATTCTATATACAACGATATGTTTGGTTCCAAAGAAATTTCCTAAACTAAATTTAGGCTCTAATAAGATATAATTCCATACTTAAATATTGGAGTTATATATGAGCCAAATAAGCTACAAAGATGCTGGCGTTGACATAGATGCTGGTAACAGCTTCGTTGAGAATATCAAACCATTAGTAAAATCTACAAAAACACCTGGTGTACTTGGTGGAATCGGTTCTTTTGCCGGTGCATTTGAATTACCAAAAGGCTTTAATGAACCTGTAATGCTTGCGGCAACTGATGGAGTTGGTACTAAACTAAAACTAGCTATAGATTCAGGTATACATAATACTGTTGGAATTGACCTAGTAGCTATGTGCGTAAATGACCTACTTTGTAACTTCGGTACTCCATCTTTTTTCCTTGATTATTATGCAACAGGTAAGCTAGATGTTAAAATAGCTACAAGTGTAGTAGCAGGGATAGCTGAGGGTTGTATACAAAGCGAATGTGCTTTGATAGGTGGAGAAACAGCTGAGATGCCAGGAATGTATTCTGAGGACGATTATGACCTTGCAGGATTTGCTGTAGGTGTCTGTGAAAAGTCAGAAATGGATAGAGTTTCTCTAGTTCGCGCAGGACATAAACTCATTGCAGTTCCAAGTTCTGGACTTCACTCAAATGGTTTTAGCCTTGCTAGAAAAGTACTATTTGAAAAAATGAACTGTGACTTCAATGAAGACTTCAATGGAAAACCTCTAATCGAAACACTTTTAACTCCGACAACTATCTATGTAAAAACTTTTAAAATGCTAAAAGAAAATATTGTAGCATTAGCTCATATTACTGGCGGTGGTATAGTTGAAAACTTACCTCGCGTTCTTCCTGAAAATTTAATGGCAGAAGTTAAAAAAGATTCTATTCGTGTCCTTCCTATATTTGAAAAAATAGGTCTACATGTAGACAATGACGAAATGTTCCGTGCATTTAACATGGGTGTCGGAATGATACTTGTAGTAGAAGATAAACATGTAGATACTGTTTTAGCTAAAGCTGATGGAAGTTACTTAATTGGTGAGATAAAAGAGGGTAAAAGAGAAGCGCTAATGGTTTAGAAATAAAGTATTATCTACTTCTTCTAGTTCCATGCTTTGCATGGTAACTCATACAGATATAACTACATTCCCAAGAAACCTTAGGAACGAGTCTTTATTTATTTTTTCTTCTTAGTTTTCTTAAAAGCTTTTTTCAGGTCATCATTGATAGCACCTGGGATTAAAGCAATTGTTCCAAAAGTAATCATACCTAAGTCTGGATAGTGAAGTGCTATGTAGTACTCACCATGTAACATAGTTGCTTTACCTTCTGTAATAGCAATTGGGTATGGTAAAAGAATAGCATTTTGAAGACCAGTTTTCTTTGTAAATCTTTTTGTACTGCCACCTAATTTATAAGCAATTAAAGCAGAGTTATTTCCAAGTTCGATTTTAAAAACTGTTTTCTTTTTCTTAAGTCTACTCATAATATCATCATAAGTACCCTCAGTTAGAGTAACAGGCTCATTATATCTAGGATTCATTATAGTGTAACGATAGTCAGCTAAGTCATCATACTCAAGGTTTTCTTCTGAAGGCTTAAGATTAGTAAATGTAGCTAATAGTTTAGCTTGAACTGCTGAGAATATTTTATATGAAAAATCTTTACCCATATATGCTTTTCCAAAATAAACTGGATTTTGCACACTTAGTATTTTTGTTTTTTCATCAATAAAAACTCTTAAAGCTGCCATAAAAGTACGCTTAGGCTTTGCTGCTTCTTTTTTAAGAGTAGGACAAGTAAATACTATAGTTTTGGCATCACTAGTACTTTTATAAGTTGCAACAACTTCAAAACCAGCTGCACTAAGTTTAGACTCAGCATCTTCAACACTCATATAAGCACCACGAAAATATGTAGGAATTGCAGCATCATCTGCTGGTTGTCCTACTTCTGTTGCCGCTTTAACTTCTGATTTACCAGCACATCCACAAAATGTAAGTACTGCAATACTAAATACTACTGTTAATAATTTTTTCATATTTTCTTAGCTCCTAAACTTTCCATAATCTCAATGATTTTTTTATCCATTGCTTCAATAAATGCAAGTTTTTTTGAATCAGTAATCTTACCGAAAGTAATCCAGTTATTTACACTTGACATACCAATTTTAAGTGTATTAGAATCCTTTTCTAAGTACATGTACATTGAACATGGAGCAGATGCACCTAGTTCTGGGTGTTTCCAAACATTAAATACTGTGTATGAAAATGTAAAGTGACATAGAGAATAAACCCAGTAAGCGTCAAATCTATCTGCTTCTAGTTCTTCATCTTCCCAGTACTCTTTAAAGTCTCTTTTTCCAGCAATAATATAATCTTCTTTTTCAAAAGCTTTTTCAAACTTTTCCATGAAGTTATATTTTGCTTCGTTAACATCATCACCACGATCAAAAGGCATTTCAAACTCTAGCATAGTTACATCGTTAAGTTTTTCAATCTCAAC
The DNA here is from genome assembly GCA_002733155.1 of Sulfurimonas sp. Lineage (GTDB taxonomy): Bacteria > Campylobacterota > Campylobacteria > Campylobacterales > Sulfurimonadaceae > Sulfurimonas. The sequence goes on from NVUO01000032.1 coordinate 17,853, forward strand.
ATACTCAACTGTACCTTCCATACCATCATCAGTAGCTTCACTTAAAGCATCAATCATTGCAGTAAATTCAGTACGAACCTCTTCATCTTTTACACCAGTGATGTCAAGCATAGCTTGAGGAGTTAAAGTACCAACGAAAGTCTTATTTTCACCAATTTTCTTATAAATAAGGTAATTTAATGGAGCAAATGCACCAAGTTTGGGCTCTTTTAAAAGAAGTGGAAGCATAGTTTCTTCGTTAGAAATAGTAATAAAACCTAGGTTATCTAAGTTTTCTACATAATCAGCTTTAAACTGAGGATTTACTTTACCATTTTTTTTTAATTTTGTACCATAAAAAAGTCTATAATAATACTCAATACCTGGATGAATGTCTTTAGGAGTAAATCCAGCATCTTCTAAATCAACTTCTAAAATACCTTTAAAGGCATCGTTTCTTTCTTTAGTCTCGCCTTTAGATACATTTAATCTGATAGCCTGATAACCAAATGCTATACTTACGGTTAAAGATACTAAAACTGCCGCTTTTATCAATGTTTTTAACATGTTTTTCCTTTTTCACTTAAGTTTATTTGTGATAGTTTTATCACAAAAAATTTAAAAATATTATATCATACTAATCTGTTAGTTATCTGAAATTAAAAAGTGAAATGTCGCCATAAAAGGCGACATGAAGAATAGAATAAATCTTTTCTTAGAAATTGTAGTTCATTTGAAAACTAATAGAATCTTCTGAATGAGTTACAGTCATATCTTGACCTGCAAAGTTAGTAAATGTATCATCAGCTTCTAAGGCACGAACATAAGCTAAATCAACAGACATTTTTTCATTTACAGCGTATGATGCACCGACAGTTATATGAGTTTCAACATTTCCTGGAAAACCTAAAGCATTAAATGTATTAACAGTTGAACCATTTAAACCAGCTGAATTTGGAGCACTTATGTCACCTTGAGCTGTAAAGTTAGTAGCTTGTTCCTTAACAGCACTATCAGCATATTGGTAACCTAGACGTACAGCCCATTTATCAGTTGCATACTCATAACCAATTGCAATTACATCTTGATTTTCCCACTCAAAGTCTTTGTAACCCTCAGCATCTTCCCAATTTATAATTTTATAATCAAATGCTAAAGTATGACCTTGCATACTATAAGATATACCTACACCATATTGTTCTGGAGATGATAATTTATCATTAGTATATCCGTTTGGATTAGTTGTAGGATTTACAAAAGGAGATATAGTTTTACTCATAACTCCAGAATAATCCATTTCAATTTCAGAAATATAAACAGCACCAATTGTAATATTAGACGTAGTATATGCTAAACCAATATTATAACCAAATGCTAAATCATCTTGAACACCAGCCCCAAAATATGTACCAGCAGAAGGTGTACCTGGATTAGGATTACCTGGATATTCATAACCAATATCTAAAGCACCATATTGTAGAATTGGAGTAAAACCAATAGAAAAATTATTTGTAGTATATACTAATGGCACACCAAACTGCATAAGTTGAAGAGATGTAGTCATTTGCATTTGAGTACCACCAGCTAATACTGAAGCTGTATCACGATAATCAACACCTAAACCACCAGTACCCCACATACCCATACCCCAGTAAAAATTATCATTAACTTTATTAGCTAATGAAACTGAAGGGATAACAAATATATCAGCCTTACTTTCACCTGCTGAATTACCAAAACCTAAATTATTAGTATTATCAACATTTGGCATAAATAAAGTACCACCAAAAGAAATTTCTGTACCTTCAACTGTAGTAATTAAAGCAGGGTTTGATAATGCAGATTCAGCACCATGACTAACACCAATACCAGTCCCACCCATACCACGAGTTTTTGCACCCATTCCAAGTAATACTGATCCGTTAGTTGCGAATGCAGATGTTGCACCTAAAGCTAATGCAGCTACAACTGCTAATTTAATTGTTTTTTTCATTTTCTCTCCTGTGAGTATTGAATACAAACATTATAGGAAAGATAAATTTAACCGTTTCTTAAATGAAAAGTATGTGCATATAAGTAGAAAGTAAAGTATATTATATATAATTGTAGTTAGATAATAATTTTGTATGTATACTATAACTATAGCATATAAAAATAGCGATTTAAAGTAATATATAAGTTTTTAATAT
>NVUO01000010.1 GCA_002733155.1 Sulfurimonas sp.
GCTGCCTAGTTGGTCATTTTTACTTCATATTTATACTAAAAAATCTTACTCACGTACAATAATAGTACACTTCGCAATCTTTTTTAGCATAACTATTTTATTGAAATTATTTTAACTTTTTACTATAATTCCTTATTGATTATCCACTCATGATTTATATTTTCCATATTTACCTTATTTAGTCTATCTAAAAAATATTCCCTAGCTACCTCTGTAGCACCTAAGCTTTTTAAATGCTCAGTTGGCACCTGACAATCGATAAAATCATAACCCCAGTATTTTAAATGTTTAACAAGTACTGCATATGCAGATTTAGATGCATCATTTACTTTTGCAAACATTGATTCACCGCAAAATACCTTACCAATAACTAATCCATACAATCCACCAACTAACTCACCATTTAAGTAAGTCTCAACACTATGCGCAATACCCATACCATGTAGCACACTATAGGCCTCTATAATATCATCACTAATCCAAGTTCCATCTTGATTTTCTCTTGGTGCTTGTGAGCAATTTTGCATTACTAATGTAAAATTTGTATCAAATTTATAATTAAATTTTTTCATACTTTTTTTTAGTGAACGGCTTAGTTTGAATTTGTCTATTTCCATAATAAGTCTAGGATCAGTTGACCACCAAATAATAGGATCATTTTTACAATACCAAGGAAATATTCCACTTTGGTATGCACAGATTATTCTAGATGGGTTTAAGTCACCTCCCCAAGCTACAATTCCATCTTCATTTGCGTTATTAGGGTTTGGAAATACTATTTCATGCCTATTTAGCTGTGGTATCATATATTTATATCAGTCTATTTCTTTGAATTTCAAAATTAGTTCTTTATTTAGTACAACTTGTACACTACCACCATTTTTAAGTTTTCCAAATAATATTTCATCACTAAGTTTATTTGTTATATTATTTTGTATATATCTTTTTAATGGTCTAGCACCCATCTCTTTTGAATAACTTTTTTCTGCTATGTATGCCACCGCTTTATCTGATATACTAACTGTGATTTTTTTCTTTTTAAGATTTGTATTTAATATATTAATAAATTTAAGTACTATTTTATTTACAGTTGGCATATCTAATTGAGTAAACTCTACTATAGCATCTAACCTATTTCTAAATTCTGGAGCGAAGAATGCCTTTAGCTCTTCATTGTGAGATAAGGAATCATCTTTAGTAAAGCCCATTACACCTCTTTCATTAGCTCCAATATTTGATGTCATGATTAGTATTACATTTTGAAAGTCTGCTTTATACCCATTATTATCGGTTAAAGTAGCACTATCCATAATTTGAAGTAAGATATTTACCAAATCTGGATGTGCTTTTTCAATTTCATCAAGAAGTAATACTGTGTATGGATGTTTTTTAATACATTCAGTTAGAAGTCCACCTTGCTCAAAGCCAATATAACCTGGAGGTGCACCAACTAATCTACTAAGAGCGTGTTTTTCCATATATTCACTCATATCAAATCGCTCAAAGTTTATACCTAAAGTTTTACTAAGAGAAATAGCAAGTTCAGTTTTCCCTACCCCAGTTGGACCTGAAAATAAAAATGAGGCTATTGGTTTATCTTGAGCAGTTAATCCAGCTTTTGATATTTTTATAGCTTTTGATACAGCCAATATAGCACTATTTTGACCAATTACTTGTTTTTCTAAGTTTTTTTCTAGATTATCTAAGGATAAAGTCTCATTACTACTAAGTCTAGAACTTGGAATTCCTATAACTTTAGATATTGTATTTTCTATATCAGATGATGATACTTTTTTCTTAGGAGACTTTTTAAGATGAAAGTAGGCAGCTGTTTCATCTATAATATCAATTGCTTTATCTGGTAAATATCTATCAGTTATATACCTTTTTGATAATTCTACAGCAGCTACAAGAGCTTTGTTTGTATATGTAACATTATGATGAAGCTCGTATTTATTTTTTAGACCTTTTAATATTTTTATACTAACCTTAGTTGATGGTTCATTTATATCTACCTTAGAAAATCTTCTACTTAAAGCCTTGTCTTTTTCAAAGCCATTTCTGTATTCAGCAAAGGTAGTAGCACCCATACATTTTAATTCACCAGATGCTAAGGCTGGTTTTAGTTGATTTGCTGCATCCATACTTCCACTGGTTGAACCAGCTCCTATTAAAGTATGTATCTCATCTATAAATAAAATTGCTTCTGGAATTTTTTTAATTTCATCCATTACACCTTTTAGACGTTTTTCAAAATCACCACGATATTTTGTTCCAGCTAATAATGCTGATAAATCAAGGGCAAAAAGTTTTGCATCTTTTATAATCTTTGGTACTTTTTTTGAAATAATATTTAGAGCTAATCCTTCAGCTATAGCAGTTTTACCGACTCCAGCTTCACCAACTAAAATAGGATTGTTTTTTTTTCTTCTACAAAGTATTTGTGTAACTCTTTGTATCTCGTCTTCTCTTCCAATAACTGGATCTATCTTACCCTCTTTAGCTTTTTGTAGTAGATTAATTGAATATTTATCTAAAAAAGTCTCCTGCTCATTTGATACATCTTCCTCATCTATATGTGATATAACTTCTAATATATCTAGTCTTGATATGTGATATTCATTTAAAATCATACATGAAAAAGTATTTTTCTCTTCAAATAATGCAGCTAATAAATCACCAATATCTGCAGAACTTTGTTCTGAACTTTGAATATGTTTAATCATAGAATCTATTAGTCTTGATAAGGCTACACTTTCAAAAGGTTCCTGAGTGATAGCATTAGGTAGTGCATCTATATTTGTATATATATAATTTTTAACTAATTCTTTCATTTTATCAACATCACCACCACATTCAAGGATTATTTTGGATCCATCTATAGATATGAGCAGTTGATAAAAAACATGTTCGATAGTTATATACTCATGCTTTAATTCTTTTGCGTAAAGGATTGATTTTTGAAAGACTTCATTGAGGGATTGAGAAATCATTATTCTTCTTCCATTTCAGCACGAAGTGGGAAGCCACTCTCACGTGCATTTTTATGTACCTGCATTATTTTTGTTTCAGCTATTTCATGAGTGTAAATTCCACATATACCTTTTTCTTTTTTATGTACCTCTACCATAACATTTCGAGCTTGCTCATAATTTTTGTGAAATATTTTCATTAAAACATCTATGACAAATTCCATAGACGTATAGTCATCATTTAAAATCAAAACCTTATATTTGTTTGGATGTTTTAGTAGTGTCTCTTCAAGAAGAGCTAGGTCTGTATTTGTTGCCATAATTTTCCTATAATCTATTAACTTAATATAAAAATATTATAACAAARTAGAGATAAATATGACTAAACGAATTTTTGTTACCGCTACAAATACAGATATAGGTAAGACTTACACTACTAAACTGTTGTTAAAAGAGTTTTCATCACGTGGAATTAGGGTAGGTGTAATAAAACCTATAGAGACAGGTGTAGATGAAATTGCTTATGATGGCGTAGAGTTGTTAGAGTGTGTACAGGCTTTAAATAGCGAGTTTATGTCGCTAAAAGTAAATGATATTGTGCCTATAACTTATAAGTTAGCTGCAGCTCCATATATATCTTCAAATAAAAAAAACTTAGATTTAAATAAATTAGACTTAGCTATCAAAAAAATAGAAAATTTATGTGATATATTGATTATTGAGGGTGCTGGTGGTTTATATGTACCAATAGATGAGAAATATAAGATGATAGATTTAATAAGTTATTTTAAAGCTACAACTCTTTTGGTTACTCATTGCTCACTTGGTTGCATTAATGATACCTTACTTAGTGAAAAAGCTTTAAAAGACTTAGATATAAATTTTATTACAGCTTTTAATTGTAATCTAAATTCTAATGAATTCTCTAAAATTTCTGAACCTTATTTTTTGGATACTAAAAAAGATGTTTTAAAAGTTGATGAAAATATTGACACTATCTGCGATGTCTTGTATAATTTCTGAAATAGATTCTTAATTAAATTAGAATGATAATGGAGTAAAATGCAGCACTTAATTCATACAAACGACTTTACAAAAAAAGAGATAGAAGATATTTTGAATGATGCGAAAAAATATAGTGATGGCTACCTTAGTAAAAAAGAGCAGGCTAAGATTCTTAGAGATAAAATAATAATAACTCTTTTTTTTGAAAACTCTACTAGGACAAAAAGTTCATTCGATATAGCAGCTACAAGATTAGGTGCACAAATGATTCATTTAGATGTAACAAAGTCTTCTACAAAAAAAGGTGAGACTCTTGTAGATACAGCTGCTAATCTTGATGCAATGGGACCTGATGCAATAATTGTAAGACATCAAAATTCAGGTGTACCAAAAATATTATCAAATAATACCAAGGCCTCTATTATAAATGCTGGAGATGGGGCACATGCACATCCAACTCAAGCTTTATTAGACTTATATACTTTAAAGGAGCATTTTACAGACTTAGAGGGCAAAAAAATAGCTATAGTTGGTGACATTAAAAACTCACGTGTAGCTAATTCAAATATAGAACTTTTAAGTAGGTTTGGCATGGAAGTTATTTTAGTAGCTCCACCTCATTTTTTACCAAAGACTAGACTTAGGAGTACTCATTTTTTAGAAGAAATTATTGACGAGGTAGATGCTATTATGAGTCTTCGTACTCAAACTGAGAGACACTCATCACAAAGTTATGCATCTTTAAAAGATTATGCAAGTGATTTCTGTATAACTACAGACTTAGTAGGAGATAGGGATATTATCTTACTACATCCTGGACCAGTCCATAGAAATATAGATATATGTGATGCGCTTTTAGCTGATAAAAGATGTAAGGTCTTGGAGCAGGTAGCAAATGGTGTATTTATAAGAATGGCTGTTTTAAAAAAAATTATTAATGAATTTTGATGATGTAAATTCTCTTGCTAAACAAAAAATACCATTTTTGTTTATTAGTGACTTTAAGGCAGGGAATATAAAAGTAATTCCACTTAGTGAATTAAAAGACAATGATATCGAGTTCTGTATAAATGAGAATTATAAAAAAACATCTTATAAAAATGATTTTTATAAATTTCCTTTGGCTTTTTCTGAGTATAAAAAAAAGTTTGATTGTGTAATAGATAAAATAAAGTCTGGTGATACATATTTATTAAATTTAACACAGGCTACACCGATAAAGACAAAGCTAAGTTTAAAAAAAATTTATAAAAATGCAAATGCGGCATATAAATTAAGATATAAAAATGAATTTATTTGTTTCTCTCCTGAAAAATTTATACAAATCAAAGATTCTACTATACATAGCTACCCTATGAAAGGCACTATCGATGCTTCAATTAAAAATGCAAAAGAAAAAATTTTAAATAATAAAAAAGAGATTGCTGAGCATATTATGATTGTTGACTTACTTAGAAATGATTTATCTATAGTTGCGAAAAAAGTAAGAGTTCAAGATTTTAGATATATAAAAACAATTGAAGCTGGAGATAAAAAACTTTTACAGGTTAGCTCACATATAATTGGTGATTTAAGTAATAATTGGCAAAGTAGACTAGGCGATATATTAAAAGCTTTATTACCAGCTGGTAGCATAAGTGGTACACCAAAAAAAAGTACCTTAGATATTATTCAAAAAGTGGAGAATTATGATAGAGGTTTTTTTACTGGAGTATTTGGAGTATTTGATGGATTTTCATTCGATAGTGCAGTTATGATTAGATATATAGAACAAAAAGATAATAAATTGATATATAAGAGCGGTGGTGGTATTACTCTTGATAGTGATTGCTTAGAAGAATATAATGAACTTTTAGATAAAATCTATTTACCATAAAATATCAATAATTATAAAGAGAGAATATGAGTACTAAGTTAGGTGATTTTTTCACAAGTGAGTTAGAATTTTCCAAAACAGATAAAAAAAATAAAATATATGTGATAAATATAAGTTTTTTATTTGCTAGTTTAGGGCTTCTTTATGGAATTATTTTAAATACTTTTAATGAAATGCCAAATCTTGCATATACAGAGATAGTTATTATATGTATAAATATAATTTTATTTACAATTTTAAGAATTAGACCAAGACTTATAAACCTGATAGCTACATTTTTAACTGTGATGTATACTTTCTTTTTTTTATATTTAATATATATTGGTGAACCATCAGACCTTAGACATATATGGTTATTTACTTACCCCTTGATATTATTATATTTTCAAGATAAAAAAGATGGTATATACTGGATATTTATAATGCTATTTTTATTAAATATAGCACCATTACAACCCTTTATTGAAATTAAATATAGTTCTTTAGATATGATATATATATCTATAGTATTTGTAATTATTACGCTGATTACAAATTTTTATTTATATAAATTAAGTAGTGTAAAAAAACAAATTTTAGCTCAGCAAGATTTATTAAAAGATTTTAATAAATCTCTTGAAGAACAGGTTAAATATAAAACAGTAGAATTAAAAGAACTAAATGAATCCCTAGAGCTAAAGGTTCAAGAAAAACTTCAGGAGATAATAAAAAGAGATAGAATTCTTGAAGCCCAATCAAAACAAGCTGTCATGGGTGAGATGATAAATATGATAGCTCATCAGTGGAGACAGCCATTATCAAATATAACCCTACAAATTTCTCAATTACAATTTAAAAAAATGTTAGGTGATAGCATTAATGAKGATAAAATTTATGATGTTCTAAATGGCATAAGTGATACAATAATTTATCTTTCAGATACTATTGACGATTTTTTAGCATACTTCCATCCAGGTAAGGATGCTGATGAGATTGAACTACATCAACTTTTACAAAAGGCTGTAAATCTAGCCTTACCAAAAGCAAAAGAGATAGGTGTTGAAATTCTCATTAATAAAGATGAAGATATAGAACTAGTTACATATATAAATGAACTTGTTCAAGTTATAGTAAATCTTTTAAATAACGCAATTGATGCCTTAGGAGAGTGCAATAAAGAAGATTTAAAAGTAAAACTAGTCACTCAAATACAATCTGATAATATCATTATAAATATTATTGATAATGCTAATGGTATTAGTGATGAGAATTTAATTCATTTATTTGAGCCATATTTTTCTACTAAAGGAAAAAATGGTAGTGGTTTAGGTTTATATATGAGTCAAATGATTATTCAAAAACAATTAAATGGTACTTTAGAGGTAAGTAGTTCTAAAAATGGTAGTATTTTTACAATAACTATACCTAATAGTATAGAGTAATATGTTTGTTATAAAAAAAGTTCTTTTTTTTATACTTACATTAATATTTCACTTAATATTGTTATTTGTTTTTGAATTTCAGTTGTATCTACTATATTTTATACTTTTAATATTTTTTGGATTTTTACTTTTTAAAATATTTAATAATTTTTCAATAAAATTATTTTGTTTAGGTTTTATAATGGTAGTTATTTTTATAAATCAAATTTATTTTAAAGAAATGTTATTTGACTTTTATCTTTATTTGAATATCGAAAATAAGCTTCCATATATAAATGAAAAAATTATGTATATATTGAGTATAGTTCATCCATTAGTTTTAATTAATTTAAAAAAACTTGATAAGTTTTGGGATATAATGGGTAAAAAATTATTAGGATGGAATTAAAATGTATCTAAAAGATTTGAAGTTTTCATTATGGGCAGATTTTATAGAAAGAGATTATTTAGATAATGAGTTTAAAGAGTTAATAAAAAATAAGACTATCAATGGAGCTACTTCTAATCCAGCTATATTTAAAAATGCTATATTAAATTCACCAGCTTATAAAAAACAACTTTCACAATTGTCAAATTTGACTGCGAAACAAAAGTATGAGGCTGTGGCAATTTTTGATATACAAAAGGCTGCAGACATATTAAAACCTTTATTTGATTCTAATGATGATGGATATGTAAGCATAGAGGTAGATCCTTTCCTTTGCGATGATGCAGATGCAACTATAGCTGAGGGAAAAAGACTGTTTTTAGAGATTAACAGACCTAATGTAATGATAAAGGTACCAGCTACTAATGCTGGTTATCTTGCGATGAAAGAGTTAATATCATCTGGCATACCTGTAAATGCAACCTTAATATTTAAAAAATCTCAAGCTATATCTTGTGCAAAAGCATTCAAAGAAGGTGTAAAGTTAAATGGATCAAAGGTTGATAGCGTAATTAGTATATTTGTTAGTAGGATAGATAGAGCCTTAGATACAGAATTGGAAAAAGCTGGTGTTGAGGTAGCCCTAAGTGGTATATATAATACAGCAGATATTTATGAGACTATAGAGGAAATGAATGTATTGGGATGTCGTGCACTTTTTGCTAGCACTGGAGTAAAAGGTGATTCTCTTCCAAGTCATTATTATATAGAAAAACTTCTAGCTTTSAATTCTGTAAATACTGCACCAGTAGATACTATAAAAGCTTTTGATTGCAATGGATTAAAAGAAAAGGCCTTGCCAATTTCTGAGGATATAATAAAAAGACATTTTAGTAAAATTAAAGATTTAGGTATAAACTTTGAAGAAGTTTTAGATAAACAAATATCTGATGGTTTAAAACAGTTTAAAGATGCTTTTAAAGAGATTCTGGAAGCTTTATGAGTACTAACAAGAATCAGTTAGATGTTAGTAAATTAACATTTGAACAACTTGATAAAGTTAGGTTATATTTAAAAAAAATGATAGAACATGGGGGAAGCGATCTTCATGTAAAAGCAAACTCCGTAATTAGAGCTAGAATAGATGGCAAAATTGTTCCATTTGCTGGGGAGGTATTTTCTAAAGAGGATGTCTTGACTTTTTCAAAAGAGTTACTTCGAGGAAGATTTGGTGAGTTTATTGAGAAAAAAGAGATAGATTTGGTATATCCCTTTGATGATAAAAATAGATTTCGTGTAAACGTATTTTTTCAGATGGATGGGGTGTCTGCAGTATTTCGTATAATTCCAATCTCTATCCCATCAATAAAGGACTTAAATTTTCCAGAGGTAATTAAAAGTTTTGCTAACAAAGAACGAGGTTTAGTTTTAGTTACTGGTGTAACTGGTAGTGGGAAATCAACTACCCTAGCTGCTATTATAAATGAGATAAATTTAACTAAAAAGAAGCATATTTTAACTATAGAGGACCCTATAGAATTTGTACACAAAGATAAGGGATGTATAATTAATCAACGTTCAGTTGGTCAAGATACCTTGTCTTTTTCTTCAGCATTAAAGTCAGCTTTACGTGAGGATCCAGATATTATTTTAGTTGGTGAAATGAGAGATAAGGAGACTATAAACTTAGCCCTACATGCAGCTGATACTGGACATTTAGTTTTCTCTACCTTACATACTATTGATGCAAAAGAGACAATAAATCGTATAATATCTACATTTTCAGTAGGTGAGCAAAGTAGAGTTAGACTTTCATTAGCTGGAGTATTACAGGGTGTTATTTCCCAAAGACTAATTCCAACTTTAGATGGAAATAGATGTGTAGCTATGGAAATTTTAGTACGTACCCCAACTGTAGAAAAATACATTATGGAAAATAGGGATTATGAAATATTAGATGCTATTGAAAAAGGCAGGGAACATTATAAGTCCCAAAGTTTTGATCAGGCTATATTAGACTTATATAATGATGGTGTAATCTCAAAAGATAGAGCAAAAGACTATGCAACTAGTGCATCGGACTTAGAACTTAAGATGAATGGATTAAGTAGTGGTCATGCTTCAAGTATTAGTAATATATCTAAATCTGAAGTTAGCTATATAGAAAAAAATAATGATGTTTTTGGTTTAAAGTAGTATTTTAACTGTCTTTAAAGCTTAAAAAGGTATAATTGCGGACATTTTTTATTAAGGATTTAATATGTTAGAAGGCATTATTAGAGAGAGTATTGGCAAAAAGGGCACAAACGCACTTCGCCGTGATGGATATCTAATTGCAAACTTATACGGAAAAGGGCTTGAAAATATTCACGCTGCATTCAAAATGAATGAGTATATCCGTGCAGTTCGCAACAAAGAAACTTTATCGTTTGGAGTTTCTATAAACGGTAAAGAGATGAATGTTGTAGTTCAATCATATGAATCACATGCACTTACAGGTAACTTATTACACGTAGATTTAATGGTAGCACAAATAGGTGTTGTAACTCATTATCATGTACCAGTTCTTACAGAAGGTGAATCAATTGGTATTAAAAATAAAGGTCTTTTACATATTGCAAAAGCTCGCTTAAGAGTTAAAGCTGCAATTGAAAATGTTCCAAACAACATTACAATTGATGTAACTGAAATGGATATTGGAGATTCTAAACTAGTTCGTGATTTAGAAACAATTGATAAGGTTATAATCACAGATTCTGATCGTGTATCTGTAWTAAGTATYATYAAAGCTAARTAATYATGCTWATAGTCGGWCTRGGTAATCCTGGSKCGRCTTAYGMKYMWACWCGCCATAAYATTGGTTTTATGGTTATAGATGAACTAATATCTAGGTTAGATGCTAGAAAACTTTCCTCCTCAAACTTTAACGCTGAATTATTTAAATTTTCAAATCATTTTTTATTAAAACCTCTTAGCTTTATGAACTTATCTGGTGATTCTATTCTTGCAGTTAAGAATTTTTATAAGATAGATAATATAGTTGTAATACATGATGATTTAGACTTAGCATTTGGTACTTTACGTTTTAAAAAAGGTGGCGGTCACGGTGGACATAATGGTCTAAGGTCAGCTGATGCTAGAATTTCACGTGAGTACATTAGAGTCCGTTTAGGTATAGGTAAACCAGAACATAAGGGTGAAACAAGCTCATATGTACTTGGAAACTTTAATGAAAAAGAGAAGATTCATTTAGAAGAATGGATAAATAATTGTTGTAATTCTATTGAGTATTTATTAGAAAATTCATTAGAAGATGTAAGTTCTAAATATACAATTAAAAAATTTCAGCTAAAATAATACAAAATAATTAAATAATTTTTTTCACCAAAGCTGAATTTATTCAACTTATAGAAGATAAAAGGATAATAGTGTTAGCATTTAAATATATATCATTACATTATATAAAATATTTTTTGATCATTCTTTTAGCCTTGGTACTTTTTTTGGTTGGTTTTGACTATATGGGTGCCTACGGAGTATCAAAATTATCAGCCAATTTACTTTTAATATATCTAGTTTATAAGGCATTTTATGCAATAGATTTACTTTTACCCTTATCTTTAATATTTGCTATGATTACTACAAAAATGTATTTAATTCGCTCTAATAGCCTAGTTTCATTTTATTCCCTTGGTTATTCTAGGGTTGATATTTTAAAACCTTTTGTATTTGTTTCCATAGGAGTTATCTTAATTTTCATATACCTTCATTCCCTTTCTAATTTTGCAAGGGCAAATGAATATGCTAATAATATTCGTACAAACGCACAGTATCTTAGTCCAAGCAGAGATTTATTTTTTGTATATAAGGATAAATTTGTTTATTTCTCAAAAATGTTGCCACTTCAAGCTAGTGCAGAAAATATTAGGGTATTTAGTATAAAAAATAATTCTTTAAAAGAGGTATTAGTAGCATCTAAGGCTGTATATAAAAATAAGGCTTGGCATATTGATAACGCAGATATTTTGATAAAACCAGATGAAATTAGTTTTACATCCCTTGGAATGAGAATTACTAAAGAAAAAGATTTAGAGATACTGCATGGTTTTCGTCCAAAAATGTTAGACCAAGTATATGAAGGTAAGGTGAATTTTGCTATAAAAGATGCTATTGATGCTTTTATACTTTTAAATAAGCAGAATAGTAATACAGATATTATAAAAAGTGCTCTTTATAAGATATTTATTTATCCATTTTTTGTACCATGTTTAGTAGTGATAATATTTTTCTTTGTACCAATTTCTGTAAGATTTTTAAATACATCACTTTTTAGTTTTGGAGCAATTTTAGCTTCATTATTAATATGGTCTACTCTATTCACCTTAGGAGAATTATCAAATCATAGAACTATACCCAGTGAAATAGGTATAGTTTTGCCTGTATTGATGCTGTTTTTCTTATCTATCAGACAATGGCGTAAATACCGCTTATCTACTTAAATAACTTATTAATAATAAACATAAAATATTTTTTATTATAGTTTTGTTTTGCTTATAAGTTGCCTTATAACAAAATTATAAGCCCTTTTTGGATAAAATAACTTAAAAAATTTTTGGATACATTTATGATAAATTTTAAAGAATTAGCAAGCAAATACAAAACTCCACTTTATATCTATGATCTTGATTATATGACAAAACAATTTGAAGAATTAAAAGAAGCATTTAAAGCTAGAAAGTCTATTTTAGCTTATGCTGTAAAGGCAAATTCTAACCTTAGCGTAATTCAACATTTTGCAAAGATGGGTGCTGGCGCCGATTGTGTATCTATAGGTGAAGTGCGTCGCGCATTTTTAGCTGGGGTGCCATCATACAAAATATTTTTTTCAGGCGTAGGTAAAACTGATGATGAGATACGTGAGGCTATAGAAAAAGATATTTTATATATCAATGTAGAATCAGAAGCTGAACTTGCTCGTATTGAGTTAATTGCAAGAGAGTTAAAAATGAAATCCCGCATTAGCATTAGAGTTAATCCTAATATTGACCCTAAAACTCATCCATACATATCAACTGGTTTACATGATAATAAGTTTGGTGTTGAGATAGATACTGCAAAAAGAATGTATATAAAAGCTAATAACTCTGACTTTTTAAATCCAGTTGGAATTCATTTTCATATTGGTTCACAATTAACAGAGTTACAACCAATTTATGAAGCATCAGTAATTGTTGCAGATATGGTTCGTTCACTAGAGGCTATTGATATTAATTTAAAGTTTTATGATGTAGGTGGTGGACTTGGCATAAAATATGACAAGGAAACTACAATCAAACCATATGACTATGCACAAGCTGTATTATCAACTTTAAAGGGACTTGATTTAACTGTCATCTGTGAGCCTGGTAGATTTTTAACTGCAAATGCTGGATACTTTTTAACTAAGGTTATGTATGAAAAACAAAATGCTGCAAAAAGATTTGTAGTTATTGATGGGGCTATGAATGACTTGCTTCGTCCAGCCCTTTATGGTGCTTATCATAAAATTGAGGCTATCACAGATAGTAAAAGCGAACTTTCAAAGGCTGATATAGTTGGTCCAGTTTGTGAGAGTGGTGACTTTTTTGCAAAAGACTATGCATTACCAAACTTAGAGCACAATGATTTAATTGTAGTTCATAGTGCTGGTGCTTATGGTTTTGGTATGGGTAGTAACTATAATACTCGTGGAAGAAGTGCTGAGATAGCACTTAAAGATGGAAAAGCTAGAGTTATTCGTAAACGTGAAGAGTTTGAAGATTTAATATCTTTAGAGAAAGAATTTTTACAAGATTAGGTGATAAAAATGAAAAATTTTGCCAAAGGCAAATCTTTAGTGATTAAATATAATCTGGACTTGTTCAGATTATATGTGAAAAAGATATAGCCTTGTATTTCATAGATGTTCAGGGTACTTTGATTAGTGATATAGACAAGTCTCCAATATCTGGAGCTATAGAGTTTATAGATACTTTAAATAAAAAACAAATACCATATATGATAGTTACAAATAATACAAAAAAAAAATCGTCAGATTTTTATTTATTTTTAAAATCAATTGGTTTTAATTTTGAATTATCATCATACTTAGATCCATTAATGCTTTTAGAATCTAATGTACAAAAGCAAGCTGTGGCTGCCTATGGTGCAAAAGAGTTTTTAAATACCTTAGTAACTATGGGATATAAATTAGATTATACAAAGCCTAAGACAGTATTAGTATCAATAAAAGAAGATTTTAATTCAAACGAATATGCTCAAATGATAGACTTTTTACTTTCAGGTGCATCATTAGTTGGTATGCACGAGACATCTATATATGCAAAAAATGAAAAAAGATACCCAGGTGTTGGGGCTATACTAAAACTTTTAGAGTTTTCTACATCTGTATCTTATGATGTAGTTGGAAAACCTAGTGATGCTTTTTATAAAAAGGCTTTAAATAAACTAAAACTTCAAGATAGTAGTGCTAATTTTAGCGATATTACTATGATTAGTGATGATGTTAAAGGTGACTTAGGTGGAGCAAAAGAACTTGGCATGAAAACAATTTTTGTAACAAGCGGTAAATACAAAACACAAGAAGAGATAGTCCCATCTCTAAAAGAGCAATTAAAACCAGATTATATTTTCGCAAATATGGCTGAAATTTTGGAGAAAAGACTATGATTATTAATATTTATTTTGCTCAAGGAAAAGTTTTAGTGAAGGAATTTTACAAAAAATTCATTATGCCCTTGTGGTACAGTTCTTAAAAAAAGGGGAATAAATGAAAACATTAGACGATTGTAGAAATATTATAGATTCTATTGACAATGAGATCTTAGAACTTCTTAACAAAAGAATGAAAGTTGTTTACAGAGTTGGTGAGATAAAAAATGATACAGGTGGGGCTATTTACAGACCTGAACGTGAAAAAGCAATTATAGAGCGTTTAACTAAGGCTTCAAAAAAGAGTAATGGACTTTTAAACTCATCTGCAATAGAAGCAATATTTTTAGAAGTATTTGCAGTATCAAGAAACCTAGAACTTCCTGAACGTATAGCATTTCTTGGACCTGAGGGAAGTTTTACTCATCAAGCAGCTGAAAGTCGTTTTGGAGCAATGAGTGACTACCTTTCTCTTGGTTCTATTCACTCAGTCTTTAAAACTTTAGAATCTAAACGTGCAAAGTTTGGTGTAGTTCCAATAGAGAATTCACGTGATGGCATAGTAGGTGAGACACTTGATTTACTTGCAAAATCATCTGTAAAAATAGTAGCAGAATTATATATGCCAATCCATATGTCTTTTGCTACTAAGGCTAAAAACTTAAGCGATATTAAAAAAATATACTCAAAAGATAAGGGATTTGGTCAGTGTAGAGAGTTTTTATCTGAACACGGATTTGAAAATATTGAACAGATTCCAGTTGAATCTACTGCAAAAGCTGCAATTTTAGCATCACTTGATAATCATTCAGCTGCAATATGTAGCCATATAGCTGCAAAACTTTACTCTGTACCTACTTTTTTTGATGATATAGAAGATGATATAGGTTCCCAGACAAGGTTTGTAATACTTAGTGACTTTAAAAATGGGATTAGTGATGATGATAAGACATCTATCTTAGTTAGATTAAAAGATGGAGTTAAGGCTGGTTCCTTAGTGCACTTTTTAAAAGATTTTGATGATTCTCATGTAAATTTATCAAAGATAGAATCTCGTCCATCTAAAGATAAGGGTGGTTTTGGTTACTGGTTTTTTATAGATTTTAATGGACATATTGATGATCTTAAAATACAAAATATTTTATCTAAACATCAAGCAGAGGTTACCTGGCTTGGAAGTTACACCAGCAACGGCATAAATATTCATAGATTTTAAAGGTTATAAGAGTGAAATTTAATAAAAAATTAGAAAATATAAAAACTTATGAAGCTGGAAAACCAATAGAGTTAGTTGTAAAAGAGTTTGGAATAGAGCCTAAAGATATTATCAAACTAGCATCAAATGAAAATCCATATGGCTGTTCAAAGTTAGTTCAAGATGGAATATCCAAGATAGTATCAAAGATGGCTTTATATCCAGATGATTCAATGGGAGGCTTAATAGAGGCCTTAAGTAATAGATTTGAAGTTGAAGATAAAAATATAATTATTGGTTCAGGAAGTGATCAAATCATAGAGTTTATTATCCATGCAAAAGCTGATGAGTCTTCTAAAATATTAATGAATTCGGTAACCTTCGCTATGTATGAAATATATGCTAAACATGTAGGTGCTAAAATTCTAAGGACTTCATCTCAGGTACATGATTTAGATGAGTTTTATGCTATTTATAAAAAAGAAAAACCTGAAATAATATTTTTATGTACGCCAAATAATCCAACTGGTGATGCTATAGAATCTAAATTTTTTTTTGATTTTATAAAAAAAATTGATAAGAACACTTTAATAGTAATTGATGGTGCTTATATGGAATATGCAATTATAAAAGACAGTTCCAAGGAAATAAAACCTAAAGATTTGATAAAATATGAAAATATTATATATCTAGGGACATTTTCAAAAGCATATGGACTTGGTGGTATGCGTGTAGGTTATGGTGTAGCTCATGAAAAAATAATTAAAGAGTTATATAAATTACGTCCACCTTTTAATATAACTACTCTTTCCCTTGAGGCTGCAACTATTGCCTTGGGTGATGAGAATTTTGTAAACAAAAGCATACAAGACAATTTTAATGAGATGAAACGTTATGAAGATTTTGCTTATAAGCAAAATATAGATATAATCAAGAGCTATACAAATTTTGTTACATTATGTCTTAATAAGAMACAAAATTCTACACAAATTTCTAACTCTCTTTTACAAAAAGGTATGATAGTTAGAGACTTAAGTGGATATGGAATGAATGCGATTAGAGTTACAGTTGGTACGTCAATACAAAATACACGCTTTTTTGAATTAGTTGTAGCGTTTTTATAATTAAATAATGGGAAGTTAATGGACTTTAAGGTACTTTTTTCACAATTAGTTGTTTTATACGATAAGTTAACTAAGCAACAAAAAACTATAATCGTAGCAGCCATAATAGGCATAGTTGCATTTTTAATTTTTCTTGTTGTGTATACAGCTAAAAAAGACCAATCGAATAAATATGAAGTTTTATTTGATTCTCTTAGTTCACAAGATGCAGCTAAGGTTGTAGAACAGTTAGAAAAAGACAATATACCATATCTCTTAGAAGATAAAAATGTAATTAAAGTACCAAAAAATGTAGTATATCAAGAAAGAATATCAATAGCTTCTTTAGGTATACCAAAAAACAGCGGAGTTGGTTATGAGTTGTTTGATACTCAAGATTTTGGGGCTACATCTTTTGATCAGCAGATTAAACATCTTCGTGCCTTAGAAGGTGAGTTGTCTCGTACAATTAGTGCACTTTCCCCAATTGAATCAGCTAGTGTATCTTTAGCTATTCCAAAAGATACACTTTTTATCTCAAAAATAGAAGATACTACAGCCTCAGTGATGATAGTAATTGTTGAGGGCAGGAAACTGTCTTTTAAACAAATCCGAGGTATAAAAAATCTTGTAGCCTCAGCTGTACCAAAACTAAGACCAGCAAATGTAATGTTGATAGATAGTGATGGGGAAACTCTTGGTGATTCTAATGATATGGCTCAAATGAGTGAACTCTCGGTATCTCAGCAAAAGTTTAAAAATAAAGAAGAGAAAAAAAAACAAAGAAAAATTATTCAAGTTATATCACCTTTTGTTGGTGCCGATAAAAAGGTAGTAGCTCAGGTTACAATTGAATTTGACTTTTCTGTAACAAGTTCAACTTCTGAGGTTTATGACCCTGAAAATGTAGTAAGAAGTGAACAAATAAGTGAAGAAAAACGTGAAGGTGGGACTCCGCCTGAAGTTGGTGGTGTACCTGGTACTGTTAGTAACATTGGTCCAGTCCAAGGTCTTAAATCTAATCAAATATCTGAAAAATATGAAAAGAATACTGGAACTACTAATTATGAAATTGGTAAAACTGTATCAAGTGTAAAAAGTCAATATGCTCGTGTGAAAAGAATTACTGCTGCAGTTATAGTTGATGGTAAATATAAGTATAAAATTGCAGAGGATGGTAGTACTACTGATGATTTAGAGTATGAAGCTTTGTCTGATACTGATTTAGAAGCTTTAAGATCATTAGTTAGTCGTTCTATAGGTATAGATGAAAGCCGTGGAGATGAAATAAGTGTACAGAATCTACAGTTTAAAAGAAGTGAAAGTCGTATTAGTGAAGATGGAGTATCTAGAGCTCTTACTTTTTCTCAAACATATTTAGCACCTTTTTCTGGCTTATTTAAATATATTTTTGTACTTATTCTTTTATTTATACTTTATAAAAAAGTTATTGTACCATTCTCCCAAAAAATGCTTGAAATATCAAAAGAAGAAGATGATATGTTAAAACCTCATTTAGATATCGAAGATGACGAAGAAGAAGACTTAGTTGAAAAAGTTCAACAAATGCGTAAAAAAGTTGAAGAACAACTTGGTGTAGGTGAAGGATTTAATGAAGATGAACTTAAATATGAGGTTCTTTTAGAAAAAGTTAAAATTATGACTGAAGATAGACCTGAAGAGATTGCTGCTTTACTTGAAGCTTTATTAACAGAAGATAATGGTAGCATTAAAGTAAGGTAAAGGAAAGTTATGAATTTAAATCAATCCCAACAAGCTATGTTTGATGAAATGGATATTGCAGAGAAAGTAGCTATATTACTAATGCAAATTGGTGAAGAAGCGACTGCTTCTGTTTTTTCAAATTTGAGTGTAGATTCAATCACTGAAATTTCAAAATATATAGCAGGAAACAGGACTATTGAAAAAACAATAGCTACTGCTGTTTTAGAAGAGTTTCATGCAATTTTTCAATCTGGACAATTCCTTACAGCTGGTGGTTTAGAATATGCACGTGAACTTTTATATAGAACCTTAGGTCCAGAAGAGGCTAAAAAAGTTTTAGAAAAACTATCACGTAGTATGCAAGATACTCAAAATTTTGCGTATCTTTCTAAAATTAAACCACAACAGCTTTCAGACTTTATTATTAATGAACATCCTCAAACAATTGCTTTAATACTTGCGCATATGGATGCTACTGAAGCTGCAGATACACTTGGATATTTTCCAGATGATTTAAGGTCAGAGACATCTATGAGGATGGCTAAACTAGGTGATATCTCACCTTCAGTAATTAAAAGGGTATCAGCTGTGTTGGAATCTAAACTTGAGTCTTTAGCTTCATATAAAGTTGAAGTTGGTGGACCTCGTGCTGTAGCTGATATCTTTAACAGACTTGGCGCTAAAGCTTCAAAAGATACCTTATCTAAGATTGAACAGGTGGATGAAGAGATGTCATCATTAATAAAAGAGATGATGTTTACATTTGAGGATATAGTTACCCTAGATAAAAACGCCATAACTGAAACTCTAAAAATAGTTGAGAAACCAGATCTTATGCTTGCACTAAAATCTGCACCTGAAGAGCTAAAAGAAAAATTCTTCTCTGCAATGAGTGAGCGTGCAAGAGATGCCTTTGAAGAAGAGATGCAGTTCCTTGGTGCAGTTAAAATGAAAGATGTAGAGGGTGCTCAAAGAAGAATAGTTGAAAATGTAAATGGTCTTGCTGAGAGTGGAGCTATACAAATGGGATCAACTGAAGAGATGGTAGAATAAGATGACTAGTGTAATTTCAAGTGAAAAAATCATAGATCATACTGTAAATAAATATAGTTTTAAGGTATTATCTTTAAATAATTCAAATCATGAAGAAAATACTCATCTTGAAGAAGAAATAGGGATAGATAAACATCCATCTCAAAGACAATCAGATGTAGATTCATCTGCATTAAGTCAGAGCTCTAAAGATGCTTTAATAGAATCATTAATGAAAAAAACAGATGATATGTCATCTAATTTTATAAAATTACAAATGAAATTAGAATCTATTGAAGAAGAAAATAAAAGAGAAATAATTATTATTAAAGAAGAATCTTTTAATGAAGGCTTAGCCTCTGGTAGGGCACAAAGCTTAAAAGATAGTGAGCAGAACTTGTCTGGAGCTATTGAGCAGTTTAGTTTATCATTATCCACTTTAGAAAATTCAGCTAAAGAATATGAAAACGCATTAGAAGCTATAAAAGTTAATTTAATAACTGCAGCTTTGGATATAGCAAAAGAGGTAGTAAATATAGAGTTAAATGAAAATGCTCAAGWTATTGCAAATATATTATCATCTGAGTTAATTAAAGAGTTACAAAGTGCATCAAAAATTACATTAAARGTAAATCCAAGAAATCATGGAGTTATTTCGGAAAAAGTTGGGTCTTTGAAACATATAGAAGTGATTTCAGATAGTGCTGTTAGTGAAGGTGGTGTTATAGCAATGAGTGACGCCGGAAATATAGATGCTCAAATCTCAAAAAGATTTGAGCGAGTAAAAAGAGCAGCATTAAATGGGTAAAAAATATAAATGAATATAAAATCATATAATATAAAAGAGCTTGAAARWYTNSTRTSSKSWWATNTWGAGAAGAAATTTTAAGAGTTGTAAGTAAAAATGGTGGACATCTCAGTTCAACTTTAGGTGCTACAGAATTAATAGTAGCTATGCATAAGGTTTTTGATTCAAAAAAAGACCCATTTATTTTTGATGTATCACATCAATCATATGCACATAAATTAATAACTGGTAGATGGAAAGAATTTGATACTCTTCGTCAATTTAATGGCTTATGTGGTTATACAAAACCAAGCGAGAGTGATTATGACTATTTTGTAGCTGGTCACAGTTCAACTTCCATATCCTTGGGTGTTGGGGCAGCAAAAGCTATAGCCTTAAAAGGTGAGAACCAATCAAGGGTGCCAGTTGTTATGATTGGTGATGGTTCTATGACAGCTGGTATGGTATATGAAGCATTAAATGAGTTGGGTGATAGAAAATATCCAATGGTTATTATTTTAAATGATAATGAGATGTCTATAGCCAAACCAATTGGTGCTATTAGTAGAATTTTAAGTTCAGCTATGGCATCTCCATTTTATCAAAGTTTTAAAAGACAAACTGAAAATTTTATAGATAATTTTGGAGAAAGTGCTAGGTATATTGCAAAAAGAATGGAAGAGAGTTTAAAACTTATCACTCCTGGTATTCTTTTTGAAGAGATGGGAATTGATTATATTGGACCTATAGATGGGCATAATATAGAATCATTAGTAGATATTTTACGTCGTGCAAAAGATTTAAAAAAACCAGTTATAGTTCATTGTCAAACTCTTAAAGGGAAGGGTTATAATATTGCTGAGGGTAAAGAAGAAAAGTGGCATGGTGTTGGTCCATTTGATATAAATAGTGGGAACTCTTCTAAAAAATCAGCAGATAAAAGTGCAACTCAAATATATACAGAGGCCTTACTTCATCTTGCAAAAAATAATGACAAAATAGTTGGAGCTACTGCGGCAATGCCAAGCGGTACTGGTATGTCTGATTTAATATCAGCTTACCCAAATAGATTTTGGGATGTGGCTATAGCTGAACAACATGCAGTTACCTCTATGAGTGCATTAGCAAAAGAGGGGTTTAAACCATTTTGTACTATATATTCAACCTTTTTACAACGTGGATATGACCAGATTATTCATGATACTTGTTTAATGGATCTTCCAGTTGTCTTTGCACTTGATAGGGCTGGAATAGTTGGAGAAGATGGTGAGACTCATCAGGGTGCATTTGACATAAGTTTTTTACGTGCAGTTCCAAATATGACCTTATTTGCTCCAAGAGATGAGAAGTCATTTCACCAAGCTATGGCTTTTGCATCTGAGTATAATCATCCTTGTTCACTTCGTTATCCACGTGGATCATTTACTAAAACAGACTTAGCAGATTCTATTGATTTTACTTTAGCTAAGTCTCAACTTTTATTATCAAATAATAGCGATATATTATTTATAGGTTACGGAAATGGGGTTGGACGTGCGTATGAGACCTCCCTATTAATGGATGTAGATGTAAGTATCTTAGACCTAAGATTCGTTAAACCTTTAGATGAAGATATGTTAAGAAATATGGCTACTAAGCATAAAAAATGGTTTGTATTTTCAGATAGTGCTAAGATGGGTGGAGTTGGTTCTGCTATTTTAGAGTTTTTGGCAAAAGATAAAATTTTAGATGTAGCTGTAGAGAGTTTTGAGTATGAAGATAATTTTATAACTCATGGTAATACTAAATTAGTTGAACAATCTTTAGAGTTATTACCAGAACAGTTAGCTAAAAAAGTTCAAAGTAGTTTATAAATAAAAAAACTACTTTTAACTTTTTAATATAATCATAAAATATAATTATTCTTTCATGTAAATTATTCCAGCAAATCTACCAGTATTGGAATTAGCGCGATAAGAAAAATATTTATCTTTTTTACATTTTGTACATTCATCTGAAATTTCTATATTTTTTTCTAATAATCCATACTCTAAAAGTTGAGTTTTTAAAATTTTATCTATATTTAAAAAAAAATTATTATTATTATTTGAATATTCTAAATTTAATTTTTCTGCTTCTATTTTTATCTCTAGACCAACTTCGTAACAACAAGACTTAATATTTGGACCAATGCTGACAAGAATATTCCCAATATCTGAATTAAAATTATTTGTAAATTTATCTAATACATTTTTTATGATATTTTTAAATGCACCCTGACGTCCAGCGTGAGCTACAGCTATAACTTCTTTTACCTTATCATAAAAAAGTATAGGGCTACAATCAGCTACCATAACCATAAGTGGCTTGTTTTTAATATCTGTTATTAAAGCATCGCAAGTTGGTGGATAATCAAAATTATCTTTAGAATCTACAATATAAACTATATCTGAATGAATTTGTTTCATATGTACAAGTGAATTTTTATTGTAGTTTAGTTCTTTTGCTAGAGCCTCATGGCGTTTAATAACATCTATTTTTAAGTCATTTACATGAAAAGCTAAATTACAACTATCCTTAGTTGTAAAAGCATGTGAAATATTCGAAAAGTTATTTAATAAGGTACTAAAAGAAAAAATCATATAATCATTATAGCAAAATATACAAATAATAAAAGGCTATAGTTTTGAGTAATATTAGTAAATATACAGTATCGTTAAATGGAAATAGCGTAGAAGAAAAACGAGAAGAAATAAAAGAATATTTTAATAATACCTATCACTTATTTGAGAATATATTCCAACTTTTAAAAGATGAAAAAACTTTTTATAAAAAGTCTGAACTAACACGCCATCCAATGATATTTTATTTTGGTCATACTGCTACATTTTTTGTAAATAAACTTATCAATATGAAAATAATAAAAAATAGGATAAATCCAGACTATGAATCTATATTTGCAATTGGTGTAGATGAGATGTCCTGGGATGATACAAATTCAGATAACTACAAATGGCCAAGTGTTGATGAGGTACGAGAATATAGATTTAAGGTTAAGTGCTTAGTAAATGAACTTATTATGAACCTACCATTAAATTTACCTATAAGAGATGATTCAGATATGTGGGTAATATTAATGGGTATTGAACATGAACGTATACATATAGAGACCTCATTAGTATTACATAGGCAGATGCCAATAGCTTACATAAAAGATTTGGAGGAATTTCCAATTTGTAAACATAGCTCAAATGCACCTGAGAATGAGATGTTAAATATAGAATCACAACTGATAAAACTTGGTAAAACTAAAGATAATAAGCTTTATGGCTGGGATAATGAATACGGTAGCTATGAGGAGGAAGTAGCTGCTTTTTTTGTATCTAAATACTTAGTAAGTAATGGTGAATTTATGGATTTTGTAAGTTCTGGTGCATATAAAGAGGAAAAATACTGGGATGAAGAAGGTATTGAATTTTTAAGGAATAAATCAGAGGCTTACCCACTTTTTTGGCTTAAAGATAAGGATACCTTTAAGTATAGAGCTTTATCAAAAATTATAGATATGCCACTTGATTGGCCAGTAGATGTAAATGCTTTAGAGGCTGAGGCTTTTTGTAGATATAAGAGTGAAAAAGATAATGTAAGCTACTCCCTTCCAAGTGAAGCTGAATATAGGGCTATATATAATTATGCTGGCTTAAAAGATATACCAGAGTTTCATGAGAGTAGGGCTAACCTTAATTTTTATCATTATTTTAGTTCATGTCCAGTAAATGAGTTTTCTTTTAATGGTATATATGATGTAGTTGGAAATGTATGGCAGTGGAGTAAGACACCGATACGTGGCTTTAAAGATTTTCAGGTACATGAGGCATATGATGATTTCTCAATCCCAACCTTTGATGATAAACACTCACTTATACTTGGTTCGTCTTGGGCTAGTTCTGGAAATATAATTACAAAAGATTCCCGTTATGCATTTAGAAAACATTTTCCACAAAATGCTGGTTTTAGATATGTAATATCTCATAATGAAGAAACAGATTCAGACTTAGATATTTATGAGACTGATGAATTAGTATCACAATATTGTGAGTTCCAATATGGAGATACTTTTTTTGGCATAAAAAACTTTGCTATAGAGACAGCAAGCATAGCCTCAAGTTTTAGTAATAATTTTACAAAGGCTCTAGATTTAGGCTGTGCAACTGGTAGGGCTACTTTTGAATTGGCTAAAAACTTTGAGCATGTTGAGGGCATAGRCTTTTCAGCTCGTTTTGTAGGAGTTGGTTCTAAATTAAAAGATAATACAGCTATATCTTTTAATACTTATGAAGAGGGTGAATTATACACAAATAAAAAAATAACTATACAAGACTTGGGATATGAAAACTTAAAAGATAAGGTCTCATTTTGGCAGGGTGATGCTTGTAATTTAAAACCTAACTTTAACTCCTATGACTTGATTATGGCTACAAATTTAATAGATAGGTTATATAACCCTAGATTGTTTTTAGATACTATAGATCAAAGAATGAATAAAAATGCTGTGCTTGTTTTGACATCACCATATACATGGCAGGAAAGTTCAACTAAAAAAGAGTTTTGGCTTGGTGGTTATAAGGATGAAAATAATCAAGAGATTAAAACTATAGACTCATTAAAAGATATTTTAGCTGATAAGTTTGAGTTAATACATATTCAAGATTTGGATTTTGTTATAAAAGAAACAGCAAGAAAGTATCAGCATACTATATCTCAACTTAGTGTATGGAAAAAAAAGTGACTTATGACTTTAAAGAGTCGTCTTGTAGAAAAGATACTAATGCAGAAAAATATGTTTTAAGAAAAAAGTTATTTGGTACTGAGGATATTAATCCAGTAYGGGTAGCTGATATGGATATAGATACACCAGATTTTGTGATTGAAGCAGTTAAACAAAGATTGAAGCATCCAATTATTGGTTATGAGGAGGTTCCACCTTCAGCTTTTAAAGCCCAGATAAAATGGATGAAAAATAATCATGGAGTTAAGTATAAACTAGAAGATATTTTTTACTCGCATTCAGTTGTATCATCTATGAGTGCAGTTATAGAAACTTTTACTCAAAAGGGTGATAAAATTATAGTACAAACCCCAGTATATCCTCCTTTTTTTCGTTCAGTCTTAGAACATGATAGGCTACTTGTAAAAAACCCCCTTATACAAGAAAAAAATGGAAGATATGTATTTGATATAGAGGATTTAAAATCAAAAATAGATGATAAAACAAAACTATTATTACTTTGCTCACCTCATAATCCAGTTGGAAGAGTTTGGAAAAAAGAGGAATTAGAAGAAATTTTAGATATATGTTATAAAAATAATATAATAGTATTTGCAGATGAAATTCATTGTGATTTAGTATATGAACCAAATAAACATATACCATTTAGCTCATTAGGTTTAAAAGCTAAAGAGATAACTATTACAGCCTTAGGTGTAGGCAAGACGTTTAATATGGCTGGTTTTGCAATGAGTACTATAGTTATAGAGAATGAAAAACTTCGTGAAATGTTTTTTAAGACTTATAAAAAAATTCATTTTGCCCAAGGCAATGTATTGAGCCATGTAGCTTTTGAGAGGGCATACAAAAATGGTAAAAGTTGGTTAGAAGATTTAAAAATACATTTGTTTAAAAACTATACTTTATTAAAAAATCTTCTAAAAAGATATGAAGATTATATGAAACTAACACCAATAGAGGCTACCTATTTAGCATGGATTGATTGCAGGGCTATGAAACTTAGTAATAAAGAGTTGAGCTTATTTTTTATCCATGAAGCAAAACTAGGTTTAAATGCCGGTTTAAGCTTCGGTAGGGAGGGTAGTGGGTTTATGCGTTTAAATTTTGCTATGTCTACTAGTAAGATGTTAGAAGTTATTAAGAAATTAGAAACTGCACTTAGGATAAGATACGATACACGAACAAGTAAATAAAAATTGCTTAAAAAAATATATGGAAAACAGATGACTAAAATTAATTGGGATGAATTTAAAGAGTATAAAAGAGGACATTCTAAGGCAGCAGATAACTTCTTAGTTTTATTAAACTTTATGCAAAGTTATTACAATATGCTTAGCGTAAATGAGATATATGAAACTTTAAGTTCAGATGACTTAGCTCTAATGATGTTAAAAAAAAGAGATTTAAAGGATGCAGTAGCTTTGGAGAAATTTTTATATAATAGACGTGTATGAAAAAAAACTTAGAAAAGATAGAAGATTTTTTAAAAGAGCATCATGTATTATCTTTAGCTACAAGTTCCGGACTTGAACTTAGTTCTTGTAATCTTTTTTATACTTTTTCAAAAAATGAACCCTCTTTTATAGTAGCTTCTTCGTTAGATACTCAACATATACAAAATATATTAATAAACCCTACAGTAGCTGGTAGTATTGTTTTGGAGACTAAAATAGTTGGTAAAATTCAAGGTATTCAGTTTAAAGGAAAATTTATTGAGTTAAATAATACTAGCCTAAAAGGCAGTTATTTTAAAGCTTTCCCTTATGCCTTAGCTTTGAAGCCAAAACTTTGGCAAATAAAGGTTAGTTATTTTAAAATGACAGATAATACTTTAGGTTTTGGAAAAAAAATTATTTGGCAGGCTTAGATATATTTTTTTCTTTAAACTTAGAACAATCAAATCCTGAACTTTGATAAACTACTATTGATGGCAGTTGAGGTGACTTAAAACCATAAGCCCTACAACCATGAGGTTGCTTCGCCTCCCATGTAACAAAATAATTTTCACATCTTCTACAATTTATTTTTTTCATAATATTACTACATTCTTTACATTTAATTGTGGTATCTTATCATATTTGGTACAATACGTATATTAATTTAAAAAAGAGAGCTTTATGGACAAACTTTTACTTATGTTACAACTTCAAAATAGCCTTAATGATGCTACAAATGGGGAAAATTGGACTAAGGGCATTACAAAAAATGGTAAGATAATTAACTGGAATAGATGTATATATATGGAATGTGCAGAGATGATAGACAGTTTTACCTGGAAACATTGGAAAAGTATAAATCAAGAAGCTGATTGGGAAAATCTTCAAATTGAAGTTATTGATGTGTGGCATTTTATTTTAAGCCTATCAATTGAGAACTATTCAAATAACCTAAAAGGTCAGATAGAAGACTTAGCTATCGATATTTCAGAGTTTAAAAAGTTTTCAAAAATTAAAGAGCATAATGAGATATTTGGAATGCAAGATGATGTTATAGCTAAGATTGAAGACATTATGCTTCATGTATTAGCTAAAGATACCCTTGAGGTAGATAAGCTTATAAAAGACTTCTTTTCATTAGTATTAATGAGTGGCTTAGATTTAAACTCATTATACAGATTATACGTTGGTAAAAATATTTTAAATCAATTTCGTCAAGACAATGGTTATAAAGATGGTTCATATGTAAAAGTATGGGCTGGCGAAGAAGATAATACGGTTATGAAAAGAGTTTGGGAAGAAAATGGTGATATAAAACCAAATATTTTATACAAAGAATTAACAAAAATTTATTTAGCTGTAGCTAAGAGATAATATTTGAATAATCTTTTAGAAATCAACTCTTTATCATTTGCTTATACTAAAGATAAATTTCTATTTGAAGACTTGTCGTTTAAGCTTAAAAAAGGTGAGGTTAAAGCTATAGTAGGTGCATCGGGTGCTGGTAAAAGTACCATTTTTGAATTGATTTTAGGTAATTTGAAACAGATTAAGGGCAGTATATCTACTAATGCTATTATCTCTCAAGTATATCAAGATCCATATAGTTCATTTCATCCATCTTATTCACTTTTAAATCAGATAAAAGATGTAGCTTCTATAGATAAACTACAAAACTATTTAAAAACTATAAACCTTGAATATGAGCTTTTATTAAAACTTCCACATGAACTCTCAGGTGGACAACTTCAGCGAGCATCTATACTCCGTGCTATGCTTATGCAACCGAGTTTATTATTATTAGATGAACCTACTTCAGCACTTGACAATGTGATTCAGTTGGAGGTTATGGATATGTTAATGAAAAATTTGCATAATATGGGAATGTTATTAATCACACACGACCTAGAGTTAGCATCTTGGTGTGCTGATGAAATTATTATGATTTAAAAAAATACTTTATTAGATAGAATCCACTTCCAGCCATAAATATACTTCCAAAAGCATTTAAAGATATATTAGCAAGAGCTAAGATAATATGTCCACCTTCTAAAAGTAAAAAACTCTCAATTGCAAAAGTGGAATAGGTAGTTAATGCACCTAAAATTCCAGTTGATAAAAATGATTTGGCACTAAGTGAAAAAAAACTTGTATACATAAAATAAGCTATTAATATACCCATTAAAAAACTACCAATAAGATTAACACCTAAGGTGCCATATGGTAGGTCATGCGGTACCTTATGAGATATTAAACCATTTAAATAAGCACGAAGAACTGCACCCATAAAACCGCCACTACCTATTGCTAATATTGTTTGTAAGCTCATTATCATACACCCTCTGCATTTTATCTCTTAGTTTATTTAACCATTCTTTATCTGTCTTATCGGCTATAAAAGAATCTAGATAAACAACCTTTATTTTTCCAGGTCTATATATAAATTTTTTAACATTATAATATTTAGATGTTTGAATTAGAACTACTGCTTGAACTTTTAGTTTATATTTGTCAGCTACTAATTTTGCACCTGATTTAAATGCTAACATCTTACCCCTAGTTGAACGTGTACCTTCTGGAAACATAGTTATAACTCTATTCTCTTGTAAAACTCTTTTTGCATCACGTAAGAGTTTAATAAGGGAGGTCTTGCTCTCCCTTTGTACAGCTATATCATTTGGTAATCTTAAGGCTAAGCCAAAAAATGGGATCTCAAATAGTTCCTTTTTAGCTACCCAGGCTAAATCTTTTGAAGTAGTAGTCTCCATTAATGCTATATCTAAATCACTTTGGTGGTTGAGTAAAAACATTTGAGTATCTGGATCTTCCTCGCCTCTAATATCAGCTGAGAAAAATATACTAAGCCTAATAAACCAAGATGATATTTTTCTACTATATGGTTTTGGTACAAGATAATAAAGTATTATCATTAAGATAAGTGCGAAAAATATAATTAAGGTTGCGAATAACCAACTAATGTGAGCAAATATCTTCATTTTTAACCCAACCTATTTTAGAATTTTTCAGTTTTACTTTTATAAAACCTTTTACATAACCCTCTTTTGGAAGATAATATCTACTTGGAGTTATTTCAAAAATTGTCCCATTGCTAACTGGTAAAAGAGTTATATTTGAGCCTTGTTTTATACATACTTCAGTAGATGGGCTAGCTAGATATATTACATATGCCAATGGGAAAATAATTAGAAGTATGTATATATATTTTTTTCTCCATAAAATTATTAAAAAACCAAAAATAGCAATTCCAGCAGCTATTGCCATTTTAAGTCTTTCTTTGGATTGGTCTTTTGGTTTTAAGTCACTTTGAGTTGTTACACTGTCATCATCAACTATGATAGGTATATCTACAGAAGTAAATCTATTGTAGTTTATATTAAAATATGAAAATGAAAATTTTTGTATATTTTTATCTATAATTGCATAATAAGTAATCTTAGAATCAAAATAAGATTCTACCATTGATTCTATACCTTGTTTATAAACATTTTTAAGTTTAAATGAGGATATATTTGACTGTATAGCTGTAGCTACAAAAATAACAATATTGTGTTTAGTATCATAAGATGTAGTTTTATACTCAATTAGCTCAAATGATTTGGCTATTATATTTGAGAAATCATCTTTTGGGTTTAGTGTAA
The DNA here is from genome assembly GCA_002733155.1 of Sulfurimonas sp. Lineage (GTDB taxonomy): Bacteria > Campylobacterota > Campylobacteria > Campylobacterales > Sulfurimonadaceae > Sulfurimonas. Next base: position 30,037 of record NVUO01000010.1, read on the forward strand.
CTACCTCTAAATCTTTAGTTGGCAATACAGCTTTTTTATATAGAGTTCCTTGATGGTCTATAAGGGTACCAGTTATGCTTGGAAGTTTAGCATTATCTTGTGTCACTAAAAAATAAAATGTTTCATAATAATACTTACCTTCTTCTACTCTAAGTGGGAAAAAAGATAGAAGTTTTAAGCCTTGAAGTTTTGATAATTTATATGTAATATCTGTAAATTTTTTTATTGTAGATAAAGCTTTTATAGTAAGTGAGAATATCTCACCCTTAATAACTCTAGTAGGTAAGTTTTTGTAGCTTAGGTATAAGACATTAGTTAATTCGTTTGAATTAGTCATATTTTTATGAATATCATCACTAAGTTTTGAACTATTGATATCTTCATTTGCAAATATAGATATAAATAATACTAAAAATACAAAAACTAAACGTATCACGCTTTTAAAAATCCTTGAAGCATAGCAAGTCCATCATCAGAGCCAAGAAGAGATTCCATAGCACGTTCAGGATGTGGCATTAAACCAAATACATTTTTTTCTTTGTTACATACACCTGCAATAGAATCTACACTACCATTTGGGTTTAATATTTCACCATCACAAGCTGTATATTTTAATAGAATTTGATTATTATCTTCAAGTTCTTTAAGTCCATCAGAATCTATATAATAGTTACCATCATGATGAGCTATTGGAATATTTACTACATCACCATTATTTAATTTTTCTAAAAAAATATTATCATTATTAATAACTTTTAAATTATGATGTTTTGAGATAAAATGAAGTCCATCATTTCTTTTTAATGCCCCAGGAAGTAAACCCGCCTCAGTTAGAACTTGAAAGCCGTTACATATACCTAAAACTTTTCCACCATTGTTAGCATAAGTACTTACAGCTTTCATAATAGGAGAAAACTTAGCTATAGCTCCACTTCTTAAATAATCACCATAAGAGAAACCACCAGCTACTACTAATAAATCTGTATCACTTGGAAGGCTTTCTTTTTTGTGCCATACTATCTCAGTATTAGCACCTAAGCTCTCAAAAGCATGTTGAGTATCATACTCACAGTTAGTCCCTGGGAATTGTAAAATCGTAACCTTCATTATACTAACTTTATCTCATAATCTTCAATTACAGTGTTAGCTAAAAGTTCTTCACACATTTTTGTAACATCAGTCATTGCTTTGTTTTTATCAGTTTCATCTAATTTAACTATGATTTGTTTACCAATACGAACATCTTTTACCCCTGAAAAATGTAAAGAATCTAAAGCGTGGTGAACTGCCTTACCTTGAGAATCTAATACACCTGTTTTAAGTGAGATATTTATTATTGCTGTCATATAATTTCCTATTTTCCTAAAATTCTATTTAATACTTGCTCATAAGCTACTGTTAATCCACCAAGACCTTGACGGAATCTATCTTTATCCATTTTTTCACCACTTTTTATATCCCAAAAACGACAATTATCAGGTGAAATTTCATCAACTAGAATAATATTTCCATCTTTGTCTTTTCCAAACTCAAGTTTAAAATCAACTAGGTTCAGACCTTTATCTGCAAAATAAGGTAAAAGTATGTCATTTATTTGTCTAGCTATACGACGTAGTTTATCTAACTCATCCTGATGCTCTACTAAGCCTAGGATTAATGCATGTTGATCATTTAGTTTAGGATCACCTAATTCATCATTTTTATAATCAAATTCAACTAATGTAAAGGGAAGAACTTTACCATCCTCTATGCCAAGGTTGCGAGTAAGACTACCAGTGGCAATATTTCTAACAATAACTTCTATTAATATTACATCAACTTTAGTATGTAACATGTGGTTATCATCTAACATCTTTACAAAGTGAGTTTTAATGCCCCTTGATTCTAGAAGTTTAAAAAGTTCAGTTGAAATTTTATTGTTAAGTGCACCTTTTCCAGCCTCAGAAGATTTTTTTTTGCCATTAAATGCAGTCAAGTCATCTTTGAATTCTGATATTACTAAGTTATCATCGTCTGTTAAAAATAGTCTTTTTGCCTTACCTTCGTAAAGTAGTTCCCTTTTTTCCAATCTTTATCCCTTGTAGTGTTAATTTCTTTGATGAGCAAACATTTATAAAATAAATATTTAGCCAGAAAAGATTAAAATTTACTCTGTTTTATAATTATAAGTGCTTTAATAATATCTACACCCTCTTTAAGCTGAATGTCTTTATTCATTTGTTCTGCTGTAATTATATGTTTGTTATTTTCTTTTTCATCTTTATTTATCTCTTTTTTCCCGCTTTTTCCCTCAACTTTTTCTAATTCTTTTTTTAGATGTTTTTTTAAGTCCGCTTCTTTTAAAGAAAAATTGGTTTTACGAGTTTTAACTTCACCTGGGAATACTTCTATATCTGGTGTAACCCCAACAGCTTGAATTGTTCTTCCACTTGGAAGGTAGTACCTAGCWATTGTTAATTTTATAGCTTCAGTTTCTGTTACAGGCAGTACAACTTGTACACTCCCTTTTCCGAATGTTTTTTGACCAACTATAATAGCACGTTTATGATCTTGTAATGCTCCGCTTACAATTTCACTTGCACTAGCGCTTCCACCATTTACAAGTACTACTAATGGTACATTTGTTAAGGTATTACTAGCTTTTGCCTTATATGATTGTTCCTCAGACTTTTTACGACCTTTTTGAGATACGATTTTTCCATCATTTACAAAAATATCAACAAGTCCAACAGCTTCATCAAGTAATCCCCCAGGATTATTTCTTAAATCAAGGACTATGCCTTTTGTTTTACCTTTAGCTTTTTTAATCGCCTTAGATACATCAGATACTACTTTTTTATCAAAGCTAGTTACACGAATATATTGAATATTTTCACCAATCGTTTTTGTGTATACAGATTGTATAGTTATTACACCTCTAACGATATGAATAGATAAAGGTTTGTTCTCACCCTCTCTAACTATAGTAATATCAATAGGGTCTCCAACTTTACCCCTCATAATAGTTACAGCTTCGTCAATAGTCATACTTAAAGTTGATTCATCATTAATTTTTAAAATAATATCACCAGACTTAAGTCCAGCCTTATCAGCAGGTGTACCTTCGATAGGCGCTATCACAGTTAAAGCTCCATCTTTGAAACCAACTGTAATTCCAAGTCCACCAAATTCACCATCAGTTTGAACTTTTAATCTTTTATAGTCTTTTTGAGTAAGAAAGTTAGAATGAGCATCAAGATTAGACATCATACCATCTAAGGCCTTATCCATAAGTTCTTCAATACTTACTTCATCAACATTGTATTGTTCAACTATAGAAATCACTTTAGTGAATTTTGCAAGAGCTTCAAGTCTTGATTTCTCCTGTTTTGCGGGAGTCTCTTTAGATGATGAGGCTAATACATTTGTTGAAAATAATAAGCTTAAAGCTACAGTCACTGAAACAAAACCAAGTGTAATAAATTTTTTATTTATCATAAGTTATCCTAGTAATAATTATATCTTTGTTAAAAAAGACATTATAGTAAAAAGTTGTTTAAAAGTATAGWRAGAGATAAAATTAAGATAAGAAATGGATAAGTTCACTAATATACGAATCCTAATATTAGTTTTCTTGATATGAAATAATTCCAACTTTATGTATTTGCATTATAATTTCAATAATTATTTAAAGGATGCTATTATGAGTACTATAAAAGAATATTTAAGTTTAGGTCATTCTCATTGTGATGAATTATTTGCAAATATGGAAGATGCAGTAGCAAAAGATGTAAACACATCTATAGAAGCTTATTTAGAGTTTGCCGATGAGACGGAAAGGCACTTCCAAATGGAGGAACGTATTATGTTTTTAGAGTTTGAGACAAAAACAGGAATGATTGAGGGACCAACTGCTATGATGAGGCATGAACATACTCAAATGAGAAAACTTATTGGGGATATAAAAGTATCAATAGAAGATAAAAATAAAGATAAATTTTTTGGTAATTCTGAGACTCTTATGATATTGATGCAGCAACACAATATGAAAGAGGAACAAATGCTTTATCCCATGGCTCAACAACACTTAAGTGCCCAATCCAATCGCATTATAGACATGATGCAGTCTATGGTGGTAAAAAAGTAGGGAGTAATTTTGGATTTAAATGGTTTATCATCAGATCAAGCACCGCCAATATCTGCCCCATTAAGGTTCTTCTTAACAGCTCCCTTATTTGGAATTTTAGCTGGTATATTGATTTTTTTAGGTGATGCAGATAATTTAAGTAGTAGATATTCTTTAGAATCTATAGCTATTACTCATGCTATAACTATAGGTTTTGTGAGTTTTGTTATGCTTGGAGCATTAACTCAGATGTTGCCAGTATTAGCTGGCATAAGTATAGCTAGGGTGGGTTTAGTTGCAAAACTTTCTCACTTAGCACTTTCAAGTGGTACTATCTTTATGATATATGGATTAATGCAAAATGTAGCTAGTCTTATGTTGATTTCGTCGATATTATTGACTATTGGTTTTTTAATAATGATTTTATCAATGTTAGTAGCGTTTAGGAATGTTAAAAACATTACAGCTAGTGTAAGGGCTATATTTATATCATTGGTGTTTGCATTAATAGTTGTTTTGATGGGGGCTCAATTATTATCATCATATGGTATTAGTAAACTTGCATCTTTTCATTTTATTTTGGCAAATATACATAGTGTATGGGCAATATTTGGATTTGCTGGAGTATTAATCATTGGTGTGTCCTTTCATATATTGCCAATGTTTTATGTAGCTCCAAGGTTTAAACAGTTTTGCAAAAAAAGAGTAGTATGGTTAATTACAATAGGACTAATATTATGGTTAGTATTAAATATATTTTTTGATTTATATACAGTAGTAGCTAAGATATGGATAGCTACATTTTTTTGGGCATTTTCGACTACAGTTTGGAAAAAACTTTCAGCTCGTAGAAGACCTATATCTGATGTTACAGTATGGTACTGGAGGGTTGCAACTGTATTTATGACTTTAGGCACATTTTCTTGGGCTATTAATGATTTTTATGATGAAAAATATATAGTAATGGTATCAATTTTAATTGGTGGAGGATTTATACTTTCAATAATGCTTGGAATGTTATATAAGATAGTACCATTTTTGGTGTGGTTTCATTTAAATGCAAAAGGTTATATGTCTATACCTAATATGAACGAGATGATAAATAAAAATTTAGCTAAAAGCCAATTTTTACTTTTTATGATTTCTTTGATTGGATTTATGTTTTCATATTATTATATAGAGATATTACCAGTTTTTGCAACTACCTTTATCTTAAGTATGTTGATTTTAGAGTACAATATCATATCTCCTGTTCTAATCTATATTAGAACTATCAAAACTAAACCAGAATTTGATATGAGTGCATTTAATATTTCAGTAGAGGGTATAGAGTGAAAAACATAGTCTTAATAGGCTTTATGGGTGTTGGCAAAGGTTCAATTGCAAGAGAAATAATCAAAATATCTGATTATTTATCGATTGATACTGACGACCTTATAGAGAGTATGGAAAATAAATCAATTAAAAAAGTATTTACTGATAATGGGGAAGATTATTTTAGACAACTAGAAAAGAAAGTATCCCTTTGGCTGGAAAAAAGTATTAAAAATACTTTAATTTCTACTGGCGGCGGATTTTATAAACAAACAAATATAAAAAATATTGGTACAATTGTGCTTCTTGATAGCCCTTTTGATGAAATAATAAATAGAATTAAATCTCATCCAAATGCAGCTAAAAAATTCAAAAAAAGACCATTACTTAAAGATTTAAGAAAAGCGAAAGAACTTTATAAACAAAGACGTCCAGAGTATATGGCTTTAGCTGACATAGTAGTTGATGTTACACATAAGAGTGCAATTGAGTGCTCAAAAGAACTTTTAAAAAAGGTGGAACAATATGGGTAAGATTTATATATATATGATTTTATTGCTAGTAACTAGTCTTGGCGCATCTGAGATAAAATGGGCAAAAGATTATGATAGTGGACTTAGTGATGCACAAAAACAGAATAAACCTGTTTTTTTTGTATCATCAAGACATACATGTAGATATTGTATAATGCTACAAGACACAACTTTTAAAAATAAAAATGTTATAAAAGTTTTAAATAAGAATTTTATAGCGATTATATCTTATTCTGATGAAAAAGATTATATACCTAAAAGCTTATGGCAACCTGGGACTCCAGCCTTATGGTTTTTACTTCCAAGTGGTGAACCAATGTTTCAACCAATAATGGGTGTTATAAAGGCAGATGATTTTTTAAAAGCTATACAAATTGTAAAAAAAGAGTTCGATACTCAACAAAAAGTTAAAAATAAGTAGGAAAAAATAATGATATTTACAAACTCAAATAGTGATAGTTTTAAGCTAGAATTTGAAGAACTATTACAAAGAGGAAAGATGGACATTGCTACAGTTAGCAGTATAGTATCAAATATTATAGAAGAAATTAAAGAGAATAAAAATAAAGCATTAAAAGAGCATATATCTAAGTTTGATAACTGGACACCTTTAACTGATGCTGATTTAAAGATATCAACTTCATCTATGTTAAAAGCTTATGAGAACTTAGATTCAAAATTAAAATCAGCTCTACATTTAGCATATGATAGAATCAAAACTTACCATGAGAAACTAAAACCAAAGTCATGGTTTGATACAGAATTAAATGGAACTATTTTAGGTCAAAAAGTAACAGCAGTTGATAGTGCTGGTCTTTATATCCCTGGGGGCAAGGCTGCATATCCATCTTCATTACTTATGAATGTAATCCCAGCTCAAGTAGCTGGAGTAGAAAATATAGTAGTATGTACACCAACTCCAAACAATGAACCAAATGAACTTTTACTTGCAGCTTGTCATTTATGTGGAGTAGAGCAAGTTTATAAGGTTGGTGGGGCATCAGCGATTGCAGCTATGGCTTATGGGACTGAAAATATACCCAAGGTTGATGTAATTACAGGTCCTGGAAATATTTTTGTAGCTACTGCAAAAAAGATGGTTTTTGGTGAAGTGAATATTGATATGATAGCTGGACCAAGTGAAATAGGAATTTTAGCTGATGATAGTGCAAATGCAAATCATTTAGCTATAGACTTATTATCTCAGGCTGAACACGATGAAATGGCTACTTCCATACTTATAACTCCATCTTTAAAGTTAGCAAATGAAGTAAAAGAAGAGATAGAAAACTGGCTTCTTAAACTTCCACGTCAAAAGATGGCAAGAAAATCTATTGAAGAGCGTGGAGCGATCATAGTTACATCAGATATGAATGAGGCAATAAACTTAATGAATGAGATAGCACCTGAACATTTAGAAGTAGCTACTGATAATGCTTTTGAATATCTTCCATTTATTAAACATGCTGGAGCTATATTTTTAGGTCATAATACTCCAGAGGCTATTGGTGATTATGTAGCTGGACCTAACCATACCCTGCCAACTGGTGGTACAGCTAAGTTTTATTCTCCACTTGGAGTTGAAAACTTTATGAAAAAGACTTCTATCATCTCATTTAGTTCAAAAGCTATAAATGAAATAGGTGAGCATTGTGCTTTAATAGCAAATACAGAGGGTTTAACTGCACATGAACAATCAGTCAGGGTTAGACTTAAAAAATAAAATTAATTTATTTTTTTACAAAAAAAATTAATTAATAAACTGTAAAATTCTTACACTTATGTAGTAACTAACGCTATATTTAAAGTAAAGTGTTAGTCGCTATAAGAGAATTAACCCTAAGGAATTTATACATGTTACATCCCGCAGTAGCTCATTTCGCAGTCTCATTACCAATCATCTCTTTAGTTTTAGGTCTTATGTACCTTATGAAACCAAGTGAAGTTATGTCAAAAATATCTTCTCGTTTTTTAATTTTTACAGCTATTTTTATAGTTATAGCATATTTTAGTGGTGAAGAAGATGCTGAAGAAGTATTTGATTTTTTATCATCTGATGCTAAGGCTTTATTAGGTCAGCATGCTAAACTTGGTTTATATTTAGCTATATCTATGCCAGTTGTAGCCCTTATAAGATTTTATGCTTGTAAAACTAGCAAGTTTAAAATAGAATTATTTTCAATTGTATTATTAGCAGTTTTAAGTGCAGCTACTGTTTACCAAGGTAAAATGGGTGGGGAATTAACATTTGATTTTGGTGTAAATGTAAAAGGATTTACAGAGGGTCAAGCTTGTATAGCTGAAGCTAAGGCTATGGATGATGATGAGGATGAATAGTAATCGTTCTTAAACTTTAAAGAAGTGTAAAATATATAAAATTAATTATGTGTAGATTTCTGAATTTACACATAATAAACAAATATAATAGGTTTTATCATATATTTATAATTTACTTAAGTATTTTAAGGTAACATTTGCTTAGAAAGGTATCCTAATAACGATACATAAGGGTAACTTTTTACAAAAATTAGTTTTAGTAATAAATCATAAAATTTGCTATTTATTTGGCTATAAGGAGAATATATGCAATTAGGCTTCCTAGTTGATTTACATCTGTGTATGGGATGTAAAGGGTGTGAAATCGCATGTAAGGTGGAAAATGAAGTTCCACTTAGTACATGGAGACTTCGTGTTAAGTATGTAGATGTTGGGACTTTCCCAGAGACAAAGAGAACATTTACTCCGCTTAGATGTAATCATTGTGAAAATGCACCATGTGAGAGAATTTGTCCAGTATCTGCACTGCATTATTTAGATAATGGAATTGTAAATATAGATAAAGAGCGCTGTATTGGTTGTGCGGGTTGTGTAATGGCTTGTCCATATGGAGCAATATATATTGACCCACAAACACAAACTGCTGACAAATGTACGTATTGTGCGCACAGAGTTGCTTCTTCGATGATGCCAGCTTGTGTAGTTGCGTGTCCAGTTCAAGCAAATATTTTTGGTGACTTAGACGATCCGACGTCAAATATCTCTAAATATATACAGGTAAATCAAAGTGATGTACAAGTTCGTAAACCTGAAAAAGGTACAAACCCTCATCATTATTATGTAGGCGGTGGTAATGTTAGTCTTAACCCACTTGCATCTCAGAGAATTGATGGATATTCATTATTTGGAAAAATTACAACACTTCCAGTAGGGGGGCACCACTAATGGCAGCACATGAAATTTTAGCAGCTACAAATGCTGTAGTAACTTTAGATGTAGCAATTCCTGGTATAGTTTGGCCTTGGTTAGTTACAGTTAATATGTGGGCAAAAAGTATAGGTACTGGTATTATCTTTATGTTATTTATGCTTCAAAGGACACATCCTGATTCTGTAAAAAACATGAGGCTTACAACCGCAATTGTTGCATTTGTATTTATTAATATATTTTTATTATTTACATTAGCTGATTTACACCAACCATTTAGAATGTGGCATATATTTGTTTACCCTCATTGGACATCTGCTATAGCAGTTGGATCATTTATGGCATCAGCATTCTTAGGTTTATTAGCTTTTTTAATCTTATTAGCATGGCAGAAAAAAGATGATACTTTTGATAAAGTATTATTATGGACAACTTTATTAGCTATCCCCGTTACGCTTTACACAGCTGCTCTTATGGCTCAGTGTACAGCTAGAGAATTATGGCAAATGCCAACGGAATCAGCTCAAATGATGCTTGCTGCATTATTAGCAGGTTCAGCATTTATGATATTAGTTGGTGGGAATAAACTATCTTATGAGGCTAAAAAATCTTTAGGTGTAGTTCTTGGTTTAAGTGCATTAATGGCATTTATCATTTATATGTCTGAGTATGTATTTGGACCAATGAAAGCTGAAGAAGTAGCAGCTGTTATGGAATACATCAAAGGCGATGGAGAATATAGAATTATGTTCTGGTTAGGTCAATGGATAGCATATCTATTACCAATGTTATTTATACTTTTAAGCAGATCAAGTAAAAGTGAGAGCATTTTAAAGCTTGCAGCTGTATTAGCATTAGTGGGTCTAGCAATCGTTAAACACGTATGGCTAATTATTCCACAATTATTACCAATGAGTTAAGGAGAGAATTTTAATGTATTTACAAAGTAGAAGAACATTTTTAAAAGGCGCTGCATTTACTGTTGCAGGTGCTGCTTTAGTTAAGGGTGTATTTACAGCTGACGCAATCGCCGATTCAGTTAGTGAAAGTAAGTTCACAAATACTCCTGATAGTCTTTCATTTTATCCTCCAATGGAAGAATGGGCTGACTTTAAAGAGTTAGATGGAGATGACTGGAAACGTGGGGGTATTGACCGTCATGGTGTAAGAAGTGAAGAAAATCCTGATGGAATTGAAGTTAATGATTACACTATCGTTCCTACAGCATGTTCAAACTGTGAGGCATCTTGTGGTTTAACTGCATGGATTGATAAAAAAACTTTCACAGTTAAAAAGTATATGGGTAACCCACTCCACCCAGGATCTCGTGGTCGTAACTGTGCAAAAGGTTATGCAGCTCAATCTCAAATGTATGATCCAGATCGTATAGCATTCCCACTAAAAAGAGCTCCAGGTTCTGCACGTGGTGAGGGTAAATGGATTCGTACTACTTGGGACGAGGCTATGACTACTATTGGTAAAAAGATGAGTGATACACTTGAAAAAGGTGATGACCTATCTAAAAAAACAATCATGTTCCATGTTGGACGTCCAAATGAAAATGGTTTTACTGGTAAAGTATGGCATACACTTGGTCAAGATTGTTTCAACTCACATACAAATATATGTAGTGCTGCTGGTCGTACACCTACTATACAGTGGGCTAACGATGATAGAACATCTCCAGATTGGGCTAATGCGAAACTTATTTTTCTTAACTCATCTCATGCTGCAGATGCTGGTCACTATTTCCAACAATCAGCTTCATTTATCGCTGATGCTAGAGCTAAGGGTGCAAAACTTGTAGTTATGGATCCTCGTTTATCTAATTCTGCTGGTATGGCTGATTTATGGATAGCTGCTTGGCCTGGGACTGAATCACTTATTTATCTTTACTTAACTCAAAGAATTTTATCTGAGAAAAAAGTTGATAAAGCTTTCGTTAAAAAATGGCTAAACTGGGAAACTTTCTTAGATAACAAAAAATACTTAGAATTTATGGTAGAAAAAGGATATATCTCTAAAGCACCTAAGGGTGAAGATTTTGAAGACTTTATTGATGTACTTAAAGAACTTTATGCACCATATACACTTGATTACGCAGTTAAAGAGACACATGTACCTGCATATAAACTAGAAGAATTATATGATATGTTTATCTGGGCTGGTACATCTATATCTTCTTACTTCTGGAGAGCTTCAGCTGCTGGTAACCGTGGTGGTTGGATGAGTGGTCGTACAGGTTATTTACCAATAGCTCTTCGTGGAGCTATTGGACCAGAGGGCGGAACTTTTTTCCATCACTGGCATGTAATATCTGTAGCTGGTAAGGGTGGAAGCTCTACCGTTGGTCAAGGTAAACGTGGAGTGAATATACCTAAAATTGATACTTATAATGAGTTATCATGGCCACCAGAATGGCCTTTATCAACTTATGAGATGTCTTATTTATTACCACATCTTCTTGCTGATACACAATGGCAAGAAAAATGGAAAGCTAAAGGCTTAAATGTAGCAAGTAAACTTTCAGTTTGGATTCCTCGTATGTATAACCCAGTTTGGATTAATCCAGATGGTTTTAGATGGATAGAGACTATCAAAGATGAGACTAAAATGGAATTAACATTTAACTTATCACCTACATGGTCTGAAACTAACTGGTATGTTGATTATATCTTACCAGTTGGTTTAGCTGGTGAGAGACATGATCAACATTCAGAGGCTACTATGCCTGCTCGTTGGACATCATTCCGTCAGCCAGTTATGCGTGTAGCTCTTGAAAAAGCTGGATGGAAACCTAAAAATCCTGCTCGTGCAACTCTTGAAGCTCACATTAAAGCTGGTCTTGGTGAAGTTTGGGAAGAAAATGAGTTCTGGTTTGATATGTGTGTTAACTACATAGATCCAACTGGTAAGCTTGGTATCAAAAAAATGTGGGAATCTAAAAAGAACCCTGGCAGTCCAGTTACTATAGCTGAGTGGTATGACGCAGCATTTGGTGATAACTTRCCAAANCTTAANAGAAMANNGCTACMTCTGATSMTARRTACAAARATTCTGAATWTCCAGTWTAYGAGTAYATGMGKGATCACGGKGCWTGGWTGGAAGARAAYMATATYTAYTCWSCWCAAGAACGYGARMTTAAAGAWGATGSTSAMAACTAYATMKCTCATGGTCATAAATATGACAAAAGAGATGTACATATCAATATACGTGATGGTCTTATGACTGTTGAACATGAGGGTAAGAAAAAATCTATCGGTATTGAAGTTGATGGTAAGAAAATGGAAGGTTTCGCTACACTTGATAAAAAACTTGACTTCTTCTGTGAATGGTTTGCTGATGATTGGAAATGGCCAGAATATGCTATTCCATTTTATCCAAGAAATGAGAAAGAAAAAGCTGAGATGCCACATATCGTATCTCATGTAAATCATTCTTATATGACTGAGGAAAATTCGTATGCTTTAAATACAATTTTCCGTTTACCATATAATATCCATACTCGTTCAGCTAACTCTAAACACCTTATGGAGATTTCACAAAATCATGACCCTGTTTGGATTTCAACTCCAGATGCTAAGCGTCAAGGTTTCAAACGTGGTGATTCAATTCGTGTAATTATTACTGATACAGTTACTGGTTTAGAATCAGGTTATTTTGTAGCTATGGCTGTGCCAACTGAGGGTATACTCCCAGGTACACTTGCCTGTTCTCACCATGGTGGTCGTTGGAAATTAACTAACTCTGTAAATATTCCCAATGGTGTTACAGATGGTAAGGTAGATAGCCAACCAGTTAAAAGAAATATGAATGACCCTAAATTTATGGCTGATTCTCCAGATAATGTTGGTACAGCTGCTGGTCAAATTAAAATTGAAGATTATGATGGAACATCTGGAATTAATAGTTTCGGTGTACCAACTGCAGAGCTTCAAATGGATGGCAAGGTAGGTAAACTTAAATATATTGAGGGCATCAAACCTTTCCATACTAATAGATTTGCTGATTACAACCGTGATAGTGTAAATATATGGTGGGATGGTCTAAGTGGTTCMTGGCAAAATGCTGTAGCTGCTGTTCATCCAGATCCAATCTCTGGTATGCATTGTTGGCATCAAAAAGTTATCCTTGAGAAAGCTCAAGCTGGTGACAAAATTGGTGATATCTATGTAAACTATGAAAATAACTTTAAAGTTTATCAAGGTTGGAGGGATCAGTTAACACGTGGTCTTGAGACTGGTGATAAACTTCGTCGTCCTCAACATATTAAACGTCCATGGGTGCCTTTATCTGATAAAGCATATAARGTAGACATTAAATAAGCTAAACACTAATATACTTATGTTCTCTGCCTTGAGAGAGGCAAGCTTTAGTAGCTGAGTGCTAACGATTATAAAAGGGCTTTGCCCATTTATAAATTAAATTAATAGCTAGCCCACCACATTCTTAGCCATAATCCAAGAGTACTAGTGTACCCAACTTCAGAAAAAACTAAATTTTTATTTTTATCATATATAAAAGTTGTAGGATATGCTACTACATTAAACATAGATGCTAATTTTGCATTTTTATCGTTATGTGTATAATAAGTTAAATCATTCTTATCTAGATATTTTTGTACATCATAAGCTGAACCTGATTTAACTGCAATGCTAAGAACCTGAAAGTTTTCAGATATATATTGTATGTTTTTGGCTTCAAGTTTACACGTAGGGCACCATGAAGCCCAAAAATGTATTAATATAGGTTTATTGTTGTCTTGTGAATAAAATGAACCATCTAGCAGTTCTAAATAAGTATTAGTAAGTTTATTATCATTTAAATCACTACTTTTGTATAAACTTATAAGATTAGATGCAATAATCATAAATATCGAAAAAGTGATAATCTCTTTTATATATTTTTTTAATTTTTTTTTCATATATAATCTTTTTGTATATTTTGATACTAAGTCATTATACCTTTTATCATAAAGAATAATGAAGCAGCTAATATTGCAGCAGCTGGAACAGTAACCACCCATGCCGTAACAATTTTTTTAATTGCGTCCCTTTTTACATATTGAATTTTTTTAATTTTTTTAATATGTTTTTTTGTGGATTTAATAGTTTTTTTCTCATTTTCTATTAGTTTATATAGTTGCACAACTCTATCATAATCAGTTTTTGCTTTATAGCTTTTATTATCTAGAGCTTCTAGCTCAGATTTATAAGCATCAATGTTCTCTTTTTCATTATCAAGTAATATTTTATCTTCTAAAATAGAATTTTTTGCTTCTTTTATATGTAACCATTCCCTTAAAAAACCAACACCAAATACTCCACCTATAGCTATATGAGTAGAACTAACAGGTAGTCCAAGTTGAGAAGCAATAATTACCGTCACCGAAGCAGCCATAGCTACAGAGAAAGCTCTTATTTGATCAAGTTCAGTAATTTCACTTCCAACTGTTTTGATAAGTTTTGGGCCATATAAGGCAAGACCAAGGCCAATACCAATCGCACCAACACCCATTACCCATAAGGGAATTGAAGCATTTGAGGATATACCACCATTAACTACAGCATCATTAATAGCTGCTAATGGTCCAATAGCATTTGCAACATCATTAGCACCATGAGCAAAACTAAGTAAGGCTGCAGCAAAAATAAGAGGTATTGTAAACATAGAGTTTACAGTTTCCCTTGTATTATCTATAGTACGTATATTGCTAAGAATAAGTTTTACTATTATAAAAACTATAGATGCAAATATTAAACCTAAAAGTAAGGCTAAAGATATACTAGGACTTTTAGTTATTTCTAGTGAGATAAGTGGTATATTATTAAGAATCTCAACAACTTGTGGCCAAACTTTTTTAAGAGCTTTTACGATTATATATGTAACAAAGGCCCATGACATTAAAGCTACAAATATTGGTACATATATTTTAGCTGCCTCTATTTTATTTTCTTTAAATAATATTGACTTTTTAATCGAAAGAAGAAACAATGCAGCAATAATACCACCTAACATCGGAGATATTACCCATGAAGCTGCGATTTTAGACATAGTGCCCCATGATACTATATCAAATCCTGCAGCAGCTATACCAGCACCCATTACTCCACCAACTATTGAATGTGTAGTTGAAACTGGTGCCCGTACTAAAGTCGCAAAGTTTAGCCATAATGCTGCTGCTAAAAGTGCAGCCATCATAGCCCAAATAAAAGGATCAGCATTACCACCAAAGGCCGAAATATCTATTATGCCTTTTTYAATTGTTTTTACAACTTCTCCACCAGCTATTAATGCTCCAGCAGCTTCAAATATTGCAGCTATAATAATTGCTGTAGTCATTGTTAGTGCTTTAGAACCAACAGCTGGACCTACATTATTTGCAACATCATTAGCCCCAATATTCATAGCCATGTAGGCACCTATCAGTGCAGCTACAGCTAAAAACATGTTATTTGGAATACCACCATTTGTAAAAAAACTATATGTCAATACTGCAATCATAAAAAATAGAGCTGCGCCTAGTCTTGTAAAGTCAGTTCTACTTTTTTTTAGTGCCTGTGTTTCAAGTTTTGAGATTGTTTCAATTTCCATTTTGACCTCTTAATAATTTTATTTTTTTATATATGCTTTTATTATTTCTTGTCTTGATAGAGGTCTATCACCAGCATTTCTGCCTAGTGTAGGTACATTGTCTAGTTTATTAATAGTATTCATAGTTGAAGCTATCACTTTACCAAAAATTGTATGTCTTCCATTTAACCATGGTGTCTTAGCTGTAGTTATAAAAAATTGACTACCATTTGTTGATGGACCAGCATTAGCCATAGCTAAAATTCCAGCTTCGTTAAATGTTTTATTTTTATATTCATCTTTAAATGGTTTTTTCCATATACTCTGACCACCCCTACCGCTTTCAGTTGGGTCACCGCCTTGAATCATAAAACCTTTAATAATACGATGAAAAGCTATTTTGTTGTAATACCCATTTTTTATATGTGTAGTGAAATTTTCTACAGCTAGTGGTGCTACATCTGGAAACAGTTCTAATTCTATTTTACCTTGAGTAGTTTCAAGAATTACATGTGGATTATTATTTTTTGCATATAGATTAACTGACAAGACAAGTAGTAAGGTGATAAAGATATTTTTCATAAACTCTCCTAAATTTTAAGCTAATTGTATCTAGTTTTATTTTAAAATATATATAGGAATTAGAATAATCTGATATTTGTTGAGATATATTATGTTGTGGGAGTGATTTGTCGCAATATATGCGACGGTAGTGTTCAATAATCTGTGTCAGCATCGAGTAATTCCTAAAATTGTATCATAAATTGAGAGCTTTATCTAATCTTCCCTCAAAGTGAATTGCGAGTTGAGAGATTGTTAAGCTCYAGTTTCTCACAGGCATAGTCCATTTTTTCTGAGCATTTTGGATACCCATAAATAGTAGTTTTAAGGGGCTATTGTCGTTAGGGAAACCACCTTTTGTTTTAGTAAGTGATCTAAATTGGCGATGTACAGATTCTATGATATTTGTGGTGTAAATCACTCTTCTAATATCTTGGGGATATTTAAAATAAACAGATAAATTATCCCATTTATTTCTCCAAGAAGTAAATACGATAGGATATTTTTTACCCCATTTTTCTTCTAACTTATCGAGTTCAATTTCAGCTTCTTCTTTTGTGAAAGCTTGATATATTTTTTTCAGCTCTTTAGCAAACTGTTTTTGATAAGCTGAACCTACATATCGTAAGCTATTACGTATTTGATGAACTATGCAGAGTTGCACTTCTGTATCTGGGAAGACAGAGTTTATTGCTTCTGGAAATCCTTTTAAACCATCAACTGAAGCTATTAGTATGTCTTTAACTCCACGGTTTTGTAAGTCAGTTAAAACCTGTAGCCAGAACTTAGCACCTTCACTTTCATTGAGGTAGAGTCCAAGTATCTCTTTTTTTCCATCAATTCCAACTCCAAGAACGGTATAAAAAGCTTTTGAAATGTATCTACCATCTTCTTTTACTTTGTAGTGAATAGCATCTAAAAATATAAATGGATATACCTCTTCAAGAGGTCTTGTTTTCCACTCTTGAAGCATTGGTATTATCTTATCAGTTACAGCACTAATCGCACCCTTGGAGAAGCCTACACCATAAATATTTTCTATTAACTCTGATATTTGAGAGTAGCTATTGCCATGGGAGTAAARAGCAAGGATTTTATCTTCTATTTCACCGGACATTGTTCGTTGGTTCTTCTTGACAATTTCAGGTTCAAATGAACCATCTCTGTCTCTTGGAACATCCAGTTGGAACTCACCATGCTCACTCTTCATAGTTTTAGTGGCATAGCCATTCTTACGATTTCTATTGAGGTCTTGAGTTAAGTGAGAATCTATTTCAGCTGCGAGTGCAGCTTCTGTGAGTTGCTTTATTAAAGAGCCTAATGCTCCATCTTTTCCGCCGATACTCTTACCAGCTTTTATGTCACGAGCAAATTGCTCTACATCTATTTCTATATTCATCTGTGTTTCCTTGGGTATTTGTTATTTTACCCGATTGACACAGATTTTTGAACAGTCACCGGAATGACGAAAAGAGTGCCAGTCACCCTTCGTAAAACAATACCTGACACCNTTTTTTTTTATCATTCACTATCTATTAATTTTTTAGACAATAAAGCAAATTTAATCATAAAAAAGAAAAATGCTCCAACTACAAAATACATTAACATCTCATTCATTATAAATCCTTTAAAAGTTTAATTTTATCAATAGTTTTGCTAAAAACCATAATAAAGACATAAATCAGTATCACAATTGAAATAGAAACCACAATCATAAAACTTGAATTAATATGCATATAATTCGATACAACAAATCCAGTAATAGAAAAAATCATTATTGAAATCAATCCCATAATAAATTTGTTTAAACTAATTTGTTCTTTTATTTCATCTAACCTTGCCATGAGAAAGTATACAATAAAAAAGATAAAAGTCGAATAGGTTAATATAAAGCAACTTCTATTGGAAAGAATAGAGAAAGAAAAAATTAATACATAAAACAGTGCCTGGCACCTTTTTTAGACACCCTCTTTGTTTATTTATGAAACTATGTTACAATTCTTTTATCGGAAATACATGAGTGCTTTGTTCTTCTAATCAGAGAACTCTACTAGCGCAGTTAAAAGGTTAAGACTTCGGTCTTAGCCTTTTTTTTTGCCTAATTTTTAGGCGGTTGTGAGTGGGTGGGAGCGTTAATGTAAAGGCGCTACATGTATTTTCGTGCAGTAGTTATATTTATCATTCTTTGGTTCTGGTTTCCAGTTCCATTGTATTGAACATCAGGGGCTGATTACCCCTGATGTATATTGCTACTGCTTTTATTACATTCAATAGTGTTAAAACAGTGCCTGGCACCTTTTTTTCTGGCACCTTTTTTTCACCTTTTTTTTAAAATATTAATATCTAAATTTATATATCTTATAGGTCATAAATAACAATGCGCTTAATCCTATAAAAACAGCTAACAATCCTAAATTCATCATAAATCCTTTAATTTTTTTATATTTTTTAAAATATTCACAAATAAAAAACAAATAATAACCGTAAGTATAAGTATTATACCTAATACGCTATAAACAGATATTTCATCAGAAATATTATGATTTTTAAATACCCACGCTATCAAAGGTGCATAAAACAGTGCTTGACACCCTTTTTATTAAGACACTATCCTAGATACACTTGAATGGTTAAGACTTAAAAACTTAGCTATTTCACTTTTTGTGTAACCATATTCATAGGCTTTTTTAATATTTTCATTTCTGTTAATATCTCTATCAAATTCAAAAAACGTCTCTAACCTCTTAGTTAACAATAGTATAGTATTTTCAGTAACTTTTAGTTTTGGAGATACATAAACTATATCTATAGCATCAATATCTAAGTCAGTAGATATATGGTCCTCATACTCTTTTAAAGTCATATCATATATTTTAGAATCATTTAATAGTTCTTTATATGCATAGTTATATTTCCATAAGAAAAAAGACTGAAATTTATATGTGGATATATCCTTAACCATATTTACTTTAATAGGGTTTCTTTCTATATACTTTGCCACTATCCAAAAGTGAGCATCATCAAACAATGGGTATGATTTAAAACGACCTTGCCATAAGTGCCCTACTCTTAAATATTTTTTGTTAAAAAACTTTGCATACTTGTCATTGATATACTGCATTGTTTTGGATAAATTATGTTGTTTTGTTTCTATGAGTAGGTGGTAATGGTTTGTCATAAGACAAAATGAATGAACAATGATGTCAAATGTTTTCACTGAAACAATAAGTAGCTCTAAAAAGTACTCATAATCTTGTGGTTCTAAAAAAACATCCCTTCTTTCAGTTCCACGGTTAATGATGTGATAAATCCCAGGTTCTGAGTATCTTTCTTTTCTTGGCATTTGTTATTGTATTTAAAATAGTATTAATTTTTGATTTAGTTAAGGCAAATGCATAAAACAGTGCCTTATTATAAAATAGTGCCTGACACCATTTTTTACCTGACACCATTTTTTATAACATATTATCAGATGCTTTTTTCATTCCATAAAGTAAATACGAAAATGCTGCAATCATAGATACTACACCAAATAAAATAAATATATCAAAAAAATTCATAATCTCCCCCTTGTTAATTTTAAAATATTTTTAATTTCTAAAAACAACAGTATAGTTAGAAGTATAGTAAAATAAATACCAGCTACCATTAGCAACTTATTTATACCTGAATTATAGTTTTCAGAAACAATAATCTTTAATGTACCACTACTAACGGCTATAATAAAAAATGTATATATCATAGCGAATAATCTATGATTTAATAATTTTTCTTTTTCCATAAGGTAATTATACAACAAAAAAGATAAAAGTTGAATAGGTTAACATAAAGCTACTTCTGGTGAAAGAGAAAAAGAAATAAAAAATTAAGAAAAAGCATAAAACAGTGCCTGACACCCTTTTTACACCCTTTTTTTACACCCTTTTTTTATGTTTCTGAAAGCTTATTTACACTGTAAAATAAAAGTGCACTAGTCGCTATTGCTATCAGTAGAATAGCCAACGTTGCAATATCCATCATAAATCCTTTATTTCTTTTGTTTTATTAGAGATTTTTGTTACTAACTTAGTTATGACCAATAGAACTATAAATGAAAAAATAACACTAATCCAAAATACCGTATCAACATTTCCAGCGTCATACCTTTTAACAATACTTCCTACAAGTACAACAAAATACCAAAAGCTATGCTCATCGCTGTACGTAGCGTACTCAATATTTCTCTTATTTCATCAATCTTAGCCATAAGGATGTTATACAATAAATAAGGTAAAAGCTGGTTGGATTAACATAAGAGGATTTTATGTTGGATTCCAAATCAAGTTTGGAATGACGGGTGTTGTTTGGAATTACCCCTATATTTTTTCAATTGTAGTAAGTTGATTGAAACCATAATACAAACTTGCAATAACTATAAAAATAACACCTACCATTAAAATTGTGCTCATCATAAATCCTTTATCTGTTTAGTAAATTTTTTAATATATTTTATAATTTGTAAAAATATTACAACTAATACAATAGATGCAAAAAGACCAATATAAAAATATACATCTATCTCACTATTTCTCTCTAATCTGATAGTAGAACCTACTATCACAACTAGCAAACCAATAACAATAGTTAWACCAACTCTTAAACTAGTTAATATTTATTTTATTTCATCAATCTCTGCCATATGTTATTATACAATAAAAAGACAAAACAAGAAAGGAGGGAAAAATCATGTTTTAAGTATATGACTAACTGTATTAAAACTAAGATTTAAAAAATTTGCTATTTCTGTTTTAGTATATCCATATTCGTATGCTAGTTTTACATTTTTATTTCTTTTTATATCAATATCTTGTTCAAAAAAAGTTTTTAATCTTTTTGTTAGTACTTTAATATTTCCATCTATAATCATAAGTTTTGGAGAGTCATAAACTGTATCTATAGCATCAATATCCATATCGCAACAAACATACTCGCTATACTCATTTAATGTCATATCAAAGATCATAGAAGATTTTAAAAGTTTATAATAATCAGATTTGTATTTCCATTGAAAATAAGATTGATATTTGTATAATTCTACTTCTTGTACCATTGAAGCTTTGATGGGGTTTCTTTCAATATACTTTACTACTATCCAAAAGTGTGCATCATCAAATAGTGGATACGATTTATATCTACCTTGGAATAAGTGACCTGTACGAGTGTATTTTTTATTAAAATATTTAGCATATTTATCATTTAAAAATTGTATTACTTTTGATAGGTTATGTTGCTTAGTCTCTATTAGTAGATGATAATGATTTGTCATAAGACAAAAAGTATGAATTGTAATCTCGTAGTCTTGTGTTAGCTTTAACATAAGATCTAGAAAATACTCATAGTCTTGTGCTTCCAAATAGATGTCTCTTCTAGCTACACCACGGTTTATAATATGATAGATTCCAGGTTCAGTTAGTCGTGCTTTTCTTGCCATATAAAATTATAT
Source organism: Sulfurimonas sp. (assembly GCA_002733155.1). Taxonomy (GTDB): domain Bacteria; phylum Campylobacterota; class Campylobacteria; order Campylobacterales; family Sulfurimonadaceae; genus Sulfurimonas. The sequence continues at coordinate 51,809 of NVUO01000010.1, forward strand.
CATATTTATATTAATTTAAGTTTTATTGTGTAAATGGTGCCTGACACCCTTTTTCGACACCCTTTTTTGGTAAACGAAAAAAGCCCCACTCCGAAGAATGAGGCTTAAGTTTTAAACTTTACTCAAAGATAGAGTTTAGTTTAAAGGTTTTCTTTTTGCATTCCAAAGCAAAGCATGGGAACGAGAAAGAAGGGTTGAAAAATTAAGCTATATGGAAATTAGCAGCTACTAAAGATGTAGCAGCAGTTCCAACAATTTCTACAGCGTAATCTGTACCAGTAGTATATCCATCAACATTATCAGAATCAACTACAACATACATTTTAGAATCATAACTAAAAGTAACTGCTAAATTATTTTCGTAAGCAGCAGCTGTTGCCGCAGCTAAATCAGCACTTCCAGAGTAATCAACATTTCCACCAGTAGCAGTATCATTTTGAATACCTGCAACAGCAGCACCAGCACCACCAGTGATTATATCATTAGTTCCAAGACCTGTTATAACATCAACACCACTAGTAGCATCAACATGGATAGTATCAACAGCAGTAACTTGCTCAGTTAAGTCAATCATATCTGCACCTTTACCACCAGTAATATCATCAACTCCACCATTAACTTTAATAGTATCAGCAGCATCTGAACCAGTAATTATATCAGCAGCTTCTGAACCAGTAATAGTTGAAGCACTTGTGTTTGCTGTAGCACCATCAGCCATTGCTTTAATAGTATAACCTTTAGTAACATCAGTCACAGTTGCATTAGCCAAATCAATGCTAACACCATTTGATAAGTTTAAGCTATTGTTAACAGTAATTGCAGCAGTTGAAGTTGAAGCTGTAGCAGTAAAGTCAGCAGTAACAGTTGCAGTTACACCAGCATCAGTAATAGTAAGGATATCTGAACCTGATAAATCTTTAATTACATCTTTCGCAGTTGCACCAACAACAAATGTATCATTACCAGCACCACCAGTAATAGTATCTACACCAGTACCACCAGTAAATTTATCATCACCAGCACCAAGAGATATAGTATTTGCACCATTATTAGATGCAGCAGTAATATTGTCATTTGCTGAACCAGCTGTAATTGTAGAGTTAGCAAGTAAATCAAATGCAGCAGTAGATGAACCAAGTTGAACAACATCAGTTAAATCTGTAGCAGTTATACCAGTTAATGTAAATGTATGGTCAAGACCAAATTCACTATAAACACCTGAAGCATTTGTAGCATCAGCAACTGTAATAGTTGTTGCAGTATTAACTGCACCAGTAAGAACAATAGTATCATCAGCAACAACAAAGTCAGATATTGTATCATCAGCTGCAGCTACGGCATCTACACCTTGAGGAGAAATACTAACAGAACTAGCTCCAGCTCCAGTACCACCTAAAACTAAATCAACGGCAGTCCCAGCAGCAGTTGCTGTATAAGTAGCTGTAGTACCACTAACGCTAATAGTAGTTGTACTTAAAGATCCAGATAAAACAAGATTAGCATCAGTTCCACCACCAAGCACAGCAGCCACTGCTGCAGCTGTTGCTCCAGCACCTTGATCCGTAATTGTTTGTCCATCAAAAATTAGAGTTTGACTTGCAGTTAAAGCACCAACAGTTACTGTACTAACTTCCTTAACCGCAGTAACAGTAACACTATCAGCAGCAGCAATAACAACAGTATCGTTACCCGCACCTAAAGTGATTTTATCTGCACCAGCACCTGCAGTGATTGTATCATCACCAGCACCACCAGTAATAACATCTATACCACCTAAACCTTTGATAGTATCATTTCCATCACCACCATTGATGTTATCAGCGTTAGCTGCACCAGTAATAGTGTCGTTACCAGCATCACCATTTAGAGCTGCATTACCACCAGCTGTTTGACCTGTTGTAGCACCTATAATTGTATCGTTTCCGTTACCACCATTTACAGTAGAGTCAATCTTAGCGCCAGTAAGAGTAATTTTATCATCACCATCATTAGCATGAACTACAATAGTAGTTGAACCTACAGCACTAATAGTATCATTACCTGAACCAAGTACAAAAGTGTCTTGGAAAGTAGTTCCAGTAGCAGTAGCATCATTATATGTAGCTAAAGTACCAATAGTTAAATTACCAGTCATATTAGAAGCTGTAATAACATTAGCAGTATCTTGTTCTGTAGTTAATGTAGTAAGTTTTAAATCTTCAGCACCAGAGATAAYTAAAGTATTTGTAAATGCACTTAATTTAAAATCATTAATAGTAATTGTAGCTGAAGCAGCTGCAAGAGCATCAACACCAGCATTTAATAATGCAGTACCAACTTTATCGCCAGTTAAAATTTGGTTTGATTGAGTTTTTGCAACTTCTAAAACAAGTGTTCCAGCACCATCTCCTAAAGCAGTAGTAGAACCAGTAGTCTTGCCTTGTTCTAATATCATATTAGCRCCAAAATCAGCAGAAACTTTAATCGATGAGTTAACATTAGTAGTAGTACCAACTGTACGAGCTGAAGAAAATTCAATTAAATTTGCTTGAACATCTACAAGGTCAACTGCTGCTGCTGTATCAGTTACATTAACAGTTAAAGTACCTGAACCCGTATTACTCATTGCAGTATTTGTGATACGAGCTGTAGTTGTTTTAATAGTTACATCTTGATCACCAGTTACAGTAGTTGAAGAAGTTGTAGCAACATTCCCAGTTAATGCACCAGCTAGAGTAATAACACCAGCAGCAGTAGTTTGATTAATTGTTAATGAACCTAAAGTACCATCACCAGTAATTGTAGTAGTAGCATCACTTAAGTTAGCAGTAATAGCATCAATTGCAGCAGTACCAACAATAGTTACATTACCAGTTGTAGTAGTTTCAAACTTATCTTGACCAGCACCACCAGTTAAAGTAACATTAGCAGAACCACCAACAACAGCAACCGTGTCACGAGTACCAGATGCAGTAGCATTTACATTTAAAGCTGTAACATTTGCACCAGAAGTAATAGTTTCAGCATTTAGAGTTGAAGCATTGATTACTGTAGCAGTACCACCAGTAATAGAAGTGTCTACCTTAAGATCTGTTGTACCAGAAACATTTGCTAAGTCTAAACCAGTTGTAGTGTATTTACCTTGAATTTCAATAGTTTCAATGTTTGAAAGACGAGCTTTTACAGAAGCTGTAGTAACAGTAGCTTTCATAATATCATTATCAGTAGTTACAGAGTCTAAAATAACATCAGCATCAGTAAGAGTATTATCAGCAGTAGCATCAAAATAGTCACTTAGTGCAGTACCAGTAAATACATCAGTACCTGTAGTTAAAGTTTGAGTTTCACCATCAACAACTGGAGGTAAAGCATCAATAGTTGATTGAGCAGCTGCTACTGTAGCAGAATTGTCAGTAACACCAGCCATAACTGTAGTAGCTGTTGCAACATCGTTATAACCAGCATCAGCGTAAGCTAAACCAATTGTAGCTTTGTTTTCTATAGTAGCTTTATCTGTTGCAGAACCTGTATCAGCTTTTGCACCATTGATAATAGCAGTAACCATTGTATTTGTTTGTAAAGTACCGTCAGCTAATCCAGCTACCCAGTAAATTACACCAGTGTCAGTTGCATCAACTGTTCTTCCAAGAACGTTTGAGTATAAAGCGATTACGAAAGCTTCATCAGCAGTTCCAGTTGGGTATAGTGTAGTATACTCTGCACTTTCAATCATTGCAGCAGATAAGTCTTCTAAGCTTGTTAAAGTTGTTGTAGCACTAGTACCATCAGTAATCCAGTAAGCAAGTCCATCTGCATCAGCAGCTCTGTTGAAAGTCGCAACGTATAACTCAGCTATTTCTAATCTTGTAGCCATTTTTTCTCCTTAATATTAAGTCCAACCTAGGTATCTAGTCTAACTAGATGTTATTTGAAATTTGAATTTTAACATTCTAGTTTATATAGACTAGACTGTTAGCATGCGTCCCTAGGCGAAACAGGCTGAATTATATCATCCCGAAACTTAAACGAACTATAAAATTCTATTATTTAAACTACTAGAGGATTTATGAGGATAAAATTGTTATATATTTTTTATTGTATTAGTTTCGTTTTACATGTAGATTTATAATAAATCTTTCCTTAAATATGATATCATATAGTTTCATAAATAAAAACTTAAGGATACTAAAGATGGCTACGGACGTTAATTTACAGACTATAGAGAGTGAAGTTGCAGAGATYTATATATCTACCTTTGGTAGGGCACCTGATCAGGCTGGTTTAGCTTACTGGGTTGGTGAAGTTGTTAAAGGTAACTTAAGTATAGCTCAAGTTTCAGAGAGTTTTTTTGATCAAAGAGAGACTCAAACTTTATATGCAGATACATCAAATGAAGATTTTGTAAAGTCTGTTTATCTTAATACCTTGGGTAGGGATGCTGATAATGATGGTTTACAGTACTGGTTGGATGGATTTACAAGTGGAGAGTTTACAAAAGATGTCTTTATTAAAACTATTATAAATGGGGCTAAGGATGTAACTGGGAATGCTGATGATGCTTTACTTCTTCAAAACAAGGTAAATACTGGTCTTTTATATGCAAAAGAGATTGGTGTAGCTGATTCTGATTTGGCTAAGCAGATTATGAATGATGTAACTTCTGATGCAAGTACTGCTGAAAATGCGATGGGTCTTGTTGACTTTTACAGTGCTTGGGTAGATGAATATTCAACTGCCTTAGGTGTTGATTCAACAATCACTAAAGATGATTTATGGAAAAATATAAACGATAAATCTTACTGGACTGCTTTAGAGGCAGACAATGACTTAACATTTGCAGCAGCTCCTACTCTAAACTTTTGGGATCAAGCTGATGACTTTTGGGCTGATGGTGCTACACCTGATACAGGATTTGACTTTTYAAAAGATGAAACAAAATGGCAAGATGAAGCTAAATTTCAAAAATTTGATGGTGGTGAATTTGCAGCTATAGATCCAGCGACAATGTTTGCGCAGTATGCGGATAAGTCTGCTACTATGTATGCTGATTTAATGAGTAAGGATATGGATTCATTTGCTCTAGACCTTATGTTTGGTGGTATGGATGCAGATATAAAAGATAGTGTAGTTAACTCTATGTTTAGTAGTCTTGATGATGAAAATTTTGCTGGTATCTTAGAGAATATTGGCACTGATGGTATGGGCTTTTTAGATGGAATAAAAACATTTGATTTTAGCTCTAAACTAACTGGTCTAAATGACCAATTCTTCGCTGATGCTATAGGTGGTGCTGATGCTGAGGGTTTGGCTTTTTTTGATGGTTTAGATGGGTTTGATTTTAATGCTAAATTAACTAATCTTGATGATCAAGACTTCGCTGATGCTATAGGTGGTGCTGGTGCTGAGGGTTTGGCTTTTTTTGATGGTTTAGATGGTTTTAAGAGTAAAATAAACAGTATTGACAATCAGTACCTAACTGGTTTAGATAAGTATTTTGAAGGTGGTGAATTTTCAATACCTAATGCTGATTTTCCTAATGATGACTTCGTTGAAGTTGGATTAGACCCTGCTGATGGTACGCAAGCAGCTCCGATTGAAATAGCGTAATTTATTTTTATTACTAATACTTAAAATGTAGTAGAAGAAACTCTACTACATTATACAACTTCATTTCGATACAATTACGAATGTTATTTAACTCCTATGAATTTATTTTTTTATTTTTAGTGCCTGTTTTAGTTGGGTGGTTTTTGCTTCTAAGAAGTGACGGTAGATTCCAAATCAAGTTTGGAATGACGGGGCGCAAGGTTGGAATGACGAGTGGCAAGGTTGGAATGACGAGTGGCAAGGTTGGAATGACAAGCTTGAGTATCTACTACCTTATTATAGTCTCTATTATTTTTTATGCTCAATGGAATTTAGAGCATCTTTTTATACTTTTATTTTCTATTTTTATTAATTATGGCTTTGCTAGATTCCAAATCAAGTTTGGAATGACGGGGTGCAAGTTTGGAATGACGAAAGAACGTCATCCTGAACTTGATTCAGGATCTACAACAATACGTCATCCTGAACTTGATTCAGGATCTAAGAAAAAAGTAATCTTAATTACTATAATCGTACTAAACCTTCTTCCTCTTATATACTACAAATATAGTAACTTTTTTAATATGACTGACTACTCTATAGTATTACCTCTTGCTATCTCATTTTTTACCTTTCAGCAGATTGCATTTCAAGTTGATTTGTATAGGGGGAAAATAAAGATTCCAAATCAAGTTTGGAATGACGGCGAGGGGCAGGTTTGGAATGACGGCGAGGGGCAAGTTTGGAATGACGGGGTGTGTCATCCTGAGCTTGACTCAGGATCTAATGAGATTCCAAGTCAAGCTTGGAATGACGGGGCGCAGGTTTGGAATGACGGTGGGGCTCAAGTTTGGAATGACAAAAATTCAGGATCTCTTCCTTTTAAAAACTATCTATTTTTTATACTATTTTTTCCTCAGTTGGTAGCTGGCCCTATTGTTCACTACAACGAACTTATACCTCAGTTAAAAAAACCTGAGTGGTTAAAGTTTAACTTAGAGTATTTCAATATCGGTATATTACTTTTTAGTATTGGTCTTTTTAAAAAGGTAGTATTAGCTGATAATCTAGCCCCTATAGCTAATGCCTCTTTTTCATCTCTTAGTAGTCTAAGTACTTATGATGCTTGGATTGGACTATTTGCTTACTCTTTTCAAATATATTTTGACTTTAGTGGGTATGCAGATATGGCTATAGGTTTAGCTTTACTTTTTGGACTTAGACTTCCTGTAAATTTCACTTCACCATATAAAAGCAGAAATATAGTTGAGTTTTGGCGTAACTGGCACATAACCTTAAGCAGTTTTTTAAAAGAGCATCTCTACATACCACTTGGTGGGAATAGACTTGGGATGGGTCGCTCTGTTGTTAATTTACTCATAACTATGACTATCGGTGGGATTTGGCATGGGGCTGGATGGACCTTTGTTCTATGGGGATTTTTGCATGGGGTGTTTTTGGGGATTGTTCATTTGTTTGGTAAATTTTGTAGATTCCAAATCAAGTTTGGAATGACGTGGCAGAAGTTTGGGATGACGGGATTGTTGTTTGGAATGATGAAAGAACGTCATCCTGAACTTAGTTCAGGATCTAAAACAAAAGAACGTCATCCTGAACTTGATTCAGAATCTAAAACAAAAGAACGTCATCCTGAACTTGATTCAGAATCTAAAACAAAAGAACGTCATCCTGAACTTGATTCAGAATCTAAAACAAAAAAACGTCATCCTGAACTTGATTCAGGATCTAGAGTACTTAGATACATATCTATTTTTATTACTTTTTTAGTTGTTACTTTGTTGTGGGTTTTGTTTCGTGCTGAGAACTTTGGGGATGCGATGGTTTATTATGGTGTGCTATTTGAGATTCCAAATCAAGTTTGGAATGACGGGGTTGTTGTTTGGAATGGCGGGGTTGCTGTTTGGAATGGCGGGGTTGCTGTTTGGAATGACGGGGTTGCTGTTTGGAATGACGGAGTTGCTGTTTGGAATGACTTGGTTGTTTGGAATGACTGGACTGTCATCCTGAACTTGATTCAGGATCTAAAAAAAGAATACATTATTTTACTTGCTTTTATTATTGTTTGGTTTTTGCCGAATTCTTTAGAGTTTACTGGATATATAAATGAAAAGAAAAAACTTAATGTATATCATGCTTTTTTTGGAGCATTGTTATTTTTCATATCTTTAAAAGTTATGGCAAATACACCAGCTATGACTTTTGTATATTTTAATTTTTAGGGGATAAATTTGAGATTTTTTATGAGTTTTTTTATATTTTGCATTTTTTTATATATTTCTTGGCTTGGACTTGTATATGGACAGACTGGGAAAAATACAAAAAGTTCACAATGGGTATATGATGTATATGAAAAAAAAGTCTCTATCAGTAAATCTATAAAAAAAGAAAAAATAATTATTGTAGCTGGTTCAAATACTTTATTTGGGGTAAATTCGAAAATACTTAGTAAGGCATTTAAAANGCCTGTACTTAATTTTGGGGTAAATGCTGGTGTCTTACTGCCTTACACACTTTATAAGGCTAAAGAAGTAATTAATAGCGGTGATATTGTTTTGCTTCCTCTTGAGTACCCAATGTACAACTATGATGGTATACCAAATTCACAGATGATTGACTATATATTTGCTAGGGATAAAAAAGCATTTTACCAACTTAGTTTACTAGAGCAGTTTTATATGTCTTGGAATATTACACTTGAAAGGTTATATGAAGGTTATAAAGCTAAAAAATCTGAAGCAATAAAAGTTGGACTTTATGGGGCTCATAATGTAGATGAGAATGGTGATCAAATAGGTGCTAGTTTAAAAACTAAGTCCAAGGCTATAGCAGCTGAGTTAGATGCCTTAGTCGCAAATAAGTATGGTGAGAAATTTGATGAAAACTCTTTAGGTTTTGAGTATCTAAAAGGATTTGTAAACTGGTGTGAGGCTAAGGGTGTTAGATGTATCTTTATGCCTAGCACTTTGATGTATTTTGAGACTTACAAGAGTGAAAAAAAAGAAAGATGGTTTTATGAGAATTTAGCTGATGTTGTTAGAAGCAAAGGCTGGGAATTTGTTGGAGAACCTTATGTGTATATGTATGATAAGAAGTTCTATTTTAATACTGATTTTCATTTAGTAGCTGAAGCAAGGGAAGTTAGGACTAAGCAGATGGTGAAGGATTTAGCTGTGGTGATAGATTCCAAGTCAAGCTTGGAATGACGTGGGTTGGAGTTTGGAATGACGTGGATTTTGGTTTGGAGTGACGAGTTGTTTTGGTTTGGAGTGACGAGTTGTTTTGGTTTGGAGTGACGTGGGTTTTGGTTTGGAGTGACTAGACTGTCATCCTGAACTTGATTCAGGATCTACTTGATAGTGTAAAAATAACTACATCAATCTAATAAAATACTCAACTTATAACAAACTTTCATACAAGTCATTCCAAGACTTATTAAAACTCTCTATAAGTTCTATTTTCCATGCTCTTTTCCAAGATTTTAACTGCTTTTCTCTTTTTATCGCCTCTTTTATATCTTCATATATTTCATAATAAACTAGTTGCTTTAAATTATACTTAGCTGTAAAGCCGTCTGTTAAGGAATTTTTATGTTCATAAATTCTTTTTACTATATCGCTAGTAACACCTACATATAATGTTCCATTAATTTTATTAGTCATTATGTATATGTATGAGTTCAAGGGATGCCTTTTAAATTCTAGAGTATATCATAGATTCCAAGTCAAGCTTGGAATGACTGGGCATGGAGGTTTGGAATGACTGGGCTTGGGGCTTGGAATGACAATAAAAGTCATCCTGAACTTGATTCAGGATCTACTCACTCACAACTCATACAAAACTTATATCTGAATAATCATCTTTAGTTAGGCCTGTTAAAACAATATAAGAATCTTCATCTTCATATAAAACTAAATCACTACTTCCATCAACATTTGCCATTTTTAGATTTTGAGGTGTAACTAAGAAGTGTATCTTATCATTTGCTAAATCAAAGTCGGTTATAGTATCTATGCCAGCTTGGCTTAAATCAAAAACAAAATAGTCTGAACCATCGCCACCAGTTATAGTATCATTACCAATATTACTATATAAATAATCATCACCAGCTAAGCCACTAATAACATCATCTCCAGCCCCAGCATCTATATAGTCATCTAAATCAGTTAAAGTGAAAATTTCATTACTTGATGTTCCAGCTATCTCTCTTGAGAAACTTTCAAACACATTGTGCCAAATTGTATATGTATTTAATGATTGGCTTTCCTTATACTCTACAGATTCTAAAAACCCACTAACTACTTTTTCTTTTGAAGCTGCAGTAGCTAACTCATTTAGCCAATACTCTAATCCTGAAGAATCTGCCTCTCTTAATAAAATATTTTTGTATAAATTTGTTATAAAACTTTGATCATCTCCTGTATAATCAAAGTTAGTATTTAACTCATCTGAATCTAAAAAACTGCCGATGATGTCATAATACAAAGCATCTTTATTCATCTGATTAGTCCAATACTTTAAACCATCTTCATCTGGTGCACGATTAAGTAAACCAAGATATAGTAATGATATATCTTGTACATCTTCAAACTTGTATACTGTAGTTTTTGGTGGACTTAGATTTTCATCATTTGTTTTTACCCATTCATCTATATTTGCAACTGAATCTGCAGTTAATGCAAGAATACCATTTTCATCAGGAAAATAACTTTGATGAGATACTAAACCTATAACTATATCATCCTGAGTATCAGTAGATGTTAAAACAGGACTTCCACTTTGTCCCCCAGATGCATCTAAATCATCTCTAAATAATAAAATATTTCCATTTACTGCATCTGGTGTACCTGATGTAGATAAAAGGTAATCTGCATTTTTTACATCACTAGTATAACCATAAGATGTCATTAAAGTATCTGCAGTAGTTGTTAAATCATTTATATAACCATAATTAGCCCAACCAGTTTGATAACCTATTGGGGATGCTAAAGATATTACACCATAATCATACTGATATGATTGATTTAGTGTCCACTCATCTGTTAAATAAAAATGATCAGCTGTAGTAGTTCCAAAAGGTTTGTAATCATTAAAACTAGACGGAGTGACCTCCACACTAGTAGCTAATCCACCATTTTCTACAGAATAAAAAGTATGTGCAGCTGTTAGGACATCGTTTACATCTACCATTACACCACTACCTAGCAAAGTAACACCATTTGAAAATGTAGACTTTATTTGAACAAATCTACCATCTGGATTTGTGTAATCCACTAAGACTCTGTCGTCAGTACCAAAAATCATTTTCATCCTTTGTTTTTTAAATTAGATTCCAAATCAAGTTTGGAATGACGTGCTGGTCATATTTAGAATAATAAGCTCCGTCAGTCTGAGCTTGACTCAGAATCTAAAGTAAACTATTGTAGAATTTTTTACTTATATTTTGCCAGCTATTATCATAGCACCACTGTTTTTGTTTTGTATTATCAAAGTTTTTCTCTAATAAACTTCTTATTGTTTCTGATATTTCTTTAATAGAATTATATTGTATTTGTGTAACTACAGACTTAACATCATCAAAAATACCCAACTTACTTGTAATTACTTCTTTTTGAGATAATAAGCCCATACGAACAGCTGCGGATGAGCTTTCTTGTGTATCTTTGTAAAGAAATAAAATCTTATCTGCGAGTGAGAGTTTATTTACTATCTCTTCTTCGCTTAAAAAATTTGTATTTAAGGTTATGTAAGAGTTTAGTCCGCTCTCTAAAATCTTTTGTTTTAGCTCTATTTCAAGCTGTTTTGAGATAGGAGCTGGGTGGATTGAGCATAATAATAATAATTTTACATTTGTACCTTTAGAGTGTAAGTATTTTACTATATCTACTAATTCTAAGATACCTTTTTGTGGAAGAAGGAAACCGAAGCTTGCTAAGGTTGGGTTGGTAGATTCCGTGTCAAGCACGGAATGACGAGTTTCTTGTTCTACATGACGAGTTTGTTGTTCTACATTACGAGTTTGTTGTTCCCAATGATGAGTTTCTTGTTCTACATGACGAGCTTGTTGTTCTACATGACGAGTTTGTTGTTCCCAATGATGAGTTTGTTGTTCAAAATAGCAGTCTTTGTCATCCTGAACTTGATTCAGGATCTCCATATTTATGCCATGTGTGAAAAGATATGTATTTTTATATATATTAAAATTTTTTAGATAGTTCATATCACTTAGAGTGTGCATATATATCTTAGTCACTTTTTGAAGTGCCAAAGTTATAAAACTAAAGGAATCTGTATATGTCTCTTCAACTACGTCTTTACTAGAATGTAAAAAAAGATGGGTATTTATTTTGTTTTTAAAACAAAAATTTAATAACTCTTCTAAAAGTTTTAGTGGTAAAAAACTAAAGTTATATTGTAAAATAAGAGTATCTATATTATTAGATAAAAGTTTCTCTTTTAATAAACTTATATCTTTAGTATCTCGTCCATCACTCCAGCATCTAATTATGTTTGAGCTGTCTTGCTCTAGTAATTTATCATTAGAAAAATTTGCTAAAATTAAAGGCTTTTCTTTAAATGAGGAAATTAAATATTTAGAGTACATAGCTATGCCACATTTTGTATTATAAGTTGAGAATAAGGCTATTTTTTTTAGCTCTTTTTTACTTGGATAATTTTTAATTGCTTCTTGTATATTTAAAGATATTTGTTTAGATGAGTAATTTTTAAAAATATACTCTTTTGCTTTTGTAGTTTTTATTTTTATCTTAGCTAAATTTAAATTGTATAACTTTTGTATAGAATCTTTTATCGATTGTACTTTTGGAACTGCCCAAATAGATGAGTTTAGATTCATATGTGAGTGAGAATATTCAAAATCAAAATCAAGAAGCCAAGAGTTTTCTTGCATACAAAAATCAGTTTGACCTCCATAAGCTGTAGTTAAAACTGGAAGTTCTAAAAGCATAGCCTCAGCCATAGGAAAACCAAAACCCTCACCAAAACTAGGTGCTACTAAAAGATCTGAATTTTCATATAAATATCTGATATTTTCTTGGCATATGTCTTTGTTTATAAGTAAAATTTGTTTTGTGTCTTTGGTATAAAGTGTTACATCTTTTTCATATATTTTACTAACTTTAAAGCCTAAATCTTGAATTTGTTTTATAGTTTTATTGTGTGGGTTTGGGAATGTTTTTATGATAAGCGAAATGTTGTAAGTAGATTCCAAATCAAGTTTGGAATGACGGGCTTCTTGTTTGGAATGACTTAGTACTTCGTCATTCTGAGCTTGACTCAGAATCTCTTGATTTGGAATCTCATTAAAAGCTTCTAAGAGTTTATCTAAACCTTTTCTAGGAAATGCTGATGAGATATGAAGTAGTTTAAAGTTTTTTGGCAACTCAAATGAAAATGATTTAGCTTCTACTTTTAAAATATCTTCAACTACTAAACCTATAGTTTTTACAGGGCTATATACACCATTATCTTTTAAAAGGTTTGTTACATACTTTGACATAGTAAAAATCATAGTTGTTTTTTTGTTAAACCATTCTACATATTCAGATGGGAACTTTGATTCTTCCCAGCCATATGGACCTATGATTTTTTGATAACCACTCATAGCATTTGTTCTTGGTGGGTATAGGTTTCGTATAGTTATGTCAATGTTATCTAGTTTTTTATTTGATAGATCCTGAATCGAGTTCAGGATGACGGATTGGTTGTTCAGGATGACGGATTGGTTGTTCAGGGTGATATACTCTTTATTTGGTTCAAAATCTCCAGCACCTTCTGTTGAATATAAGGCTACATTTGAATTTGTGTTATCATTTAAAGCTAAGGCTATGGTTTTGTTTACAATAGCTAGTGAGTATGAACTGTCGAATGGTCCTTCGATTTGGTAGGTAGATTCCGTGTCAAGCACGGAATGACGGGTATTATTCAGAATTTCTACATCTATGGAGATTAAATACTCGACTAATCTTCTTTTCATATTCTCATAAGAAAAACTTTTTAGGTGCTGTTTTTGTGCCTTTAAAAGTTCTACCCTAAAATATGGGTCATTTTGAAGTTTAATAATTTCTTTTGCTATATATCTAGGTGATTTTTTTTCTAATAAAGATAATGCTGTAACAGTTGAGGAAATTCCACCAGCATTATAAGTTAATATTGGTATATCGTACTTCATTGCTTCAATAAACGGCATACCAAAACCCTCATGTTCACTCAAAGACAAATATAAGTCTGCTGATTTATAATAAGCTGCTAAATCTTCATCACTTACTTTATTTGTAATTATAATATTTGTATTTAAACCTAAATCTGTGGAATAATTGTGTAAAAATTCGAAATAGTGAGGCTGGGAGACCCCACCTACTATAAAAAGTTTTATATTTGACTCGCCTAAGAGTTTTAACTCTTGGAGTACATCTATGAGTTGATGTTGGCATTTGTTTTGTACTACCCTACCTACAAATAAAATATTATATGAAAACGAGTATTTTTTTACTATATCTTCGTTGGCTATAACTGAACTTTTTTTGTTTAAATCTAAAAGTAGAGCTAAGCTAGTTGGATTTGGATAATTAAGAGATTTTAACTCTTTACAATTATAATCTGAATCTCCAAGTGAGCCTATAAAATTCTTTACAGCATCTTTTAACTGTACCCTACCATCATCACAAGCTATTTGTAAATGCTTTTCATCTTTAAAAAAATGCGATGGGGTAATGTTGTGATATATCAATACTTTTTTATCTGCAAAAGACATTATCTTATCATGACAAATATGTCCTATGGAATGATGATAAAATAATATATGATTTTCATCTTCTTTATACTGGCTTATATGATAAATTTCATTTTTAAAATCTATATCTATAATTTTATCACAACAGTATATATTTGATTCAAAACCTAAGGCAAGAAGTATTTTTTGTGTAAACAACAATCCATTTGATACACTATCACCATAAGCTACAGTTGGTGTAAATTGATGAATAACCTTATAGTTTTTCATTTTTCAGCTCAATCTTAGTATCAAAAATAAACTGGTCTATTCTTTGCTGAAATGAAACAGACTGATATGAAATTTGTTTTGCAATTTTTGTATCTATGCTACTTTGTAAAGAGATAATTTCAAGTTCTCTTTTAGTCAATTTCAACTCTAGTTTATCTATAAGAATTTGCTGTTGCTTAAGCTGAGATTGTTGAGTGTTGATTAAAGTTTGATGTATATATACAGAGTGTTTAATATTATTTAGCCTTAAAAGATTATAACTCCATCTTAAAAACCAGCCAAGTATAGGGATTTTTTTTATACTTTGTTTAAATGATTTTTTATTTTTTTTCAAATTTTTTATTTTAGTTGGTTTAAACTTTTTATCAAATTTTTTGATTTTTTCAAATAGTAACTCTGTACTTTCATTCCAGTTTATCCATCTAAAATCAGCTGGAACTTGTAAAGATTCTGATATACCAGTTTCTTCAAATTTTGATATTTGAGATACTAAATCGTTCTTGTTTTGCAAATCAAAATATCCTATCCTTTGTGATCCAACTTCTCTGTGTATAGGTATATCACTAGCTAAAACTGCTAATTTGTTATTTAAACTCTCAATAATAGGAAGACCAAAACCCTCTATAAATGATGGAAATAAAAGCATTTTAGAGTTTTTATAACAATAAGTTAACTCTTCATCATTTAAGTTGCCAAAATGAAAAAGTTTTGTATTGTAGTATTTATGATTATAAATTCTAAGCATCAAATCATCTACCTTCCAACCTATTTTACCTACGATATTTAAGGTAACATCTATATTATTTTCCCACAATATATCAAATACATCTAATAAATATTTGTGGTTTTTTCTAGGTTCTAATGTACATACAATTAAGTATATACTTTTGTTTTGTTTTTTATATAATGAGATTAAAGATTTATTTATCTCTATAGTTTGTATATCTGATTTTTTGGACTTAAAATCAGAACCTAATAAAAAGTGATCAAAAAACTTACTTTTTACCTTATCTGGGTATTTATTTTCTAAATATTTTTTCAAGTCATTTTCTACAGTTTTAGAGATTGTAATAAAAGCATCAATAAGCTCTATAGCCTGATTAAACCATTCATTAAACAATTTAACTAAGACCTCATCACAATACTGAGGATGCGATATTGGTATAAGGTCATAAATAACTCCTATAACCATAGCCCCAGTTGATTTTACATACATTACACTAGCCCAGGTATCTAAATGCCACGAGGAATCTAAAAGTAATAAGACATCACCTTTTTTTGTTTTTATATTTCCATCAAGTTCAGATTTATTATTATTTTGTGAAATTTCTCTTAAGATTCCATTCTCTAAAACAACTTCCATTACTTCATATTCACTAAGCTCACAGATGCCATAAATATTTTCTAGAACCTGTCTAACTACTCTTTGAATTCCTGTATTTAAGTTTGTTGTGCTTATGAATGAACAATCAATTAATAATTTTTTCATTTTATCCTCTATTTAATTACTGTATAGCTTAATGTATTTGATATGTTTGTATAAAAATTATCCCAGATTGGGGCTTTATAATTAGATTTTATATATTTTATTCTTTTATTATAAATAGAAGGATTATCTAAATACTTAGATATTATATCTACCAATTTATTTTCATCTTTATCTAATATATAATCAGCACAATCAGTTCCAACCTCTTTCATAGAGCTATTGTCCAAAACTATAGTTATGTTTGAATGCTTAAGTGACTCTACTACAGGGAGACCGTACCCCTCATATATTGAAAGATATGTAACAAGAAAAGCCCTATCATAAAAAAAACTTAACTCTGCATCATTTACCTCATCGAGATGGTGAATATAACTATTTTTTAATGGATGTTTATTTAATATCTCAGCAAATTTTTCTATATTCCAACCTACTTTCCCAATCAATACTAAATGTAGGTCTGGATAGCTAATGTGTAATTTCTCAAAGGCTTTAAGAACTTGGTCTTGACATTTTCGTGGCTCCAATGTAGCTACAAACAATATATATTTTTTTGACAATAAACTTTTATAATTATTTGACATCAGGTCAAGTTTAGGATTTTGTAATAAATTTAGTGATGAAAAATCTGAGCCTAAATAAACAACCTTTTTGTTTATATTTTTTCTATTTATATAAACTGGCTGGAGTTTATCAAAGTCATCTAAGGCAGATTTAGAATCAAAAAATACTAAATCACTATATTTATATACAGAATCTAAAAAAGATTGAAAATTTTGTTTAGTATTATCTTTTACGAAATCTGGGAAAAGCATTGGTATTAAATCATATATAAAATTTACTATTTTAAAATTATGATTTTTTAGTTTTTTGTATAGTGTAAATCTTTTTTGTGAAGCATTCCAAACAGAATCCATATCAAAAAATACTTTTGTACTTTTTGAATTTTGAAATAAATCTAGTTCTTTGTTCGTTTTAAACTCATAATTTTGTACGTCTTTTAAAAAAAGCACCACCTCTTTATTATCTAAAAGTTGGTATATAGATAAGCTAGCATTATAAATAATTACATTAATATTATTTTGCTTATTTATCGCTCTTTGTAAATATTCTCTAACTACCCTTTGAATTCCAGTAGTAATCCGAGTTCTCAAAAACTCAGATATATCTAAATAAATAATCATTACTTATTTATTTCTACAAGTTTTATGCTTGGTTCAAGTCTACAAAGACCTATAAAAAAATCATCCCTAGAGGCTGATATAGTAAAGTTTAGTGCATTGTCTAACCAATGATAACACTGCTCAGTATGCCAATCTCCCGTATGAATTGCTAAACCTAGGCTGTATTTTCCAACACCTATATTAAAAGGCATAGTATAGGTACATAAATAAGTATTATTTGCCTCTAGTTTCATAACCTGTTTTTTATAAAAAGTATTTGTACCATATATATCTTGGGCAAATTTATCTCGTATATGCATACCAATAGTAGCATTAGATACATCAATCTTTGCGTCTAGTTCTATCTCAATATCTACAATATCACCTGTCTGAATATCTTTTACAATATTTCCATCTTTTTTAATATTTACACTTTTAATCTCAACCTCAAAGGTACCAAAAGAGTTCTTTTTGTCCATATCTATTTTAATATTAGATTCATCATCATTTAGTTTTGCTATTAAAAAGTTATAATTATTTATAACATTCTCCGGAGTATCTGTTATGACGACTTCACCCTTATGTAAAAGAATAGCCCTGTCACATAAAAGTTTTAGAGAATTTAAATCATGGGATACGTAAATAATTGACATGTTTTTTTCTTTTCTAGACTTTAGTGCCTTTGAACATTTTGCAGAAAAGTGAGCATCTCCAACAGAGAGAGCTTCATCAACTATAAGTACCTTAGGGTTTGAAAAAATAGCAATAGAAAAAGCTAGTCTCATCTGCATACCAGAGGAGTAGGTTCTTATAGGCTCATTTATATAATCACCTAATTCACTAAACTCTATAATATTTTTTAAATTTTCATCTATCTCTTTATTACTCATACCAATAAGAGTTCCGTTTAGATAGATATTATCCCTTCCGTTTTGCTCATTGTTAAAGCCAGTACCAAGTTCTAAAAGAGCGGTAACCCTACCGTGCCTTATAATTTCACCAGATGTTTGGCTTATAACACCAGCAATAAGTTTAAGTATAGTTGATTTTCCAGCACCGTTTACACCAATAATGCCTAGAGTCTCACCCTCATATAAATCAAAGGATATATCTTTGTTTGAGGTAAACTCTTTATGATAGTCTTTTTTTAAAAAAATCTCTTTTAATCTATCAAAATTATTTTTGTATATTTTATAGATTTTAGTTATATTTTTAACTTCTAATATTTTATTCATTGTCTATTTTAATTCTTTCACAAAACTCTTTACTTGTAAGTATCATTTTATGCGTATTATAGCATATACATAACTGTCATTCTGAACTTGAACATATGTCATTCCGTGCTTGACACGGAATCTAAGCTAAAATACTAGACCCTGAATCAAGTTCAGGGTGACGGTCGAGCAAGTTCAGGGTGACGGTTAATTTGGTTCATGGTGACGGTTAATCTAGTTTCTGGTGACGGATATATACATCTTTAAGCTATTAATATATCTGGTGTATAGACAATACCATCAGCTAAAGATATAGCCTCAATATTTACAAAATTTACTTCATATATATCTGTTTTTAAATTATATGTATCATCTGCTAATTTACTTAAGTTTATCTGCTCTTTAAAGAGATTTAAATAGATAGTATCGTTACCAATACCGCCATCTACATAATCACTCCCGCCATTACCTAGGTATATTTTATCATCACCAAATGAGCTAAAAATATTGTTATCCACCTCATTATCTGTAATAATATCATCCCCAAAACCTGTTAATACATTTTCTATAATAGTACCAATAGCTATACCTAAGTTATTTTTACCTGTATATAACTTAGCATCTGTATATAAACTTGTTAAAGTCTCTTCAATAAATATTTTCCAATAATCATCACTTATTAAACTTTGATGAAGTTCGACTACCTGAGCTAATGTATATACATCTACACTGTTTAATGAACCTGAACGTAAATCTATATTACTTGTGCCTATAGCTGAAGACAAGTCAATAGTATCATTGCCCCCAGCATCATAAATAGTCTGTATCTTATAATCTGTATAACTAAGTGTATATACATCATCACCTGTATTTGTATCTGGATTAACTCCATATATAGCCTGCAGAGTTGCTATATCATATAAAGAAAAAAGCTCTGGCTGAAAAGGTGCTGCTACATAAGAGATTGTATTTTGATTTACGCTAAAGCTAGGTACATAATTAGAAGCTGAATTATAAGACATTACAGTATGATTAACATCATTTAAATCAGCTTTAAGAGTATTTGCACCTTCAAAGGGATGTTTTAAACCTAAGGCATGTCCAAATTCATGTACAATTGTTGCATAACCTTGTTGTGATACTTCTAAGCCGAAGTCTTGTGTAGTATTAAATTCTGTGCTAAGAAAAATATCCCCATCTTCTGGATTAACTGGACCTGGCAAAAAAGCAAAACCTGAAGTATTAGCATCCATTTTAATAATATTTAAAGCAATATCCCCACCTGAGCTGACCTCTTCTAATGATATACCTAAGAGTTTATTTATCTCTTGTGTAATATTTACAACTGTATCTTTTTGATTTTGATTTAAAGCTGTCCAGTTTGTAGTAAGTTCAGCACTTCCTACAAAATTATTATAAGTATAATAAGATGATGGTATAGTTTCATTAAAACTAAAGGTAATAGTATCTGAAGTATTCCAATATGAAGTAGAGGCTAATGATGATACACCAGCTGTATTAAAATCACTTAAATCTCCAAGTCCAGTATTAATATTAGACAAACTAGTAGATAAGTCAACTACTGAACTTAGGAAGATAATATTACTTTGAGCAAGCTGCACACTTGCTAAATCATCTGTAACTTTTAACATAACATCTTTGGCATCTTGTATATTATCAAGTCCAGCATCTGCAAAACTAATGCCAACTATAGTTTTATTTTCCATCCTAGTAGCATCGTTTCCGTTCACATCATCTAAGGCACCATTTATCAAGGCTTGAAGCATAAGACTTTGAGTAATTCTTCCGCTATCTAGTTCATTCACCCAATAAGCTAATCCTTGTGCATCTGGTAATCTTGAAAAAAGGTTTTGGTATGCTATAGTCACCGCAGAAGTTGATGATGTAGCCTCTGAATAAATTAATTTAGCCTCAGGCTGATCAAAAAAGCTACTTGCTACATCCTCTATGTTTGTAAAACCTGATAAGTTAATCCAGTAATCCAATCCTGCTGCATCCGGCGCACGATTAAATGTAGCTATATATACCTTTGCTACTTGTTCCCTTGTAAATGCCATTATATGATATCCTTAATTGTGCCAATCATTTTTTTATATAAAAAACCAGCTATAACAAGAGTGGAAAAGCTAATTATCATTATCGTAACTAATAGTTCTAAAGAGGGAGCTTTTGAGTATAAAAAAATATCTTGATATATTTGTGCATAAAAATAAAATGGATTGTAATTCAGTATAAATGGATAATTTTTTTCTAACATCTCTTTCATATAAATAATAGGTGACATCCAAAACCATAATTGAATTATTATAGGTATAGCCTCTTTTAAATCTTTAAAAAATGGGGTAAATAATGAAAGTATTACACCTAAGGCAAATACAAACATAGTTTGTAAAAACATTATCGGTAAAATCCAAAGAAAAGTCCATGTTACATCCTGTCCAACTATAAGTAAAAATCCAATACCAAGTAAGATAGAAAGCATAAAAAGAAAAAATTCAGTTATTGTGATAGCTATTTGAAAAGTAAACATAGGGACATTTATTTTTTTAATAAGGTTTGCTTTTTGTTCAAAAGAGGTATTTAGCCTAATTAATATAGTACTAAAAGATGTCCAAGCTAGTAAACCTGGTACTAAGTAAATACTATATGCGTAAGTATTATCAACAATATTCATCTTCATTTTCATAAAATCTGAAAATATTACTGTATATATAAATATAGTAATTATTGGTGATAATACATACCAAAGTTGTCCTAGTCCAGTACCAATGTATCTTTCTTTAAAATCTCTTAGTGCAAAACTAAATGCAAGTAATAAGTTATGCTTCAACTAAAGCCTTTTATAATCATCTTCTAATCTAATTATATCATCCTCACCAAGATAATCACCAATTTGTGCCTCAATTATAATTAAATCTAATTTACCTGCATTTTCTAGTCTATGAATTTCACCCATTGGTATATATATAGATTCATTAGAACGGACTGCAATCTCCTCTTTTCCTAAGGTAACTATAGCTGTCCCGCTAACTACAGTCCAATGTTCACTTCTATGTTGATGTTTTTGCAAGGATAATCTTTGACCTGGTTTTACAATTATTTTTTTTATTTTATATTTTTCTTCATCTTGTAGTATTGTATAATTGCCCCATGGTCTATGTGCAGTTAAATGGATATTATGTAATTGAGTATTTTTTCTTATCTCTTTAACTATTCTTTTAACTTTTTGTGATGAACCTTTTTTACTAATAAGAAGGGCATCTGATGTATCAACAATTATTAAATCTTCAACATCTACTGTTGCAATTTTCCTCTCATTTCCATAAATAAGGTTATTTTTACTGTCAATTGATATATGTTTGTCATTAATAGTATTTCCATGGGCATCTTTATTAAACTCTTCATATAAGGCATCAAAACTTCCTAAATCAGACCAAGACATATCTGAGGGGATTACTTTTACCTTTGATGACTTCTCCATTACTGCATAATCTATAGAGTCTTCAGGTATAGCTAACATATTTTCTTCTTTGATTCTAATAAGCTTATTAATATCATCTCCATCTATATGTGCATTATTTAAAGCAGTTGCAGCTGTCTCATAAATATCTGCTGAGTATTTTTTAAGCTCACTTAAAAATACTCCAGCCTTAAAACAAAACATTCCACTATTCCAGTAGTAGTTTCCAGCTTCTAAGTATAAACTAGCTGTTTGAAAATCTGGTTTTTCATGAAAAGCTTTAACATCTTTACCATCAGCTTCTATATATCCAAAACCCGTCTCTGCAAAACTTGGTTTTATGCCAAAGGTAACAAGGTAACCATTATCTGCCATCTCTTTTGCATCAGATACAACTTTTTTATAAGCATCTTCATTTTTAATTACATGGTCACTTGGGGTCAC
Source organism: Sulfurimonas sp. (assembly GCA_002733155.1). GTDB lineage: Bacteria > Campylobacterota > Campylobacteria > Campylobacterales > Sulfurimonadaceae > Sulfurimonas. Next base: position 74,202 of record NVUO01000010.1, read on the forward strand.
TAATACTATCTCATCTGGATCTAAATGTAGACATGCCAAAGCTATAGCTGGGGCTGTATTTCTTCCAACTGGTTCTAATAAATATTTATTTTGTTTTTTATTTAATTCATTTAATTGGTCTAAGGCTAAAAAGTATTGATCTTTATTTGAGATGATAAACTTACCATCACATAGTTTAGAATTTCTTTGTACAGTAAGCTGAAATAATGATTTATCATCAAAAAGTTTTACAAATTGTTTAGGCATAAGAGTACGACTAATTGGCCATAATCTTGTACCGTTACCACCACATAAAATTATATTAATCATATATCAGAATTCCTTATCTTTAGATCCTAAATCAAGTTTAGGATGACGATTGTATCTTTAAATCATAAATCAAGTTTAGGATGATGATTGTATCTTTAAACCCCAAATCAAGTTTAGGATGACGATTATATCTTTTTTGTACTTGTAATATTCTTACCGCTTGTAAATGAACTAATTTTGTATCTCTCTTTTATTTGTTAATTGTTGGAGATAGTTTGAAATATTTATAAGAGAAAAAGTCACTAAAAATATCATAAGTCCAGGGAAAAAACTAACCCACCAAGCTATTTCTATAAGTTCCTTACCCCCACTTAAAATAGTTCCCCAACTCATCTGTGGAGCTACAATTCCTAGACCCAAAAAACTAAGTCCTGATTCAGCAAGTATAGCCCCACCAACTCCAAAAGTAAAACTAACAAAATAAATTGGGGCTAATATTGGTGCATAATATTTAAAAAGTATCTTTGTTTTAGAAACTTTTGCGAGATTTAAAATCTTTATAAAAGGCTCATGTGTTATTTTAAAACTCTCTGATCGTATAAGTCTTGCAGTAGTCATCCATCCAGTTATGGAAATGATAAGTATTAAAACCCAAGCTGAGGCATTTACATAAGATACTAAGGCTAAAAGTAAAAAAAATGTTGGAAAAGTTAAAAACAAATCAACTATAACTATAAATGTTTTATCAATATATCCGCGAAAATACCCAGCCATTGAACCTAAAATCAGACCAATTAATGAAGCTATAAAAGCGGAGCCTACACCAATTATAAGTGATATTTTACCACCCTCCATAAGTCTAGCCAAGATATCCCTGCCTAACCTATCTGTACCTAAAAAATGTGCCTCTGATGGGGCTAATAAAATAGCATTTGCATCCAAATTATATGCATCTAGACTATAAAAATAACCACCAATAAAAGAGAGTAAAAAAATGAATATTAAAATTAATATACTGATTTTAGGCATATATATCTTCCAATATTTACTGTTTCATTCCAAGAAGAGTTTGCATCATCTGATCAATAGTAGATATAATTTTTGCGGCAGCCCCATAAGAGTTTTGGTATTTTATAAGATTAGTCATCTCCTCATCAATACTTACTTTTGAAACTGAGGCATATTCTAACTCAACTGCATTAAACTGTGCGGTTACTGTTTGATTATCTAATATAGCTTCATTTGTTTCAATACCTACACTTGTAGCTATTACATCAAACATACCATATATAGTTGTATTAAAAACTTCATCACCTGTATCAAACTTGTAGCTCTCAAACTGTTGTTGAATCATAGATAGTGCTATTACATTATCCCCTGCTACAGGTGATTTACCAGCAGCTATACTAGTTGGAGTATTTTTAAATTTTGAATTTAAGTCTATATTTTTTGCATTATCACCATCAAAAAATCTATTTAAACCTAAGGCTCCTGCAAAATTTGATCCAGAATCATATTCTAAAGTCTTTAAATTATCTTCAATTGCAAAAGTATAACCTTTTGAAGCTGATAAAGCATCCATATCTAATTCTAAAGCTTTATCTCCACTAGAATATGTAGCCCAATTAAAATTAATATAATCATCTATATTATTATTAGCATTTCCATCATTATTATCATCTAGACTATCTTTTATCTGACCCTCGATAGAATTTGATGATACTACACCTGTTATAGTTGTAGCTGTATTTATATTTATAGTTCTTCTAGCTGTTTCATTACCGTCTATATCATAAATAACTATATCAAAGGCACCCGCTTTAATATTTAAAGATGAGTTAACTAAAGAGTTTGTTCCATTTAAATCTAGGATATTTGATTCCATTTTGGTTGTGGATGTAGCTGCGTAAAGGTTATTTGCTGATTCTATTAAACCTTTTGCAAATGTATCCATTTTAGTAATTACATTTTGTAAAGTACCACCTGTTAATGCTGTAGAATCATATCTATCTATTCTTTCACCTCTTAAATCCAAGATAGAGCCAATTCTACCCCCATTTATAGTCCTATCCATAGGAATTAGTACACCATCTTGTCTTTCATAAGATATTTTATAAAATCCATCAGCACTATCTTTATTACTGATATTTAAGGGATGAAAGCTTTGTCCATCTACTATAGTAAAACCATTTACACTAAGACTATAACTTCCAGTTGCAGTATTTGACGAGCTATCAATCTGAATATTTGATGTAGTTTTCCCACTAGTAACTTCAGCACCAATTAATCGTGCTAAACTTCTCTCAATTACATTTCTTCTATCCCTTAAATCATTTGCAGTAAATCCTCCACCAGATTCAGCTACACCTATAGAGCCGTTTAACTTAGCCAACTCTTGTGCTAAAGAATTTACCTCATTAATATTTACAGATAATTTATCATTAATCTGATCTTGAAGTTTCACTACTTGATTTTGAGTATATTTTATGCTATTTGCTAAACTTTCCGTTTGTTTTGCTAAAGCTAGTTTTATAGAATCATTATCAGGGTTATCCGCAAAGGTTTGCCACATATTATAATATTCTTTTAAATCTGCTTTTATACCAACCTCATCAATCTCTGGAAAATAAGTTGACAACTCCTCTAAGGTTTTTTGTGAAAAATCTGCATACTCTTTTTCTGCAGATATACCAGTATATTTATCAAATACAAAGTTATCAAAAATTCTTTGTATATCTTGGATTTGAGTACCATTACCAATATTACCTAGACCAGTATTTAGTGGTACAGTTGCAGCTTGAACAACTCTTTGTCTGGTATATCCATCACTTTCAGCATTTGAAATATTCTGAGATGTGGTTTCAACACCAACTTGAGCTGCACTTAAACCAGAATAAGCGATACTTAGAGAGTTGTAGATAGACCCCATTTTATACCCTTACTTCTAAAAAAGAAGGTTTTTTTGACGCAACTTTGTTATATCCTTGCATCTCTGTAGGTACTAATCTTTCTAAAAAAGTATTGTATAAATTGCTAACCACTAAAACTAGTTTTGCATAACTTTTATTTGCTATTTGAAGTTTAGACAATTCTTTTTTTAAGTTGTCTAATGAAGTATGTTGCTCTTGATTTAAAAGTTGTGGTAAGTCTCGCTCAGGGTTTGAAGTCATTAAAGAAGATATTTCATGGTCAATCATAGCTTTTTTTTGCTCAAAACTTTTTAATTTTTCTTCTTTAAGTGATAATCTCTCAAATTGAGGATCATTCTTCGCTAATTTGATATCTTCTATATCTGAATTTGTTATTTCAATTAAGTCCCTTAAATCACTTAAGGCACCTTCTAGGTGATATGACAACATAATTAACCCCTGTTATAGTTAAAAACCTACAGTAACTCGTCGGCTATCTTTTGTGATAGTGCCTGTAAATTTATTTTGTATTCACCAGAGTCAAGAGCCTCTTTAATCTGATCTACCTTGCTTTTATCCCCTTGGGAGGATATAGTAGCGTTTGATGTTTTTGCAGTTTCTTTGTTAGCGTTTACATTTTTTGCGTAAGTGCTTGTAACTGCTGCATTATTTATTTGAGAAATCATAATTCATCCTTTTAGACCATATCGGCAAAAGTAAAATAAACATTAATTTTTTTTTAAAAAATTTAGTTTATTTTATAAAAGCCCATATTTTATTTTCTACTCAAATAATTATACAACATTGAAGAAAACCCAAAACTACCTGCACTAGTTTTTGCTAGTTCATCCCTATACATTGACTTATATATTTTATCCCCAGGATCATTCTGCTCTGAAAAAAGATTCTTTTCATCTTTCATAGCATTATCCAATAACATTTTTAATATCACTGATTCAAAGGCATCAGTTTGCTTTCTTAAAGAAGCATCTTCAGCTTTTGGATCAATTTTTGGAATTTGATGTTGTTGAGATATACTTAAGGCTTGTATCCCAATAGAATTTAAATTATTCATTATTCTCTCCTTATATGATTTCTAAATCAGCTGCTATACTTCCAGCTATTTTCATTGTCTCTAAAATAGAGATAATATCTTTTGGTGTAGCACCTAATTTTTGTAATGATCTAACTAAGTTTGCTACAGTAGTAGTTCCATTTTTTGTATATATCTCATTTTCATTAAGACCAATTATCAAATCATCATCAATTACCATTGAGCCAGCAGGTTTACTTAAAATATCTTGTTCTTTAATCTTAATAGTAATATCTCCGTGAGTCATAACTATTGGTTTAATCTTTATACCAATACCAGCAATTATAGTTCCTGTTCTCTCATTAATAATAATTTTATTTTTAGGTTTATAGATTATATCTATATCTTGTACCTCAGCTAAAAACTCTATCATACTTTTATCTTTTGGTSTWKYNASCTWWWTWKTRYRAKGATCNNTARCTANAGYTWSYTRYNGTAKTATAAAAAGAGTTTACAGCCTTTTGCACAGATACAGAATTTTTAAAATTTGCTTCTTTTAAAGATAATGTTACATATACTTGATGATATAAGTCAATTAGAATTTCTCTCTCAACTACCCCGCCATCAAATACTAAAGCTGTAGTTGGATGTGATTCACTGCCAGCTCCACGTTCATTTCTTCCTCCAATACTTACAGCCCCTTGTGCTAAAGCATAAATCTTACCATCTACCCCTTTTAGAGGTGTCATCAATAAGGTACCACCCTCTAAAGACTTTGCATCACCAATAGATGATACAGTTACATTAAACTTATCACCCTGTCTAGAAAAAGCTTTTAATTTTGCTGTTACAACAACAGCTGCCACATTTTTTGATTTTATATCAATTGGATTCATATCTATATTCATTGCTTTTAACATATTTGATATTGATTGAAGTGTAAATTTTGAGGTAGTACCATCACCAGTTTTTCTAAGACCAACTACTAATGAATAACCTATAATTTGATTATCACGTACACCAACTACATTAGAAATATCATTTATTTTTGTAGCATATAAGTTTGATAAAAAAAGTAAAATAATAAATAAATATTTCATAACTATCCTTGTATTATTAAGGATTAGCAATTATTATTCCAAAAGAAGATTATATATAATAAGTTAAATGGTGAAAATAAAATATCACCTTATTCATTTTTATAAAGTGTATCGAAGATACGGCTGATTCATACAACTACTTTCGTCACCCTGAACTTGATTCAGTGTCTAGTTTATTGGCTTTGATTCCAAATCAAGTTTGGAATGACGATATTTTTTTTTGAAATGACGATATTTTTTACTACTTCTTGGTGCTAAATCTATTTCTAAACTCCCTATACCTTTATCACTTGGGCTTGTAAGTATGGAAGCTCCACGAGCAGTAAATTAAATATACATTGGTTGATTACCTCTAAAGATATTAAATTGAACTTCATTTTCATCTATGATAGTAGCTTTTTTTGTTAAATTACTTTTAGCTATGTCATTTTTTACTATATCAAATAGATTTTTCTTAGAAGGTTCCTCTGCTGTTTCTGAAATTTGAATATCCACTTTTATAATTTTATCTTCTTGTTTATTATTTTTAACTGACCTAGCAATTTCTTCAGGTATTTTACCTACAAATTGAATATGTCCCTTAGTCGCTGGAGGCATTTGCATATAAATTGATGATATATCATTAGAATATTTAAATTTTAAATTATATATAATAAGTTAAAGTAGTATTTCCAAATTTTTTAGATTTTTTCATCTTATATATACCAAGTTTATTAGGTAAATCTAAACCAGTCATATGTTCTATAATAATTAATTCTACATTTTTTTCTGGTAAAGCTGATATTAAATCCATAGTTTTATCATAAATATCTTCCATACCATCACGGATACTAAATGGTGGATCTATGTAAAAATACGCAGCCTCATCTTTTAAACTTTTTATAACTGYATGTATATTAGAWAAACTATCACCAGCAAAAACCTGACAGGCACTAGGATTTGTTTGATTTATATTGGACTTTAATACTTTAAGTGCATCTTTATCACGCTCCATAAACTTTATAGATTTAGCTCCACGACTAAGAGCTTCAAGCCCAATAGAACCACTTCCTGAAAATACTTCTACAAAATTTGAATCAATAATATCAAATTGAAGTGTATTAAAAAAACTCTCTAAAACTATGGACTTTGAACTTCTAGTTGTATCTTTTGATGGTAATTTAAGGCTAAGTCCTTTAAATTTTCCAGATATAATTTTTTTAACAAAAGCTTTACTTTTCATAAAATGCTTTTACCGCTTTTAAAATATTTGATTGATATTCCTTAGTTAAAAAATCTATACGTTTTTCTAAAATATCAAAATTTAGTGGACTTTCACTTAACAATAAATCATCTAAATCTGAAATATCTTTTTTAATACTTTTATATCTATTTTCTAGGGATAAAATAAGTTGAGATTTTGAAAATGGTTTGACTAAATCAGAACCTTTTTTWCTTGAGATATAAAAACACTTTTCATTTTTTAAACATGGTTCATCTACTATTACAATATCACATTGTTTAGTTGTACAAAGATGCGATGATAAAAAARGTTCTAATGATTTTTGCATTAATGGCGACTTACACTCAATAGCTATTCTCATTTAACTTCCCCTGACAAATAATAATTGACACTATATCTTAAATCTTCATCTAAATCTACAATATTATTACACATCCACTCCAGATATCCCCTATCACACACAGATATATCTTCTATATACCTACCATTATACTTACCAAATGCAAACTTTTGCATAAGTACCTTTTTAAAACTTAATTTTATCATCTCTTCTTTATTTGAGATATCTAAGAGGTATTCATAAAGTCTTTTTACAAGTACAGCATCATCAAGGGCATGATGCGCAGACCTAGTCTCTTTTTCTAACTTATACAATCTCAATTCATATCTCAAAAATTGTAAGGAATATATATCACACTCGGGTATTAAATGTTTAGTAACTCTAAGTGTATCTATAATATTACCTATAAAATCAAAACCAGATAAGGATAATTTTTCTAAATCAAACTTAACATTATGTCCAATGATTGTTGTACTTTCTAAATTATTTTTTTGTAAAAACTTATACGCTTCAGATTCTACTATCTTACATTTGCCCTTTATCATCTCATTGCTTATATGATTGATACTAGAGGCTAAGGCTGGTATTTTTTTTCCATCATTAATTAACTCATATATATTTTTAGTTTTATCATTATTTACTATAACTAAGGCTATTGATACTATTTTATCTTTATCTTCAAGACCTGTAGTCTCCGTGTCAAGAAAAATTATCATTTTTTATATGTTTGAAGCATTTCATTATAATGTTGAAGTGTCATAAAACTTTTCTCAAACCTAAAACGTAAAATAAACTCAACTACCTTATCTTTTAAGCCTATATCTACATTTTGTACTTTTCCATAATAAGCAAGAGAAATATTTTTACTTTTTACAGACGCATCCTTATCATAAGATATAGCTAAAATTTGCAAGYATTTACCCTCCTTTATCTCACCTAAGTTTTCACTTAAAAGTGATGCACCTGAGAGGTTTATAGCCTTAAAATCAAATAATTCAGAAAAATCTTCTATCTTTTTATTCAGTTCAAGTTCAAAAAAAATATCGTTCAACTTCTTTAAATTATCTTTTCTTGAGGTCTCATAAGAAGATATTTTATTTGTTAAGTTTTTTAATCTATCAAGAGCTGAACTCATATATGACTATCCTTTTACTACTTATTTATACTAAAAAGTCATTCTGAATTTGATTCAGAATYTNNCMTAWAANNNNAGAMCCTGAATGCCCAAAGGAAATACCCTTGCGGTACAAGTTCAGGGTGACGAAATTTATGTATTTAACTATGTGCATTAGCCATTTAAACTTATTACTGGAATTATATCAAAACTAAGATATAATACTAAAATAAATTAGATTTTCACACAAAGATAACAATTGGACTACTTACAAATAAATAGAGTTGATTCTCTAAATGGAAATATAAAAATCTCTGGGGCTAAAAATGCTTCACTACCCTTAATAGCAATGACAATTTTAGCAAAAAATAATGTAAAGATTAAAAATCTGCCCCATGTAGCAGATATAAATACTCTATTAAAACTTCTCCATAATCTTGGAGCAAAGTTTAATAGGTCACAAGAGATAACTACAGTTGATACATCTAGTCTTAATCAAACAAAGGCTACATACGATATAGTTAAAACTATGCGTGCATCTATCTTAGTATTAGGTCCAATTTTGGCGAGATTTGGTCACTGTGAAGTTTCTTTGCCTGGTGGATGTGCAATTGGTCAGCGTCCAGTTGATTTACATCTAAAAGCATTAGAACAAATGGGTGCTAAAATAGGTATAGAATCTGGTTATATTCACGCTAGTGCAGCAAATGGTTTAACTGGCTGTGATATCAACTTTGATAAGATTACAGTAACTGGCACTGCAAATATAATTATGGCAGCTGCACTTGCAAATGGAAATACTACTATCACAAATGCTGCACGTGAACCAGAAGTTGTTCAATTATGCGAAGTTCTTAATAATTCTGGTGTTCAAATAGATGGAATTGCTAGTGATGTATTAACTATACATGGGACAAATGGAAAATTACTAAATATTAAAGAATTCTCTGTAATCCCTGATAGGATAGAAGCTGGTACCTACCTTTGTGCTGGAGCTATAACTAGGTCACAAATCACCTTAACAAATGTAGATGCAAAACATCTAGGTGCAGTTTTAGCAAAACTTGAAGAGATGGGTTCCAGCTTTACAATTACTAAAGATACTATAACTATTCATCCATCAAAAATAATAAAAGCTGTAAAAATTGTAACTCAGGAATACCCAGCTTTTCCAACAGATATGCAGGCTCAGTTTTTAGCCTTAGCTACACAAGCTGAGGGTACTTCAATAATAGAAGAGAGACTTTTTGAGAATAGGTTTATGCATGTAAGTGAACTTCAACGTATGGGTGCTAATATTAGCTTAAATGGACATGTAGCTACTATTAATGGTGGAACAAAACTAGGTGGAACTGATGTAATGGCTACAGACCTACGGGCATCAAGTGCCTTAGTATTAGCTGGACTTATAGCTGATGGCACTACTGATGTTCATCGTATATACCATCTTGACCGTGGTTATGATTCTCTTGAGATTAAACTGCAAAATGTTGGGGCGAATGTAAAAAGACTAAAAGAATAAATAGATTCCAAATCAAGTTTGGAATGACGAAGTAGTATTACTCTTTGTTGATGGGGTAGCGTCACTTTGTACTTGACAGAGTAGAGTTACTCTCTGTTGATGAAGTAGCGTCACTTTGTACTTGACAGAGTAGAGTTACTCTCTGTTGATGAAGTAGCGTCACTTTATACTTGACGAGGTAGTATTACTCTTTGTTGATGAAGTAGCGTCACTTTGTACTTGACTGGGAGTCTTATGCTAGATTCTAAATCAAGTTTGGAATGACGAACAAACGTCACTCTCAGCTTGACTGGGAGTCTAAGTCAATAATCTAAAAACTAATTTTCAAAAATTATCATCTCATAGATACTTCTCTTAGTTACAAGAGCCTTATCTGGTGATACTGAGTGAGAATTTTGAGCTTTTGCTAATTCATGCCTTAAATCTGCTATTTCAGTTTCCATATCATCAACATTTTCTTTAAGTCTTAAGATAATATCTACACCAGCTAAATTTACACCAAGTTCACGCGTAAGTCTTAATATGAGTTTTATTCTATCTATATCCCTTTGAGAATAAAGTCTTATACGACCATTTGATCTAGATGGACATACAAGGTTTTCACGTTCATACTGCCTAAGCGTTTGGGGATGTATATTTAAAATTTTTGCAACTATACTAATTAGATATACTGGTTCGTCGTATTGATGTATCATAAAATTATATTCCTTATCCCTGAGGTAATTTTTCTTTCATAACCTTAATTAAACTTTCATCTAAATCGTCAATCTTTGGTAATATAATATTTGCTTCTAAATATAAGTTACCACGAAGTTTAGTTTTTCTGTTCATAGCACCCATCTCTTTTACACGAAATCTTTGACCATTTTTAGTATTTTGAGGTACCTTTAATTTTATCTCTTTTTCAAGAGTATTTATAGCTATTTTTTCACCAAAAAGTGCAGCATAAAGTGGCACATCGAAAATTTTAATTAAATCATCATCTTCACGAATATAATCAGGATTAACTGCTACATTTATACGTAAAAATAAGTCACCAGCCCTACCACCTTGAGCATGACCCTTACCTTTTACACGCATTTTTTCACCGCTTTTTACTCCAGCTGGTATCTTAATATCAAATCTTTCTCCATTTACAGATACAGAGTGAGAGCCTCCCAATATTGACACAGAAAAAGGTATAGTTACGCTGGTTTCAATGTCAAGGTTCACTGCTTGTTGTTGTCCACCGCCAAAGCCTCCTCCGAAACCTCCGCCAAATGGATTAGCTCCACCACCGAAGCCTCCTCCACCAGAAAACATTTGTCTTAAAATATCATCTAAATCACCTTGACCAGTACTCCCATGTGAACGTGAAAAATCATGAAAATTCTGTCCACCAAACATAGAATCACCATGCATATCATATTGCTGTTTTTTCTTCTTATCGCTTAAAATCTCATAAGCTGAATTTATCTCTTTAAACTTATCTTCTGCGCCACTATTTTTATTTACATCTGGGTGATATTGACGTGCTAGTTTTCTATATGCTTTTTTTATTTCTGTTTCACTTGCAGAATCTGAGATTTCAAGTGTTTCGTATAGTGATTTAGCCAATGTATATCCTAAAATTTATATTTATTATTTAATAGTTATTATATCATAAGGGTTGAGTGGATGTCAATCAAGGCAATTTAGTAAGGCTATACTTTATCTTATAAAATATAGCCTTAAATACTGTCATCCCAAACTTGATTTGGGATCTATTGGATAGATTCTGAATCAAGTTCAGAATGACGTTTTTTTGTTCAGAATGAGTTTTTTTGTTCAGAATGACGTTTTTCTTCGAAATTATATTTATTTAGAAGAAAAGACCTAGTGTAAGAAGTGGCGAACTTCTGAGAAATACAAACTCATACCAAACTCATTAGCTGCATCTATAATTTCCTTATCACGTATGCTTCCACCAGGCTCTATTATATTTTTCACACCAGCCTTAGCTGCAGCGTCAATACTATCACGGAAAGGAAAAAATGCTTCAGATGCCAAAGCAGCTCCACTTACATCAAGTCCCATATCTTTTGCTTTTTTCAAAGCACACTGAGCAGCGTCAACACGGCTAGTCATACCCATACCTACAGCTACCATTGCAGAATTTTTAACATATACTACACAATTAGATTTTGTAAGACTTGCAAGCTTATAAGCTATTTCAAGGTCTTTTTTCTCTTCTTCACTTGCAGAGTTTTTAGATACTAATTTAGCATTTTTAACTTCATCTTCACCTACTTTATCAGCATCTTGATATACAAAGCCACCGTCAATATGTTTAAAGTCTTTTTTGTCATTAGCTAAAATTAGTTTATCTGAACCCATTTCAAAAAGTTTAATACGTTTTTTTGCTGCAAAAACTTCCTGAGCCTCTTGTGTTATTCTACCAGCGATTACAACTTCTAAAAATATTTCATTCATTTTCTCTGCTAACTCTTTATTTACAGTTCCATTTACTGCAACTACACCACCAAAAGCAGATACTGGGTCACATTTCAAAGCTTCTATATATGCATCTAATAGATTATCACGAATTGCAAAACCACAAGGGTTACCATGTTTAGATATACATACAGCATTATCATGCCCAAATGCTGATGCAATTTTAACTGCACCGTTTAAGTCATTTAAGTTGTTAAAACTAGCCTCACCTTTTAAAGTTTTAAAGTTATTAGTGAAGTGATTATCGAATTCATATAATGCACCTTTTTGATGAGGATTCTCACCATAACGAGTAGCCATAACTTTATTTCCAACTACAAATTGTTTCTCACCAAAACCTTCGTTAAAACGTTCGTTCATATAGTTAGCTATCATAGAATCATAGGCAGCTGTATGCTCATACGCTTTTATCATAWARCCRCGACGRAAYTCTTTWGTATTTTTTTCATTYTCAATCGCATCAATAACTTCAGAATAATCTTCTACATTTGTAACAATAATCACAGCATCAAAGTTTTTTGCAGCTGAGCGAACCATTGCAGGCCCCCCGATGTCAATATTTTCAATAATATCATCAAAATCGTCTGTACGCTCAATTGTCTCTTTAAAAGGGTAAAGATTTACRCATACTAAATCAATAGATTCTACACCTAACTCTTTAGCTTGGTCTAGATGTGATTGTTTGTCACGACGGTGTAATATCCCACCATGTACATAAGGGTTTAGAGTTTTAACACGACCCTCAAAACACTCAGGAAATTTTGTAACTTCATCAATCTCTATAGCTTTAATACCAGATTCTACTAGTTTCTTGTAAGTCCCACCAGTTGAGATAATCTCATAACCATTTTTTACTAAAGAGTTACAAAACTCAACTATTCCATTTTTATCGCTAACACTTACTAATGCTCTTTTGGACAATATATCTCCCTTACCTTATTCAGTCATCCTGAATTAAATTCAGAATCTAGCTTAAATTTTAGACCCTAAATCAAGTTTAGAGTGACAAATAGTTTTAATTATGGAATTTTATCGAAATTGAGTTTAGAAGATGGTAAAATTATAAAATCTATAATTCTAATTTCAATTCATCTATAAACTCAATAAAATCATCTAAGTAATTTAAAAAAATGTATAGTTTTTCATTATCAATTGATACATATTCATGTACTAAAAGAATTTGATTTAAAATTTACATATTTTTCTTCATCATTACAAAAAATTACTTTATGAGATTGTGTTATATTAAAAGAAAGTTTAGCGTTTTTTTATACAAATTATTTAAAACTACCAAGTCTATCTTTTTATCACTAAGCTGTTCTAAATCACTTACAATCATACCAAACTCAAAAATATCTAACTCTTTATCTGTAAAAATAGCAATATCAATATCACTCATATCATTTGACTTACCATTAGCATATGAACCAAATAATAAAGCAAAAATAATATTTTGATTTTCTTGAAGAATGTTTTTTACTTGCATAAAGAATTATATCATACTTAATATGCTCATTTTGATGAAACAAATTTAGTTTTTTGAGTTTTATCTAAATTCACTTTAGAAGATGGTAGACTATATTAATTAACTTTAAATATCTTTGGAGAAATTTTATGGACAATATAGCTATTTTATGTTCAGGTGGGGACGTATCTGGTATGAATCCAGCTTTAAAACATTTTGTAGAATATTCACTAAAAAAAGATTTAATTCCATACTTTATTTATGATGGTTACGAGGGTCTTATAAACAATGATATTAAAAAAGCTACATATAAAGATGTAGCTGGGATTATAAACCGTGGTGGTACTATTATAAGAAGTGCTAGAAGTAAAAGATTTATGCATAAAAAGTATAGGGATATAGCTAAAAAAAATCTTGATACATTAAATATAGACAAACTTATAGTCCTTGGTGGGGATGGTTCATTTACTGGACTTCATATATTTTTTAAAGAGACTGGTATAAAATTTTGTGCTATCCCTGCTACTATTGATAATGATATTACAGGTACTGATTATTGTTTAGGTGTAGATTCAGCTCTTAATATTATAAAATCTTCTATAGATTCAATTAGGGATACTGCCTCATCTTTTAGACGTGCATTTGTAATAGAGACTATGGGTAGGGACTGTGGTTATTTAGCATTAGTATCTGCTTTAACATCAGGAGCTGAGCTTTGTTTAATACCTGAAATAAAATATAATTTAAAATATTATGAGAAAGATTTTACAGAGCAGATAAAAAATGGCAGAAAATATTTTATAGCTATAGTATCTGAGGGCATTAAACAATCTTCTTTAGAGATAGCTAATTGGTTTGAAGAAACAATTGGTATTGAATCTCGCGTTAGTGTATTGGGGCATATTCAACGCGGTGGTAATCCAAGCATATACGATAGATTAATGGCTTACAAATTTGTAAACTATGCTATTGATGCTTTGTTAGATAAAAAAGAAGGGTGTATGGTAAGTTATTGTAAAAGTAAGTTTTGTTATAAAAGTCTAAATGATGTAGTTAATACAATACATCATTTAGATAAGGAGCTCTTGTCCTTTCTAGATTAGATTCTGGGTTAAGCCCAGAAGGACGAATCTTACAAAACTAGATTCTGGGTTAAGCCCAGAAGGACGAATCTTACAAAACTAGATTCTGGGTCAAGCCCAGAAGGACGAATCTTACAAAACTAGATTCTGGGTTAAGCCCAGAAGGACGAATCTTGCAAAACTAGATTCTGGGTCAAGCCCAGAAGGACGAGATTAAATTTGGAATGACGAGATTTAAAGATTGGTAATATCCAGAATGACGGGTTTTGAAAAATTAGATATCTCGCTCAATTACTTTTTTGAAGGTATTGAAATAATTATCTTGTAAAGTCTCCATACTCATAGTTATGTCGTTTATTTTTATACTGTCTCCACCAACAGTTCCTATTTTCTCAAAACTCAAATCACCAAGCATAGCTTCAAAAGCCTCACAGTTATCAGCTTTAACTTCTATAATAGCCCTACTCATACTCTCAGCAAATATATCACGCTCATCGTTTACACTCATATTTACATCACAAGAAAGTCCAGATGTAGCTGCCATTTTAGCTAATGCTATTGCAACACCACCGCTACTTGCATCTTTTGCACATTCTAGTAAATGTTTTTTATTAGCCTCTATTACTAAGTCCCATAATGCTAACTCTTTTTTGTAGTTAATTTCTGGCATAGTACCTGCAACAGTCCCACAAATTTCTTTCATGTATAAAGAGGCACCAAATTCACTCTTAGATTTACCAACTAAATAAAGTATATTGCCCTCAGTTTGAAAAGATGACATTAAAACATTATTTTGATCATCGTTAACACCAACAGTAGCAATTGATGGAGTTGGGAATACTGATACACCATTTGTTTCATTATATAATGAAACATTTCCCCCAATAACTGGGGTAGTTAGCTCTATACAAGCTTCTTTTATGCCTTCACAAGCTTGAGCAAACTGCCACATAACTTCTGGATTTTCAGGGTTACCAAAGTTAAGGCAGTCTGTAATTGCAAGTGGTCTAGCTCCACTCATAGCTACATTACGTCCAGCCTCTATAGTTGCAGCTGCACCACCAGCCCTAGGATCAATATAACAGTAACGCACATTGCAATCAGTGCTCATTGCTAAGGCTTTACCAGTTTCTTTAATACGAATTACAGATGCATCAAGCATACCGCCGTTTTTGATTGTATTTGTTTGTACCATTGAATCATATTGATTATATATCCATGCCTTATCAACTACCTCCATAGACTTTGTAAGTGTCTCAAATGCATCTTGATTATTAACTTTATCAAAATCATTTATAGTTACTGACTTTATTGTCTCTAAATAAGCTGGTTTAGTCATAGGACGGTTAAGCTCAGGTGCCTCCTCAGAGACTGGATTGACTGGTACCTCTGCACATTTCTCGCCATTCCAAAAAAGTTCCATATTGCCAGTGTTTGTAACCTCTCCAATTACAGCTGCGTCAAGATCCCATTTTTCAAAAATATCTATAATAGCTTGTTCTGAACCTTTTTTAGCACATAAAAGCATACGTTCTTGGCTTTCAGAAAGCATAAAGTCGTATGGGGTCATATTTTCTTCACGAGAGGGGACTTTATCAAGGTGCATAATCATGCCTGAACCTGAACGTCCAGCCATCTCAAATGAAGATGAAGTAAGACCAGCTGCACCCATATCTTGGATACCAACTACATGCTTAGTTTTAAATAATTCTAAACAAGCCTCTAGTAATAACTTTTCAGTAAAAGGATCACCTACTTGAACAGTTGGACGAAGAGACTTACTCTGCTCTGTAAAACTATCAGACGACATCACAGCTCCACCGAGTCCATCACGACCAGTTTTTGCACCGACGTACATTACGGGATTACCTATACCTTCAGCTTTTCCATAAAAAATTTCATCTGTTTTTGCAAGACCAAGCGTAAATGCATTTACTAAAATATTGCCGTTATAACATTCATCAAAACTTGTCTCACCACCAATAGTTGGCACACCCATACAGTTACCATAAGCACCGATTCCCTCAGTTACACCACGAACTAGGTAACGTTGATGAGCAGAGATTTTATCATCATTTTTTACATTACCAAATCTAAGTGAATTTAAGTTCGCTATAGGTCTAGCACCCATAGTAAATATATCACGCATAATTCCACCAACACCAGTAGCTGCCCCCTGATATGGTTCAATAAATGAAGGATGATTATGGGATTCCATTTTAAATACAGCTGCATAACCATCACCAATATCAATTACACCAGCATTTTCACCTGGACCTTGAATAACCCAAGGAGCTTTAGTAGGAAAACCTTTTAAATGTACTTTGGAAGATTTATAAGAACAATGTTCAGACCACATAGCTGAAAAGATTCCTAACTCTACTAAGTTTGGCTCACGTTTTAAAATCTCTTTGATATGTATATAATCTTCTTGGCTAAGTTTATGGTTTGATAATTGTTCTTCAATGTTATCTAGTTGTTGGCTCACAAGTGATTCCTAAAAAATTGTTTTTAAAGATGGATTATATCTAAATGTGAGTAAAAGTAATTATAAGAATCTCACTAATTTACATAAATCCTTAAGGAATTATATATTTTTTTAAGCCTGTAGACTCTTTTTCTTGCACTTCTTTGTGCACATTTTTAAAGGGTGAGATATGCCCTGCTCTTCCATCAATAAAAGTCTGTGTTTGTACCAATGCTTTATAAGCTTTGTTAAGTTTCATTGCTCTCTCATATGATGGGAACAACAACTCTGTAACATCATTATGCAACTTAGCTATTGCACTTGAATTTATCTCTGCATTATCAAGAAAAAACTTCTTAAAANCCTCATCATTTTCTCTAAATTCATCACCACTATTGTTTTGTTTGAGATAATTACTCAACTCATATGTCCCATCACTATATCTGTTCTCAGGTACACCTTTTAAACTATGTGCTGACCAATGATACCATGCTTGAGCATGAGACTTTTCTGAATCAAATTTACGAGAAAATGAAAATATAGAATCTTCAGTTATTGCTAAACCACTATGACACCCCATACAGCTAAGTGTTTCTTCATAACTCTGTGGACGTAGATCTCCATATTTATCTTCAATAAAGCCTTGGTAAACCCATCCCATATTATTACCAATTCCAGATTCTATATTTCCTCGAAATATTTCTAACTTATCTGGATCAATGTCTTTTTCTTGTATACTAGCAAGCCCTTTGTTTTGTAAGTTTGCATAAGTTAACCATATACTCTTTTTTGCATATCGTAACTCTTTCATTCTTGGGCTAAGTGATATACTTCCATTAGTGTCACTTTGAACATAACGAACTGAGTGTAAAAACTCTGTTCCCTCAGGGAAAAGTCCTGCGGCTAAATGTATCTTGTGAGTCTTTAATAGCTCTTTAGCATAACCCACATATGACATCTGTTTTCCTTTTCTAGGAGCCCATTCGTATTTGATTATATTTGTTATGTCTAATTTTCCATCTTTATTTAAATCTACACCATATTTTCGTTCATCGATCTCAGAGATAAACACATCTTCTCGTTTTATCAGTGCTTCAACAATTGCAAGGTTTACACTATAAAGTTCTTTATCTATTATGCCCCCTGCTTCAAAAATCATAAATGCGGAATCTAAACGAATAAGTACATCATCTGTAGAACCGTTTGTTGGCCAAAAAGTTCCTAGAAATGGCATATAAGCAAAAGCCCTCCAGCCACTCAACCTCATGTCCGGTTTTATATCAAAGCCTTCTAAGTCAAAATTATAATAACAATCAGGAATATAACCACTCCAAACACCATCTCCAGTTAAATCCCAATAAGCAGAAAGATTTAAGAGTTTATTTTCTAAAATTATTGAACCATTTTCTTCAAAATAGTTACTCTTTTTTATATACTGAAGCATCTCTATATCTGAAATCTCACTCACTGCATCGCTAAAATCTTTAAAATGATTTAAATAAGGGTTTTTTAAAGCAGGCTCTGCAAAAGCATAAGCCTCTTGTAAATCGACATCATCCATAATGTAATTTGGACTTGTATTTTGTGTATGGCAGGCAAAACATGGGTTGTGTATTTGTTTATTTTCATCTATTGTTTTTGTATAACACATCTCTGAGGTGTAGGCTGTAGGATGCATTACATGAAAGGTTTTTATGTCATACCCATTTGTATTCTCAAGAGAGTAAACTCTTTGAATATCACTTAAAAATACACTTTTATTGTCTTCTAAACTAACATTATTCACACTTGATTGAGTTCTTGAAGATTCACATCCATTAAAAGAGAGTAACAAGCCACTTATAAAAAGTGTACTTGTTATAAGTGCTACAAAAGAACGCACTATTTTTTCTCACCAACTTTCATATATCCAACATAAGATTGAACATCATCAGGATTCTTTACCTTATCACTATCTGACTCACCAAATGGGTGTTGAGTAACAAAGTTAAGATATGAATATCCGTTAATTGGATCTACATACATTAAAGATGTTGTTTCAGAACCAAATGGTGTAGTTGCAATTCTCGCTGTAAGTTTTTTTGTAGTCACATCAAATGCCCAGACCATATCATTTTGATGATAGCCTGTATCTTCTCCAATAATAAGTGTATTTGTGCCTTTGATAAATGTAACATTATCAGGACTTGCTATCTTGTTTATATCACAGCTATTATTTGCATATGTTGAGTTTTCATCATAAGTTTTCATTTCACCTGCTACGATAGAATTCATATTTGTAATGACAAAGTCACTATTAATGATTTTATTCGTACTATCTTTGATATTTGCTAGAAGTTCGTGCTCATACACTGCACCACATTTATTGTATTGAAGTGTTATATCGTTATTACCACCTTTATCATAACTATCTTTCTCAGCACCATATTTTTTAAAGTCTTCCATTCCTTTAGCAATTTGGCTAATAGCAGTATAAAGTTTATTAGTCGTTGGGTTAAGTGTGATACCTTCCATCTTTCTAAACTCTGTAGTTGCACCTAAAAGTGCTGCATAACGACGTGTTTCTAAGTATGCTGCTGCAGTCTCTTGCCCAGCAATAACCTTAAGACATTCTAGTCCTGCTGCAGTATTCACAGAAGTAAAACCTGCTGTTGGACAAGTATTTGTTTCTGTTGGTGTTTCACTCTCAAATATATCTGCAAATATTACTTTAGAATCAACTAATGTTTTAATAGCTGCATCCGTAGTTGAACCTAGTTTAATCCAAGATATATCAGCTTTTCCTGCACCACTCGAATCTGTTTGTTTCCATTTAGCAGCATAAAGTGTCCCTGCCGTTAAATCATTAGTTTTATCTGCAACATACATGTAAAAACCATCATTCGTCCCATCATCTGTTAAGTATGCAGTTTTTTGATCTGGTAAAACATATGCTAGCTCGTGAGCCATTCTACCCATACTATAATGTTTTGTAAATGAAGAGTCACCATTCTTATTTGTAATAGCAACCTCGTTTATCCAACCATAATAATATGGATYTGCTTCTAAGAGGTCTCCACCAAAGTATGGAGCAATCAAGTTATAATAAGAGTCGATTTTTCCAGTAACTACATCTAATTTAGCTGCATTTGGTTCATACTCTTCACTTCCTAAAAAACTATTCCAAGGAGTTTTACTACCCGCACAGTGAACATAACCACCATGATAATCTTTTTGAGAAATATATTTCAAGTCAAGTGCTGTTAACTCACCTGTAAGAGCATCTTGTTTAAGCTCAGACTGATATATAGCACCAACTTGACACTCAAACTGAGTAATCATAAAGATTTTTCCAAACTTATTGATAAACTCAGTATGGTCTGGACCTGAACCACCAAACTGACCATTACAAATGTATTGGCTTCCATCTTCGAGTAATAATGCTTGGTCATTTTTATCTTTTAAAAGACCAAATACTTCATCATTTAATGACTCACCAGTTCTCAAAATAGTTTTATACACTAAAGTCTCTTCTTTTGAGTTTAGACTGATTTTTCCTGCCACTCTGATTTGTGATTTTTCTGCATCTGTGATTGGAGTATTCACACTTATGTTATCTGCTATTATAGATGTTTTATTAAACATATCTATACTATCCACAACATTTGTACTCTGTGTACTACCACTTCCACTTCCACAACCAACCATGACAAACGATGCTAACGATATGCTAGTAACAACCGACAATTTAGACATTCTAATCTCCATTTATTAAATTTAAGGAAATTATATATCTGTAATGTTACATAATGGACTTAATCAGTTGACAAATTAGTTCCAAAAAGGAGACAAATATTAGACTGAGATAAGATTAGTGAAAAGTAAATTCTTTTTTAGTACGAATATTTTTTTTAAGAGAAAAAATATTTATATATTTGATAGCTTGAATTTCATACTCTTTTACCCCTTTTGGAAGAGGAACCTTAAACTCATCCTCTTCTTCTTTACCTATCATAGCTTTTGCCAGAGGAGAGTGTACAGAGATGAGTCCATACTCTGGTTCACTTTCTAAAACACCGCACAAGGTATATACCTCTTCTTCATCTGTATCTATATTTATAACTGAGACAGTACTCCCAAAGCTTACTTTAAAGTGAGAGTGAAGAGAGGGGTCAATAATCTTAGAATTTTGAATCATTTTATTAAGATAGAATAATCTTCTATCTATAAAACGAAGTTTTTCTTTTGCAGCATGATAATCAGCATTTTCACTTCTATCTCCAAGTGCTGCAGCTATGAGTTTTTCTTCTGCAGTTTTAGGTTTTTCTATTTCTAATAAAAACTTAAATTCTTCCACCAAAAGGTCATAACCTTCTAGTGTCATAGGTTCTTTTTTATGCATCATTAATGTTGAAAACCTAGGATATAGTATGTATCCTTATTTGCTAGTTTATCTATAGTTACTTTGAACTTATCAGCAAAATGCTTAATTTTTTCATGCGCCTCTATAGCTACTTCAGAGCTTTTTGATTCTACTTTTATTTTAAAATAATCATTAGTATTTGACATAGCTACAAAGCTATTATCTACTTTTAGAGTATCATGCAAATCCATAATATGTTTTCTTATTTTTTCATATCCAATTGTATTTATTTCTATTCTTTGTAATTGTTCAATAAGGGCATCATTTGGGGAATAACCTAACTGAGTCAACATTGCATCTCTTCGCATTTTTAATCTTCCTTAACTTTTTTTATTGCCTAGGTACATGATAACAGTTTATTTGTAAATTGAACAAAAATAATATCAATTATTTGTAAACATTCAGTAGTAATTYATTTACATATACTATAATATAAAGAATAAATTAAAATACTAAAAAGAGAAAATATGACTGACGATATACTAAAAAAAATCAAACAACTTCCACCACTTCCAGAATCTGCTATGCAGATAGAAGCTGTATACCAAAATCCAGATAGTAGCTTTAATGATATGGTTAAAATTTTAGAAAAGGATCCTCTTTTAACAGCTGATATCTTAAAAGCAGCTAACTCACCTTTGTACGGTTTCTCTCGTGAAATAAATGCGATTAGTCAGGCAGTTGGTTTATTTGGCATGGGTACAGTTAGAGGTTTTGCACTTGCTAGTATAGTTAAAAAAAGTTTTGCTCTAGACTTATCACCATATGGTATAGATAATGATATGTTCTCCGCTGCATCTAAAAAACAACATGGTATAATGACTGCTTGGTGCATTAGAAAAGAGAATAAACTTTTAGGTGTATTATCACCAGCGGCATTTTTAGTTGAAATAGGCAAGGTTTTAATATCTCAACAAATTATGTCTGAGAATAAAGAGGAAGTATTTCGTGATGCTTTATCTGAACTTAAAAATGTTGAAGAAGCTGAGCGAAAAATATTAAATGTAGATACTCCAGAAGTTTCTGCTACTATATTTTCTCACTGGAGATTTGAAGAAAGTTTAGTTGATACTATTAAAAACTGCACAAATCCTGAAAATGCTGAAGAAGATGATCAAAGAGCTGCAAAAATCTTACATGTAGTTAGAACCGCTGTACCTATAAACGGTATACTTACTGAAGAAAGTATAGAAGATGCTAAGTCACTAATATCAAAATATAACCTTGATTTGGAAAGTTTTGAAATGGCTTTAGAAAACGCTTAATATAAATAATTGAAATCTCTACTTATAAGACTCACTCATGGTTTGAGTGAGCAAGACATAACAACAAAGGAACTTCCTGTAGTAAACGGTTTTTTAGCTAAAAAATATATCACTAAAAAATCAAATATTTATAAGTTTAATTCTAAGTATCGTGCAGGAACCTTAGGACTTGTACAAAAAGGCACAGCTTATCTAAATGTAATAGGTGAAAATATCCGTGACCTTTTTATTGGCGAGGGTGACTTAGATAATGCTAATGAAGGTGATTTGATAATTGCTCAAAGATTATTAGGTAAACGTGGCACACCAAGTGCAAAAATAGCCGAGATTGTAGGACGTGCTCTCACGTACAGTGTAGCTTACATTATTTTAAAAGATTCTATAAAATCATTAGTTGATTTAAAAACCGACTTTCCAATTGGAGCTGAATTAAGTGAAAAAGACCTAAACTCTTACGAAATTGGTGATGTATTTAAGGTAAATAACCAAGAAAACATAATAATGGAAAAACTTGGAAATATTAAAGATCCATTAGTTGATGAAAAAATTGTATTAGCCAAGTTCAACAAACATGATGAGTTTGAAAAAGAAGTTCTAGAAATTGCAAGTTCTTTTGAAAAGGTAAATTCAAATAAATATCCAAAAAGAACTGATTTAAGAGATTTAGCGTTTTGTACTATTGATCCAGTTACTGCAAAAGATTATGATGATGCTATATACTGGGATGAGCAAAATTCAAGTCTTTATGTAGCTATAGCTGATGTATCTGAGTATGTAACTGCCTTTGGAGCTATTGATAACGAAGCAATATATAGAAGTTTTTCTATATATCTTCCACATCGTTCTATACCTATGCTTCCACGTCAATTATCAGAGACCTTATGTTCCTTGCAGCCCAATGTAGATAGACTAGCATTTGTATTTGAAATGAAACTTGATTTGTCTACACTTGAGGTTACTAAGTCAAAGGTATATGAGGCAATAATCCATTCACAAAGAAGATTTAACTATGAAGAGATTGATGAGTTTTTTGACTCTAAACTAAAAGCTAAAACAAAAGATGAAAAAAATATTTTTGCTTGGATATCGAAACTTCGCCCTATTACAGATAAACTTAAAGAAAAAAGATTAAAAATTGGTTATGACTTTCGCTCTAATGAATTAGAAATGTATATAGATGAAAACTCAAATTTAGATTCAACCTCTTATGCACAAGAGACCCCATCTCACTCACTTATAGAGGACTGCATGCTTTTAGCAAATAAAGAAGCAGCTAAACAATTTGAGCGTGGTATATTTCGTATACATGAACAGCCAAGTCAAAATAAACTTCAAATTCTTTATCAAGAACTAGCTGGAGTTGGTATATCTATAGATATTAAAAACTCTACCAAAGAGACTATAACTGATATTCAGACAAAAGCAAGAGAGATTAATTTAGAATCGGAGATAGATACCTTAATTATTCGCTCACAAATGCAAGCTAAATATGCACCATTAAACTCTGGTCATTTTGGTTTGGGATTTGAAGAATATACTCATTTTACATCACCTATTAGAAGATATTCAGACCTGATAGTTCATAGACTGCTTAAGGCTATAAATGCAAACGATACGCATGAGAGCTCATATGTACTGAGAAATATAGAGAGCCTTTCTATGACTATAAGTGAAAAAGAACGTGAGGCCAGTACTATAGAAGTTGATTTTATGGCTAGAAAATTCGCACGTTGGGCTATGTATAATATTAACAAAGAGTTTAAAGCTAGAATCAATGCAACTACACCAGAAGTTAGAGCTGAATTAAATGATGAAATTAAGGGTGCAAAAATAAATATAACATCAGCTCATAATGTAGTTCTTTTCGAAGATGTCATAATATGTATAGATAAGGTAGATATTGCTAAGGCTAAAATTTATGCAAGAGTTGTACAAAAAGATAACGACTAATGTATAAAAATGAGCTAGATAGACATATACAAAACAGTTCAACTTCAAATAGTTTTGTATTATTTGGTGAGTGCGCCTACCTAATAGATAGATATACAAATATTTTAACAAAAAAAGAGGATGTTTGCTATCTTAGTTTTTATTATGATGAATATAGTTTTAGCTCAGCTAAGGCTCATTTATCTCAGGCTTCTTTATTTGGCGGTGATAATGTACTTATCATTAAAAGTGAAAAAAAAGTACCAAAAAAAGACTTAGATATATTGGTGGATTTATGCGAAAAAAATAAGGATAATATTTTAGTTTATGCTTATTATGGATCTGACTACAAAACTTACGCTAAAGCCTTTGCTAAAAAAAGTACAATGAGTATTAGATTTTTTAATCCAAATCATGGCGAGGCTGTAAATATTATATCCAAAATAGCAAAAGAGAAAAATGTAGATATAGACAACTATGCAATATCACATCTTTTAAATACTCATAATGGTGATGTAGCCCTATCTTCAAATGAGATAGAAAAATTTATAGTTTTTGATAAAGCTATTACAACTAAAGATATAGACCTCCTAGTTTTTGGTTTAGCTCAAATTAGTATAGATGAGTTTATAAAAAAACTTTTAAATAAAAAAGACTTCAAATTTGATCTCAGTAATATTTTAGAGCATGGGGAAGATGAGATAAGGGTTATAACTGCAATCACATCATATATTACTCAATTATATATGTTTAACATATATATAAGAGTTAATGGTGCAGCAAATGCCTTAGAGATTTTAGGTTATCCAGCTCCAAAATTTGTAGTTGATGAAAAAGCCGCAATGAGTTTGAGATTTAAACCTGATGTTTATTACAAACTTCATAACTTACTTTTAGATACTGAATTAAAAATGAAAAGCTCTGGTGTAGATAAGGGGGCATTACTGCTTTCAACGCTTATAAGAGTTCAGAAGTTATTATAAGTAGATTCTAAATCAAGTTTAGAATGACGGGGGTATATTTAGAATGACAAGGTGATGTTAAGAATAACGAAAAAAATTTATAAAAACTAAAAGAGTGATGTAGTTTCAAGGGCTGATTGAGGAAGCGTACTATAAGTACGTGACGAGTGAAGCAACGCAGAAAATGCGTCGCTATTTTAGTTTTTAGATGTGTCTACTATTTTACCTGCAGATATCCACGGCATCATTTCACGAAGTTTATTACCAGTTTTAGWAATAAGTTTTTCTTTATCATTTGAACGTTCAGCATTCATACGAGGATAACCAGATTGACCTTCTAAGATAAAATCTTTAGCAAATCTTCCATCTTGAATTTCAGTAAGAATATCACGCATAGCTTGTTTAGATTCAGCATTAATAACACGTTTACCAGATACATAGTCACCATACTCAGCTGTATTAGAGATAGAGTATCTCATATCAGCAATTCCACCCTCAAACATTAAATCAACTATTAATTTAAGTTCGTGTAAACACTCAAAATATGCAAGTTCAGGTGCATAACCAGCTTCAGTTAATGTTTCAAATCCAGCTTGAACTAAAGATGTAACACCACCACATAATACTGCTTGCTCACCAAATAAGTCAGTTTCAGTTTCGTCTTTGAAAGTTGTCTCAATAATAGCTGTACGTCCACCACCAATTGCAGATGCATAAGAAAGTGCTAACTCTTTAGTATTACCTGAAGGGTTTTGACCAACAGCAATAAGGTCAGGTATACCACCACCACGTACAAATTCTGAACGAACAGTATGACCAGGTGCCTTTGGAGCAATCATAGTTACGTTAATGTTAGCTGCTGGATTAACACGACCGTAGTGAATATTAAAACCATGACCAAAGGCAATAGTAGCACCATCTTTTAGGTTTGGAGCTATTTCATTTGTATAAATCTCAGCTTGATTTTCATCTGGAAGAAGAATCATAACTACGTCAGCTTTAGCAGTAGCATCAGCTACGGTAAGTACTTCAAAGTTTTTAGCTTCAGCCTTAGCCCATGATGAACCATTTCTACGAAGACCAACTATAACACTAACACCAGAATCTCTTAAGTTTTCTGCGTGTGCGTGCCCCTGAGAACCAAAACCTATCATTGCAACTGTTTTGCTTTTAATTAAGTCTAAACTAGTATCTTTGTCATAATAAACATTTAATGCCATTTGTATTCCTTGTGTTAGTAATATTACTTTAGGCTTAATCGCCTAGAAATTTTGTCGCATTATACTAAAATAAAGCAAAAACTTTTATAATGTCGTAAAGAAATAAGGAAAATTATGAAAAAATTTAATCTATTTAAAGAAATTACAACTGCAAAAACAAGCGAAATTAAAGAAGCTATAGAATCTGGTAAAAAATTCGCTATAAATATTACTGGCGATATATGCCATGAACCATTCACTTATAAAGATATTTTAATTTATTTTGGTATACCAGATAAAGAAAAAAATCTTGAAATAGCTTTTGGAAAAAACTACCAGATTCTAGTTGATGATGATAGGCTACTTATAAAAGCTTTTTCAAATTGGCAAGAACTAATATCTATAAATACAGCTCAAGCTACTTACGATGATACTACATCTGATGGAGTTGATGAGTTTGCAACAAAGGATATGGAAGATATTGGTTGGCACGCAACTGAGTTTAATATTATGTATAGAGACTTAGTAGAAGTTTTAGAGAATGAGTGTGAGGGTACACTCCTTTGTATAGAACAAGAAGAACCATATCAGTTTAGTGGACTTGGTTTTTTAGCTAATTATGATGATGCAAAAGATACTTTATTTATGTATTGTAAAAATAAAATCAAAGATATGATAGATAATGACCAAGATTTTAAACTATCTGATTTAAGTGATGATGAAAAAGATGCAGCTAAATTTTTTAAAATAATTTAAAATGACTTTATAGATTCCAAATCAAGTTTGGAATGACGTATCACGTCACTCTCAGCTTGACGATGTATCACGTCACTCTCAGCTTGACGATGTATTACGTCACTCTCAGCTTGACGATGTATCACGTCACTTTCAGCTTGACGATGTATTACGTCACTCTCAGCTTGACTGGGAGTCTATATTTAAAATAATATTTCGTTTTATTAATTACTTTTTATGTTTAATAGAGTATAAATATCTTTGTAAAATAATCATAGCAGAAATTGAATCTATACGACCATCTCGTATTTGTTTCATCTCACCTTTTATTAGTGCTTCAGCCTCTTTAGAACTTCCAGCTTCATCTTGGTAATATACATCACCTTCAAATGAGACTAAATTCATAAAGTGAATTACTCGACGGCGCATTTCATCTTCGCTACTTCCACCAAGTGGTATACCAACTACTACAGCTTCAATTTCCCACTCTTTTATAATTTGTTTAACTTCATCTGAGGCTTGGTTACGGTTTTTTCTTTTTATTGCTTTTAGTGGACTTACTATGTCCTTATGAGCTGAATATGCTATACCTATTCTTTTTAATCCTAAATCAATTGCTAAATATTTCACTTATTTCCCAAGACAAAATGAGCTAAACATTTTGTCTAACATCTCATCATTCTCAAATGGTCTAGTAATTGAAGACATCTCTTTAACTGCCTCATTTAAACAAAAAGAAAATATTTCTAATTCTTGATTTTCTAGTGGTACAAAAGCTTCATCTATATTTTTTATAGTAGCTTCAACTGCATCTATTTGTCTGAAAGAGATTAACATCATCTCATCTGAAGAGTTTGTAGTATCCATAATATCTTTTAGAGTTTCTATAAGTAACTCAACATTATCCTTAGAATTTAACTCCATGTCAA
Organism: Sulfurimonas sp.; assembly: GCA_002733155.1. Lineage (GTDB taxonomy): Bacteria > Campylobacterota > Campylobacteria > Campylobacterales > Sulfurimonadaceae > Sulfurimonas. The sequence continues at coordinate 102,598 of NVUO01000010.1, forward strand.
AAGAGATATCTTCACTTATAAACTTTGTTTGTAAATCGGACTTATTTTTTACATATATTAGTTTTTTATCTTGGGTAGATTCTTTTATAAGTTTAATAATTTGCTTATCCTCATCATCTATCTCATGTGAGGCATCAAATAAGGCTACTACAATATCACTTTGTTTTATTGCTTCAAGTGAGCGCTCAATACCTATACGTTCTATCTCATCATTTGCCTCACGGATACCAGCTGTATCTACTATGCGAATAAGGTGAGTACCAATTTTAAGCTGTTCTTCAATAGTATCCCTAGTAGTCCCAGCGATATCACTTACAATAGCACGATTATAATTTAGCAGAGCATTTAAAAGAGAAGATTTACCAACATTTGGTTTTCCTATAATCGCTACTTTAAAACCTTGCATTAAACCCTCACGTAATTTCGAAGCTGCTAATGTAGAGTTTAAAGATTTTTTTAAAGATTTTAGTTTATCTTTTATTTGTATCACTAAGTCCTCTGGTAAATCTTCTTCTGCATAGTCAATACTAACTTCTGAATAAGCCAAAATATGAATAATATCATCACGTACATCTTCAATATACTCTTTTAAGCTACCCTTTATTTGTCTTGCTAAGATTTTAGCTGCATCTTCACTTTTTGCTTCTATTAACTGGGCTATAGCTTCAGCCTTGGATAAATCTATCCTACCGTTAAAAAAAGCACGTTTAGAAAATTCGCCAGCTGTAGCTAAACGTGCCCCAGCATCTAATGTAGCTTTTAAAATAGACTGGGCTACTATAAAACCACCATGACATTGAATTTCAACTACATCTTCAGCTGTGAATGAATATGGAGCCTTAAAATATATAGATATACTCTCATCAATTAATTCATTATTTTTATTATATACATCAGTTAAATAGCTATAACGAGGGGAAAATTCTACTCTTTTAGTAAGTGACTTAGCAATATCTAGAGCTTTATCACCACTAATTCTTATAATAGCAATTGAGCCTATACCGTTTGCTGTTGCAATAGCAGAGATTGTATCTGTATCTTGTGTATTCATAACTTAGTTTGAATGGTAATCATTTATAATGATATATTTAAGTCCATCACGAGTTGAACGAATTGCTACATATTTATCTGCATATTTTAAACGAAGTTCACGTAAAGCTATTTGTATTAAAACTCCATCTAAAATCTTTGTTTGACATCTACCATCCCTATTTACACTTTCATATACCCCAGTTAGATATCTAGCTATAGATTCTTCTTGATTTTTCAAAAATTCTGCAATTTCTAAACGAAGTTGTAGTTGGTACTTTGTATTTATCCAGTTAAATATCATATAAGATAAGGCCTTATATCTATAGCCCTCCTTGCCAATCAAAAGAGCTGCATCCTTACCTTTAAATTCTACAAGTAAGGTACTTTCATCATAAACACTTACCTCTGCTAAATCAATATCAAAACATATTAAATCAAAAAGCATGTTTATATCTTTTTCAACTTCATCTGCTATATCTAATAAATCTTTAGATGCGTTAAATCCAGGAGCTTCATCTTGAGTACTAACAAAAGATTTAGGCATAAAAGTATCATTTAATATTTTATGTTCAATTTCTTGTTCTTTTGGAATTTTATTAATTTTTTTATCTTTTTTAACTTTTTTAACTTCTACTTTTTCTGAACTAATTACTTCTTTTTTTACAATTATCTTTGGCTTAGTTTCTGTTTTTGTAACTTCATACTCTACATGTTTTTTAGCTGCAATAATAATAGCATTTTTTTTAAAAAAACCTAAAAAACCACTACTTGCTACTTGAACAACTTCAATATTCAACTCAGTAATAGAACAATCAAGGGCAGTAGCTGCATCTTTATAAGATTGTTCTAAACTAGGAGCTTCAATCTTAGTCATCTTTTTTCTCCCCTTTAGCTTTTACATGTTTATGTGCAGCAATTTCTGCATCTTTAGCATTTTTAAATTGCTGGTTTACAACAAACTGTTGTGCAATTGAGAAAAGGTTATTTATAAACCAATAAAGTACTAAACCAGATGGAAAAGTTACAAAGAAAAATGTAAATATCACTGGTAAAAATTTAAATACCTTTTCCTGCATTGGATCTGTAAAGTTACTTGGAGTAAGTTTTTGTTGATAATACATAGATGCACCCATAAGGATTGGAAGTACATATGTTGAATCCATTCTTGATAAATCTTGTATCCAAAAAATCCAAGGTGCACCTTGAAGTTCAACTGCATTTAATAATACCCTATATATTGCAAAAAATACTGGGATTTGAAGCAACATAGGTAAACAACCGCCAAGAGGATTAGCCCCATGTTTCTTATATAAATCCATTACAGCTGCATTCATACGCTGAGGGTCACCCTTATATTTTGCCTGTACAGCTTTTACCTGAGGTGAAATATTTTTCATCTTCTGCATAGATACCATACCCTTGTATGTTAAAGGATATAATACAGCTCTAATAATAAAAGTTAAAGCTATTACAGACCAACCCCAATTTCCAAATATTCCATGTAACCAAGAAAGTAAAGCGAATAATGGTTTTGAGGCAAAAGTAAACCAGCCATACTCCACTGCATTAGTTAGTATAGGTTTAATATTTTTTAATGTTTGATATTCCTTAGGACCAATATAACCACTGAATCCCATATTTTGTAAGGCACCAAAATAGGCTACAGGATTATCATCACTATCTCTTTCTATAATTATATTTGTATCTTTAGAAAAGCCATACATAATTGTTGCATTGTACTGATCAAAAGCTGCAATAAGCTCAACACCAGAAAAAGTTTTTCTACCCTCAGCATCACCGTCTTCAATTATAGTAAGAATTTCATCATCACTATAAACCATAGCACCAACTGCAGCCATCATCTGTTCAGTCTCATTTACTATAGGTCTTTGCCCTAGGTATATAAAATATCTTTTATCTTCGCTAAGTGATACTTGAACATCATAATGTCCATCTGCATAAAAAGTGATATCTTTTGTTAAAGTTAAATCTGGTAGTTTTTGTGTTAAAGTTATAGTTTGAGCTTTATCATCTAAATTTACACTTGAAATACTAGTAGTATAGGCTGTTTTCATAGCCTCAGCATTTGTATTGATATCTAAAAATCTTACAAATAGTGGTTTAGTACCATTAGGGGATATCATTTGAGCATGAGTATCTTCTTTAGAATTAAATTTGTCTTCAAGTAATATTTTAGAAGATATACGACCTAATGTATCAATTTTTAAAATAAAATTTTTATTTGTAACTGTAACTAAGGTACTTAAATCCTTTGAAACAGTTTGCTCAAGATCAGAAATTTCGTGTCCAGCCATACTTGAATTTGAAATATTCGAAGTTGTAGTTTGTGTTTGTTTATCTGATTTTTGTTCTATAGTTTTGTTTTGCGAAGCATCTTGTGCTAACTCTGGCTGCTTTGCTGGAAAGATTGCAGTATATATTACGAAAAATACAACTGAAAGTAGCACAGCTACCAATAGTCTTTGATTTGGTGTCATTTTGTCTAACACATTTACCCTTTATATGAAAAATTTTTTATTATGTAAAAACGGTCTTTTTTATTTGGAACCAACCAATATTTTATAGAATCAAGATTTAGTTTCGCAGGTTTAATACATAGCTTTTTCAGCAAAGGGTATTCTATCCCACCATCGTAAAATTGATTACATCGTAGTATTCTAGTGAAAGTGTGGTAAAAAGCACTTGAAATTGAATTATTTTCAAAGTTAATTCTTGCATATTCGCTACATGACGGGTAATATCTACAAGATCCAAAGCCAATTAAAGTAAAAAACTTTTGATATAACCATAAAAATTTTAATAAAAGTTTTCTAATCATTTTTAATAGCCTTTGATTTTATAAGTATTTTTTCAAAATCAGACTTTAATTTTTCATATGTAGATTCATAAAGGGAGGTCTTAGCTACAAATACATAGCTACCATCATTTAGTAGTGAAGAGTATTCACGAAAAAGAGCACGAAGTCTTCTTTTGGCACGGTTTCTTACTACAGCATTACCAATTTTTTTAGTAGCTGTAAATCCAAACTTGTGAACATTATTTTTAGCAAGGAAAAAAAGCACTACACTATCTGAGTGTGCGTTTTTCCCTTTCTTATATACATACTGAAACTCTTTATTGAGTTTTAGCGCACAAAAACCATCTAAACTGACAATTTTTTACGACCTTTAGCACGACGACGATTTATAATATTACGACCATTTTTTGTAGCCATTCTTGCTCTAAAACCATGAGTTCTTTTTCTTGGTGTATTATGAGGCTGGTATGTTCTTTTCATGACATATCCTTATTTGAAATTAAGTTCGCAATGTTACATGAAAATTACTTAAAGAGCGGTTAAGGTTACTAAATTCGTTTTTTATGTCTCATTAATCTTCTCTTAATAAGAAAATATATAAAATGTTTTAATAATATTACTCAATATAAATATTAAAGGAAATTAGTGTTTTATAATAATTTTTTTATACGAAATGAAATATATGTCTTTTAGAACTAAACTATACAGTACTTTATTACTTAGTTTTATATTACTAATTACATCATTATTTTTAAGTACAAAAAGTATTAATTCAACTAATGACATGATTAATGATATAGAAAAAGTGCATTTAAAGTTTTCTWGCTTTTGTACAAAACTTAACTATTACGTAGAGATTAATCAAACAGACTTAATTAGTATAATTATCCTAAACAATCTAAAGTCTATAGAAAGTATAAATAGATCATTTAACAATATCTATAAACTTGTGATTAAACTAGATAAGTTTGTTAGTGATAATAATATAGATGTTGATGAAATTAATAAGATTATATCTACAATGAAAAAAAGGGTAGTTAATTACAAGGTCACTCAAAGTTCATTAATAACTGCTTTTAAAAATAAAGATAAAGATAATATTCATAATAGCCTTGTTAATTTTAACTATATTACAATTAAATTTTCTCAAGATATTGATAAATTAATAACTATCTCGAATGTAAGATTAAATGAAAAAATACTTTTACTTAAACAATCAAATGAAAATTCAAAACAAAACACTCTTTATCTGTTTATTGTAGCCTTTATACTTATTATATCCGCAATATCAAAATTAGCTCAACTTCAAATAACAGCTGCCAAAGAACTAAGGCGTGCTGAAGAAGCTGAACAAAAACAACAGGTATTACAAGATCAATTATTAAAATATAATGATGATTTAGAAAATGAAATCGCCCAAAAAACAAAAGAGTTACATACTAAGATATATACAAACTTTATCAGCGGATTAGCAAATAGAAACCAGTTGCTTGAGGATTTTTATAAATATGACTTTAAACATATGGCTTTGTTAAATATAGACAAGTTTCAAAAATTCAATGATGTATATGGGGAAGAAAGAGGGAACGTAGCCTTACAATCAAGTGCAAACTTCTTAAAAAAACAACTTGACGAAAATAATACACTACTATATCATATTGGTGGTGATGAGTTTGTTTTTGCAGCTAAAAGCATTACGAAACTTGACAACAATCAGTTTATAAATAAAATAGAGAATATTTTATCACTTTACCAAAAAGAAATTTTTATCGACGAGGATAAAACTTTTAATTTTATTATGAGTGCTGGTATATCATTTGGCGGTAGAAAAAAGATGTTAGCATATGCAGATATGGCATTAAAAGATGCTAAACATAGAAATATCCAACTTGCGGTATTTCACAAAGATAAAGAGTTAGAAAAACATCATAAAGATGATATTGAATGTCATAAAAAACTTCTTAATGCTTTTGAAACGGGAAATATTATTTCTCACTTTCAACCAATTGCTCCAATCCAAGATGATAACTTACCTATAAAGTTTGAATCATTAGTAAGAATGAAACTAGAAGATGGTTCAATTATAGCACCTGTACATTTTATAGATGTAGCAAAACAAAATAGGATTTATCATAAAATCACTAAACATGTAATTATTAATACACTTTATACTATCTCACAATATTCAGTCCCTTGTTCAGTTAATATATCTATGGCAGATATAGAAAATAACAAAACCTTAGAGACTGTGAAATAATCAAACCCCTCAACTCATAATTTTCTAATTCTTACTCAATTTTAGGCAATTATCTTGCCTAAATTATACCATAAAAATATTT
>NVUO01000011.1 GCA_002733155.1 Sulfurimonas sp.
GACAGCATTATCATAACAATTTCCACGCCTACTCATACTAAGAATTATATTATGCTTAGTAGCTACTTTTTTATATTCGTAAGAACTGTATTGGCTACCTTGATCTGAATGTAATATGATTGTAGTTTCTTTACTAGTTCTATGTACTGCATTTTCAAGAGCATCTATTATGAGTTGTGTTGTTTGTCGGTGTCCTGTTTTAAACCCTATCACTTTTCGGCTAAATAGGTCAATAACTGTTGCTAAGTATAACCATCCTTCATGAGTTCTGATATAAGTAATATCACTTACCCAACTATCGTTGGGCTTATCAACAACAAAGCATTGTTGTAGTTGGTTAGCATACGCTTTATGAGCTGGAGCGGCTTTTCCCTTTGGTTTACGTTTTATACGTCCCTACACCATAAAGACTAGCTTCACTCATAAGTCTTGCAACACGTTTCTTATTGACATGAATGCCAATCTCTTTTAAATCCTTAAGGATATTTCTGTGACCATATATGCCATTTGAATCTTGGTAAGCCTCTTTAATTTTAATAAGTAGTTCTTGATTTTCTAATTCTCTATTAGATACAGGTTTTTTTAGCCACTGATAATATCCACTTCGGTGTACTTTCATTACTTTACAAAGTCTGTGTATAGCGTAAACTTCGCTATACTCCTTTATAAAAGTATATTTTAGTTTGTGTGGCTTCAAAGTACACTGCGGCCTTTTTTAGGATGTCACGCTCTTCTGTTACTCGCTTGAGCTCTTTTTGTAATTTCTTTATCTCTACGCTTGCAATATCATCTTTTTGATGTTTAGCTATTGCCTCTGGAGATTTTAAATGTCTTATCCAACTATTTAATGAGCTAAGATGAACACCTATTTGTGCTGTATCAGGCACACTATAACCATTTTCTATTACTTGATTAACCGCATCTATTCTAAACTCTTCACTGTATATTCTTTTAGCCATTTTTAATCCTATAAATTTATAAATGATTTCCATCATTATCACATTTAATTACTGAATTATAATTTGTCTAGTTTATAGGGGACATTCCAATATGAAAATGTTACACCAAGTGGGATTCTAGCTTGAATAAAACCTAAAAAAAGTGGAATTGCTGAACATGAACAAAAAGGAGTAATTATGCCAAATAAAGAGGCGCCAATATGTCCATAAACTTTAGACTTACCTTGAAGGTGGGCACGTACATATTCAGTATTAAACCATGTACGTAAAAATGATACAACAAAAATAATACTAAGAAGTAAAAACCAAATTTTAACAGTATCATATATAAAAAAGTTTATAGCTTCACCAAAATGAGAATCTAAATTTAAAACATTTTTTGTAAAATAATCTACACTTTTTTTCCACATTTGCACTAACCTACACTATCTTTTTATTTTCATAATAATAACAAAAGAAGATTAATACATCAATATATCTTGATATTTAACTTATATCCCCTTGATTTAATGTTTTGTATCAAATTTTTTGATGTTTTTAGACGAAATCTTTTTATAAATGTTCTAAGCCTGTCATCACTTACCTGCTCTTGCCATATAGAAAGTTTTATACTTATCTCATCTACTATTTCATCTTTTTTATTCATCATTAAAAGTAAAAACTTTAACTCATTTTTAGATAAAGAGATGAATCTATTGTTTTTATAAAGACTAGAGTTTGTTTTATTAAATACAAAATCATCTACTAAGTTTATCTTTTTTAAACCAAGTTCTGGAGCTATCTCCAATATATAACTTAGAATCTCATCAGGATCATATGGTTTTAAAAAATACTTTATAATGCCAATATCTATAGCTGAGAAAAGTTTTTCTTTTTCACTAAAGGCTGATAGTATAATTATGGGTATATCTTTATTCTTAATTTTAATTTTTTTTGCCATATCAAGACCATTCAACTTAGGCATATTTATATCAGTTATCACTATATCTGGGCAGAATTTATCAAACTTTTCCAAAGCTTCTAAACCATCTTTTGATAAATAAAATTTATAAAAATTATCTCCAATAGTGTTTTTAAAAAGATTAGCTATATTTTCTTCATCTTCAACCAGTAATACCTTCAGATTCTTAAGTAGTTTATTTTTCATTTATAGCTAACTTAATAGTAAAGGTACTTGTATTTTTTTTGCTTTTTACATTAAGTGAGCCGTTTAAACCCTGTTCACAAATCATCTTTGACATAAAAAGTCCAAGCCCAGTCCCAGTAGAATTAAACTTACTTGTAAAATAAGGCTCAAAGATTTTTTCTAAATTTATTTTGGAAATTCCACCAGCATTATCACTAACCTCAACTATAACAAAATTATTTACTTTTTTTATAGATATAAATATCTCTCTAATTAAAATAGAGTTTTTAACAAAGGCTTCAATAGAATTTTTGATTAGATTTATGATTACTTGAGTTAACTCATTTGATACACCAATAACTTGTACAGATTCAAAGTCAGTTTGTATACTTATCATCTCTTTGCTTATTATCTTTTGTAAAAGTTTTATAGATTCATTTACACTTTTTTTTATGCAAAAACTATGTTTTTCTTTTTGTGGTTCAAAAAAGTTACTAAAGTCTTCTATAGTTAAAGACATATTTTGTATTATTTTTTTACTCTCATCATAAAACTTATCTAAGTCAGTACTTTTATTATTTTGTGCTGATTTTTTTATACCATATAAGGCAAGATTGAGTTCAGTTAGAGGTTGTCTCCACTGGTGGGCTATGTTTGCAAGCATTTGACCCTGAGATGCAAGTCTTGACTGCCAAAACATTACACGCTGTTTTTCTTGCATCTCTTTTTTATACTCAAACTCTTTAGTTACATCATAACGGATGGCTATAAATTCAACTATATTATTTTTTTCATCTAGAATAGGTATTACAGTAGTATTTACATAAAATGTCTTGCCATTTTTAGATAAGTTCTTTACAGTATCTTTATAAGTATTTTTTGCCTTTATCGTATCCCATAAAAGTTTAAACTTATTTTTTTCTACATCTGGATGTCTTACAATATTATGATTTTGTCCTATAAGTTCTTTTTTTGAGTAACCACTAATCTTACAAAATTCATCATTCACAAAGGTGATAATCCCATAAATATCTGTTTTTGATACTATGTTATTATCTTCTATAGCCTTTATGTATTGTTTTAACACCTTTAACCCATTGGATATAGTATATTTTCGTGAACTTTGTCTAAGGCAGTTAAAAGCTTGGGACTTAAGGTAATATCCATTGAATCTAAACTAGCCTTTAACTGCCCTACATTTCTTGCACCTATGATAGTTGAAGCTACAAAGTCAAACTGTTTTGACCAAGCTATAGCCATAGTTACTGGATGTATATCAAAGTCTGATGCAATCTTTAAATACTTCTGAGTTGAAGCCATAGTTTTATCATTTACAAACTTCTTTGCCATATTTAGTTGGCGTTTATTTGTTGAATTTATATATTCTGAGAACCTGCCTTTTTCTCCATCAGCTTGATTATACTTACCGCTAAGTACACCACCAGCTAAGGGTGAATATGGAAGAAGTGAGATTTTTTCATTTTTACATAAGTTAGCTAACTCATCTAAAAATCTTCTATTTAAAAGTGAAAAGTTATTTTGGATAGATTCAAACCTAGAGTAGTTTTTAAACTCTGATGTCATTAAAGCCTTACTTGTCCCATATGCAGTATCATTAGATGTACCAATATATCTAACTTTTCCACTTTGAACTAATTTATCAAAAGCTTTTAAACTCTCCTCTATAGGCACTATAGTATCTGGCCAATGCATCTGATAAAGGTCAATATAATCAGTACTTAGTCTTTTAAGACTGCCCTCTATTGCCCGCTCTATATGAAAACTATCAATAGCCGTTAAACCATGGCGTATTGGTGGGATAAACCAACCATTAGCAGCTCCAGCTACCTTAGTAGCTAATATGATACTATCACGAGGTTTAGTTTTTAACCAACGTCCAACTATTGTTTCTGTAATACCAGCATTTTCAAAACTAGGTGGGATTGGATATAATTCAGCTGTATCATAAAAGTTTACACCCCTCTCATATGCATAATCCATAATTTTAAAAGCTTCTTTTTCATTTGCCTGAGTACCAAAAGTCATAGTACCCATACATATTGAACTTACTTTAAGACCAGTACGACCAATGTATCTATGTGTCATTTTAATTTCCCCCAATGCTTACCGATATTTACAGATGTTTTTAATGGTATATTTAACTCAAAAATATTTTCCATAATATCTTTAAATTTCATAGCAAGTACCTCAGCTTCGCCCGCATCAACTTCGAAAATAAGTTCATCATGAATCTGTAATAACATTTTTGCATTTAGATTTTCTTCTTTTATAGCATTATATATCTTATTCATAGATAGTTTAATCAAATCACTAGCTGACCCCTGAAAAAGACTATTTACACTCTCCCGTTCATATGCCGCTTTAAACATGGGTGAAGCATTTTCATAGTCAAAATATCTTCTACGTTTAAGTAAGGTCTCTACATAACCATCCTCTTTAGAAGCATCTACAATTGAGCGAAAATATTTTCTTACAGTTGGAAATGACTCAAAATACTTTTCTATAATATCCTTAGCCTCTTTAGTAGATATATCAAGTGTATCTGATAATTTCTTAGGACCCATGCCATAAAGCAAACCAAAGTTTACAGTCTTAGCTATACTTCTTTTACTTGGTGCTTCTTCTTCTCCAAATAAAGCTACAGCAGTTTGTAAGTGGATATCTTTGTCATGTCTAAATGCATCTAGAAGTACAGCATCTTCTGAGAAGTRTGCAAGTAGTCTTAACTCAATTTGAGAGTAATCAATACCTATTAAAGTCTTACCCCCATCTGCTATAAAAGCCTCACGTATCCTTAGTCCAAGTTTTGAGCGTGCTGGGATATTTTGTAAATTAGGATTTTTTGAACTTAAACGTCCAGTTGCAGTTCCAGTTTGTATAAATGAGGTATGAATTCTANCTTTTTTTATCCTCTTTAGATAGTTTTAAAAGTGGCTCTATATAAGTTGAGAAAAGTTTATAAACTTCACGGTACTCTAACAACTTAGGTATTATCTCATGTTTGTCTTTTAAAGAAGAAAGTACCTGCTCATTCGTTGAGTATCCAGTTTTTGTTTTTTTACCAACTGGTAAGTCTAAAGTCTCAAAAAGTATAACTCCTAGCTGTTTTGTAGAGTTGATGTTGAATTCAGACCCAGCAAGTGTATGTATCTCTTTTGTTAGATGTGATAAAGTCTCTTTTACCTCTACTAAGAATATCTCTAAAAATGAACTATCTACTTTTATTCCATCTTTTTCCATAGAAAGTAAGGTTTGAATAAAAGGAACTTCTACCTTTGATGCTAAATCAACTAAATGATTAGCCTCTTGAAGTCCCAAAGTCTCTACAAACTTATAATAAAGTTTTAGAGTTATTAAAGCATCTTCAGCTGCATAAGCACAGGCATCTTCTAAGTCAACTCCAGCAAAAGTCTCACCTTTTTTAACTGTATCTTTAAAAGCTACCATTGTATGATTTAGTAATTTATCAGCTAACTTATCTAAGGCAAGGCTAGATTCTGGGTTGATTAACCAAGCTAATATCATAGAATCTGCATGTACATTTAAACTATCATCTTCTAAAAATCTTGTAACAAAATGAAGGTCAAACTTGATGTTATGTCCAACTACCTTAGATTTAAAAATCTTTCTTATAGCTACTTTTGCATCATCTAAACTTATCTGATTTGGTACACCTAAATAAAAGTGGGCAAAGGGTACATAATAAGCTTGCTCTTCATTAAGGGCAAAAGAAAAACCAACTAGTTTATCATTATCATAATCTAGTCCAGTAGTCTCTGTATCAAAGGCTATGATAGTATCTTCTTTTAAAAGTGAGAGTACCTTGTTTAACTCTTTTGCATCAGTTATAAGGGTAGCTTTAAAATCAAGTTTTTTTATTGCAGGCTCATCTATCATTGTTTTTTGTACAGCTTCTAAGTGTCTTTCACCAGTAACATGATTTTTAGCATGAAGTATACGAATTATTGCATTTTGTTCATACTTAACTAACTCATCATAAATATTTAAAAATGGGTGTTCAACATCCATCGTATATTCTTCAAAATCCATAGATTTAAATACATCATTTTTAAGAGTAACTAACTCTTTTGACATATATGCACCCTCTTTAGAATCTCTTAGTTTTTTTTGTATGCCAGGTGGTTTAATCTCATCTAAATTTGCATATATATTATCAAGTGAGCCATACTGTACCAATAACTTTTCAGCTCCAACTTTTCCTATACCCCTTACACCTGGTACATTATCAGCAGTATCACCAAGTATTGACTGATAGTCTATAAACTGCTTAGGTGTAACTCCGTACTTGTCAAAACAAGCTTCCTCATCCATAGTTTTACGTTTAATAGCATCAACTACTACAATTTTCCCATCATCAATAAGCTGATATAAATCTTTATCGTGAGATACTACACGTACATTATAACCCTTCTCACGTGCTAAATGTGCAACTGTAGCTATCATATCATCAGCTTCATATCCACTCATTCCAAGAGTCTTATAACCCATCTTATCTATCCACTCTATTGCTACTGGTAATTGCATAGTTAATTCCGGCGGAGGTGACTTACGATTCGCTTTATAGTTTGGGTCAATCTCTTTTCTAAATGTATCACCCTTAGTATCTATTGCAAAGATTATATAATCACTATCATGATCTTTTTGTAAGGTAGATATAAAGTTTGTAAAACCTGTTAAAAGTCCAGTTGGGAAACCATCTTTATTTTTAAGATGTTGTGGTAGTGCATAAAAACTACGGAAAAAAAATCCAAATGTGTCTATAATTGTTACTATCTTGCTCATAAATCTCTTTTTATATTATTTTGTTTATTTTTAAGATACTTAATGTATCTGTATCTAGGTCTGTCTCTTCTACTTTTATATCAATTCCAAGGTCAATAAATTTTATCTCAAAACCATCATTAAAAATAACAGCTCTTTTTTTAACTTTTTTTATAATATCTGGATACTTATGTTTAATATATCCAATACATCCAGCATTAGCAAAAGATGATATTAAAATATTTACTTTTGGTTTTTTAGTAAATGGAGTGAAGTTTATAAACTCTTTTATATTATCTATTTCATTAAAAACATACTCATCAGTTATACCTAACACATAAGCAGTTAAAGAATATTTCACACTTCCATAAGATTTTACAAAATCAGATATCTCTTTCGAGATTACAAGTACATCTTGAAGTAGGAGCATATAACCATCAAAAGATATCTCTTTTAAGACTAAAATCTCTTGGATTATATATTTTTCATATTTTGCAAACTTTTCATCATAAGAGTTAGTATTTCCTAAATCAGGCAAATCATCAATTCTCTCACTTAGCCCAAGTCTTGCGTATCTAAGAAGCATATCTTCTATTTGTGCCTTATAATTAAACTTCATATATAATCCTAGCTTTGTATAGTAGACTTATTATAGCAGTTTAAAATTAAATTATTTATCTACTTAAATGACCATATCCACTATAAATTGTATATGCACCATAGATTATAACTGCAAAAGAAGAAAGGCTCATCATCATATTTCTAAAGCTTGTAGCAGTACCAAGTGAGGTCAAAAAACCAAGACTAAACATTGCAGGTATTGTACTTAGTCCAAATATCATCATAACAAAGGCTCCATAAAATGGACTAGCTGTACTAGCTGCTGTAATTGCAAAAAAGTATACAAATCCACAAGGCAATAAACCGTTAAGCATACCTAAAATAAAAAAGCTCATATTTGATTTAGAATTTAAAACTTTTTTAAAAGTTGCCTTATAAAAAGAGCTTGATGAAAATGAGTGTTCTATTAAAGTCAAAAATTTAAGCTTACCCATAAGTGAAAGTCCAGCCAAAACCATAGTAAAACCCGCTACAAGAAGTAAAATTCCATTTGCAGTACTATTATATGTAATAACTCCACCCAATAAACCAAATACAGCACCTAGGATAGAATATGTAAGCACCCTACCAAATGAGTATAATAAATGTGCAGTAGTTTTTGATACTTTAGAACTAGCTGGTTGTATTTTTATAGTTGAATACGCTAAAACAATTCCACCACACATACCAATACAATGACCAAATGAACCTAAAAAAGCTATACTAATTATAGATAAAATACTAATTGTTTCCATTATAGATTAATTACTCCATATTATTTGATTATCCATATATAATTTTTGTATTGTATGATTAACTGAAATATTTTTAATCAATCAAGTAACAAATACAGCATATTATATAGATTTTATTTAGATATATCTTTGAATAATCAAATATGCACATCCAAAACTATTTATTATTATACATAAACTATGTTACGTATATGTTAAATTTATACTTTCTGACAATCAGTAATTTTATCTTTATACTTAATATCTAAAAACTTAAAGTGCTTCTTAGCATAAGCAATTTTCCAAGCTTCTACACCTCTTAAATCTCTATCTTTATCACTACCTTTTGTCTCAACTATAAAACTCCCTTCACTTTCATCATATTTTATAACTACAAAGTCTGGATTGTAATTTCCCAGTGGTGTTTTTATTTTAAATCTAGTTGGTAGTTTTGTAAAAAATTTAAACCTATCTGCACATTTTATGAACTCTTTTTCTATCTCTGAATCATATTGTTCAAGAGTATAAAGTCCTTTGTTGCACTCTTGTAAATCATAGCCATTTTGTTCAGTGGGAAATATATTTTTAAACTCATAATATTCTCCATTCTCTTTATACTCAATCCCATCAATCAATATATCATGTTTTACATCATCAAAAGCTTCTATCGCTTTTTTTATATATTCATCACTATTTTTAATAAATGGTTTTAAATCTACATCTTTCAGTATTTCCATAATAGTCTTTCTTGAAACCCCTATTTGTTTCTCAACTATAGAAACCAAGTCAGGTAAGACCTCTTCAAAATCAAGTTTTACATTTTTTTCATCTTCTATATAACTATTATTTAAATTTCCAAACTGTTTTAATATCTTTTTTTCTTTAGTTTCTATTGTCTTTAGTTTTTTTATAACTTGTTTTTTATACTTACCTGTATCTAAGATAAGTTCAAAAATAGTTTTAGATTTTATTTTTTCCCATAACTCTAAAAACTCCTTATTTTCTTTGAGCCAATCAGTTTTTAATACTGAATGCTTTTTATCTTTTTTTGCATTATTTAAGTTACTACTGCTTACACCACTTACATCATTTTCAATTTGTAATTCTCGTGCAAATTCCTCAAAACTTTCATTTACAATTACAGTCAATCTATTTATATTTTTATCTTCAACCCTATTTCCGTATTTATCTACGCACAGTCTAACACCACGACCTAAAATCTGTCTCTTCTTCATTTGTGATGTAGTATCATTTAGAGTTGTAATAAAAAATACATTTGGATTATCCCATCCTTCCTTTAATGCACTGTGTGAAAATATAAAACTTGTTTTTTCTTCAAAACTTAAAAGTTTTTCTTTGCTTTTCATAATCAAATCATATGTTTGTTTTTGTAATTTTCTATCACTTTCATTATTTTTCAACTCATCTACAAAACCAGTTTTTCGTTTAGCAAAATAGTAACTGTATACTTCTTTTGAATCTATTGTCTTAAAACTTTCAAAGTTAAGCTTTAATCTATCAAATTCATTACAAAACCATTTTTCCATCCAACCATCTTCATCATTTAAAAAGTTAGCTACTCTATCTATAAAAAATAAGCTTAATACTTTTATATTTTGTTGCTTTAACTCTTCAAATTTTCTCATATGAAGTTTGATAGCATCACTAATTTGTTCTTGTTGTATTTGTTTTTTTACTTTCCCATTTATTTGATGTACTTCTAATTTCAAATTATTTTCAAATTGAATAAACATATCTTTATAACTAATTTCATTAACTATAAAACCAGTATATATAGGATTCTTTGTTTTATCTTTTAAACTATCATTCCCTTTGATTTTGATAGTTTTTTTTATAAACTCATCTTTATTTTTAGAAATCAGTTCAAGAGAAGCTACTGGTCTTTTTGATTTTTTATCTATCTCTATTTTTAAGACATTTATATAAACATCATTTATAGTTTGATTTTCACTAAGTGCCCAAACATCTATCTGCTTAACAAGACCTTGTTGTAAAGATTGTTGTGGTGTTAAAGAATACAAAAGATTATAGTAATTTTTATGTGTAGCAGAAAATCTAAGTGTAAATAGTGGATTTAATTCATCTAAAGCGTCTCTACTTAAATCACTTTCCATATTTTGAGGTTCGTCAAGTATTAGAATTGATTTTGTTTTTTGCAAACTATTTTTTGGAGTAGAGATAAAACCTTCTTGCGTCATATTTAGTATAGTATTTGCCCTCTTAAAGCTGTCTATAGTCATTATCATAATTTGAAGATTATCATCTCTAATAAAGTGTTTTAATAAAGTAAGTCGTGAAGAATCATATTCAAAATACTCATAAGGAAAATTAAACTCACTTTTAAAATGATTTTGCATACTATTTAAAGAGTTTAAAACACCCTCTTTAATTGCTATAGATGGAGTTATGATAATAAACTTATTCCATCCATATTTTTTAAAAAGTTCTAAAATAGTTTTTATATATACATAAGTCTTACCAGTACCAGTTTCCATCTCAATAGAAAAATCTAAACTCTCTAAAACAGTAGTTTTCTCTTTAATATTATTATGATTTTGTATGTTTAATAAGTTTTCTAAAATTGTGTCTGTATCTAAACTAAAATTATTTGCACAAACTGCCTCACCATCAAAAATATCATACTCGCTTGTTTGTTTTACTTGTCCACTAAATAAATCAACTATTGAATTTATTGCTTTTGTTTGGTGTGGCTGAGAGATGTATTTTATTTGCATAAAATCAACTTGTCCATGAAATATTTGAAAGATTTATTATTGTTTATTTCAAATTTTAATTCTTCTTTTTTTAGTTTATCAGTATATCTTTTCATACARAGTGTCTTTTTTGAGCAATTAAACTCTGTATACATCTCTCTATAATGGCATTCACTTCTATTATTAGTCTCTCTTTTGTATGTTAAAGCCCAACTTTCTATTTCATTGCTTACAACTATAAATTTATAACTTCTACCAATATTATATAAAAATCTCTTTTCCCTTTTAGTTGTAAAGTCATTTTTCATATTTTCAATACAATAGTAGTTTATATAACCTTTTTTTTCAGTTTTCAAATCTCTTAAAACAAATATTTCTTTATAATCAAAATATAACCCTCTTTGTATATTTCTTTYAAAACTTGTTATATCACCTTCTATACATTCAATATTAATATCATAATTATCTTTTATATATTTATTAAAATATTGTTTAAAAAATATAACTTCACTTTTACCTTCAACATATACAAGCACTTTATGAGATTTAGCCATTAAAATCTCCAATATAACCTAATACACTATCTTTAACAATATCACTTATTTCATATTTATATTTTCTAAATATCTTATCTAATTGTTTTATTCTTGAAGCATTTAAAGATTTTGTATCTCCTGTATCTTCGTCTCTATATAAAAATATTATTTCATCTTGGTTTAGTTCTCTTAATATTTCTCCACTATGAGTTGTAAAAAATATTTGAGATTTACTATCTCTCATAGTGTTTAAAATAGTAGATAAAACTTTCATATGCATGTGTCGTTCTGGCTCTTCAAACATCATAGCTATTACACTTTTATCACTTGCTATTAATGCACTCATAATTGCTAAAAAATGAACTGTGCCATCTGATGTTTTTTTCAAAGGAACCTCATATTCTCCATCTTCAATAAAGAAAAGTGTTTTATATGCTGCTTCAACTATTTTTATGCTATTCACTTGTTCAACTTCACCTATCATAGAAGTTGAAATATCTTCAATAGTTTCGTTATCTTGCCCACTAATAAATTCAATTAAATTTGTACCATACTTATTTAAAAAAACTGGACTCGATTCAACTGGATTATTTTTAATTAGATTCGCATGAAAATAATGTGAACTAAAAATTCTTTTACTAAATATATTTTTAAAATCTACATTCTTAATAAGTTCATTTTTTGTATTTAATTGCAGTTCTAATATATTTTGAACCATTTGTTTTGTTTTTAAAGAAGCTTCTAGCTGATATGATAAAGTGTTAAGTGAATATTTAAAATTAAACTTTGAATATCTACTTGCATCTAGCTTATTAATATAATCTTCATAGTTTTCAATTTTAGTTTCATTTAAGTAATCATCATATATTCTTAATCCGAAGGCTTGAGCACTTATATCTTTATGATGATTTGTATCTATTTTTATACTTTTTATATAGCCATCAAGCTCTAAATCTATATTATTTATTTTTCCCAATGTAATATTAAACTTTACAGTATATTTGTAATAAAATAAATCATAATATACTAATACTTTATTTTCAAGTTCAAATTCTAATTCAAATTTAATATTACTTTCATCATGTCTATAATTAGTTAGTTCTTTAAAGTTATGATTATAATCTTGCGTATCTCTTGAAAACAATAAATTATCAATAAACTCTATAGCTTCTATTAAATTACTTTTACCAGTATTATTTGGAGCAATAAGACAATTAACTTTCCCAAATTCAAAGTGGCTATGCCAAAAACTTTTAAAATTATGTATATATAATTTTTTTAACATATAAGCTCCTACAAAGTCTCTAAATCAAGGTTAGTATGAAGATTTAGTTTTACACTATCACCCAAAGATTTTTCATAACAAACAAACTTTGCATCTTTTGCTATCTCTTGGACTATATCATTAGATATCTCTTTATCAAAACAAAAATAAAATACSCTTTCATCTTCACTTAAAACTATAAAGTTATATTTATCAGTTTTCATCTCTTTAATCTCAGCACTTAGAGTAAAAGCATTTTTTAAACCTACTTCATAAACCAAGTCTAATTCTTTAGCATCTTGCGTTAAAATATTTTCATGAAACATAGACATTTTAAGCATCTTTTCAATACTTTCTAAACTCTCATTTGGTCGTTTTTTCATCTCTTTAAACATCTGAAAGTTTGAGTTATCTAGGTAAAATGATTTAAAACCATCTTTATAATTTAGCTTATCTATAACTTTAATAACTCTTGCTTTTGTTATATCACTTATCTTTTTATATCCAGCTTTATAGGCTACACTTTTTTCATCTGTAGCTTCTGGAAGTTGCACTAAAATATATTTTCTATTTCCTATCTTTCCATTTTTTTCATCTTCTTGATTTAAGTCCATTACCGCATGGGCAGTTGTTCCGCTTCCTGCGAAGAAATCTAGAACAATATCATCATACGATGTATTAGCAATATTAAGCATTAAATTTATTAATTTAGATGGTTTTGGAGTTTCAAAGATATTCTCAGGAAATATATCTTTAATTTCATATCTAGCTATTTTATTATCACCTGCTTTTTCTCTAGACCACCAAGTTTCAGGAGTTATTCCTTCTTTAACTTCTGATAAGAACTTCTTAAACATTGGTCGTCCAGTGCCTTCTTTCCCAAAAGTAATTCTATTATCTTTTAATAATTCTTCAAACTTTATTTTATTTACAGCCCATGCACGACTAGCTGGAGGATTAAATATACTACCACTAGGAGAAACTATTTCATAATCACATTTTTTGTTATATGTTCTTACTGATAAATCACTTGCTCTCCATATACCTCTTGAATCTTCATCTGGATTTGAGAATGCAGATAATTGAGATTCATTTCTTACTAATAATCCAGGTCTCCAAAACTCTATATTTTTAGCATAAACAAGTACATATTCATGAGTAGCTGAAATCCATTTAGCGTCATTAGCCGGACCATATTTTTTTTGCCATACACTACAAGCCACAAAATTCTCTTCCCCATAAATCTCATCCATAACCTTACGTAAATTATGAATTTCATCATCATCTATACTTACAAAAATAACTCCATCATCTTTAAGCAAATTTCTACTTAACCAAAGTCTTGGATAAATCATATTTAGCCAGTTTGTATGACGTCTTCCTGTGCTTTTGGTTTTAGTAGATGTGTAGCCTTCTTCTCTTAGCTGGTCTGTTTGAATATGATAGTTTGTTATTGTATCACCCCAAGTGTCTTTATACACAAAATCTTTGTTTTTGTTATAAGGTGGGTCTATGTAAATCATTTTAATTTTTTTGTGGTATGCGTTTTGAAGTAGCTTTAAAACTTCTAAGTTATCACCCTCTATGAAAACATTATTATTAGATTCTAAATCTAGTTCAGAATGACTTGTATCAACTTTTAATGTAGCGTTAGTTCTAGCTTTTATTGTTTTATAACAATCTTTTTTTCCATTCCAGCTAAAACTATAGTGCTCAGTTTTAGATTCTTCAATCAAATTACCTAAGATATCTTTTAATTTTGTATAATTTATTGTTTCATCTGCAAAAATTTCTGGAAAAATATTTTTCAACTCATCTAGTTTTTGCTGCTTTATATTTTTACTCTCTAAATCAATCAATACACAAACCTTACTATTTTATAAAATTATATTATTATATCAAAATCTATCTTTTCTTTTTGCCTTTGCCTCTATCATCATGTATTAAAAATCTTTCTAAATCTGTTTGCATATCCTTATCTAAAGAATCCCATATCTCTTTTTTTTCTACATACCTAGCTAGATTTTCTGTTTTAGATTTTTTAATATCACGAATAAGATAATGATAACGTACTATATTTTTTGTATATTGGCTTACAAAAGGCCAATTTTTTATTATTTGATAACTTCTTTCTTCATGATCTGTAAAACTATACTCATTAAACTTTTCATCCTCTTCATCTTTTACAAATGCAGAAAAAGGTTTTCCAACATCATGTAATAAAGCAGCTGCGAAAAATTTCATACCATCACCAAGCACTGCATAATAAATAACCCCTAGGGTATGGATAAAGATTCCATGTTGATGCCACTTATTTTGTACTAAAAATAAAGATCTCAAAAAAGCTTTTGAGTAAATTTTATTATTTATTTGACTATATTCCATCTTAATAACCTATCCTCTCGCCATTGGATGACATACATCTACAGTCTCTTTAAGTTCATGTTTTTGTATGTGTGTGTAAATCTGAGTTGTTAAAAGAGAGGCATGACCTAATAACTCCTGAACTACCCTTAAATCAGCTCCACCACTTATAAGTGAGGTTGCATAAGAGTGTCTTAGTACATGGGGTGATACACCAAGGTATTTTTGAGTAATCTTATACGCTGAGATTCTACTAAGTACATTACCTTGGTAGTTTAACCACACAAACTCTTTTGTCTTAAACTCATACATATACTCCATTATAGCATCTTTTGCTACTTTAGCTATTGGCACTATACGCTCTTTTTCACCCTTAGCATGCCTAATATATAACCACTCATCTTGTATATCCTCTAAACGAAGAGATAAGCATTCACTAATTCTAGCTCCAGTTGCATATAAAAATAAAATCAAAGCATAATCACGTTTACCTATCCATGAACTTCTATCAATAAGGTTTAATGATGCTTCAATTTTTTCATAAGAAAGAAATTTTGGTAAAAGTTTTGGAAGTTTAGAAAGTATAAATTTTGTTTTATTCTCTCTAAAATCGCTCTTATAACAAAAATCAAAAAAAGCATTAACTGAGGATAGTTTTCTATTAAGAGTTCTTTTATTTTTATATTTTGCTAATAAATTAAAAAGTGATTTAGAATCTAAATTAACTAAGGACTTGCTTAAGTCTGCCTCTATTATATTCAAATCACTTGTATATGCCTCTATAGTTCTTTTACTAAGTGCCTTTGTTACACTTATATACTCTAAAAAAGCTTCTAGCTCATTGGACATATTAGTATTTCTATTTTTCTACTTCTGCTGAAATATACTCATCATTTACATAAAAAACTTTATCTGCAACAAAAACATAACCTTCTGATACATCTACATCATATACATTATATTCTAGTAAATCTTTTGAAAGTTCTATTATATAACCCTCTTTTTCTAAAACATATATTTTATCTTTAGTAGCTACCATTCCTAAAAAGTGAGCAAAAGGAAACTTGATTTTTTTATTATATTTCAAATCAGATGTAAGGGATACTATCTCACCTTGTTTAGTTGTTATATAAATATTACCATCATCATAAATAACATCTCTAATATCATATTTTACTCTTAACTCTTTTTCACTCATTGCTAATATTTTATGACCAGTTGCAGCTATAATTTTTCCATCAACTACATTAAAATAAATTATATTATTAAAATATTCTTCGCTACTTACAATAACTGTACGTAGTTTTTTCTTTTCTTTTAGACTTATAATAACCACTTTTCCATCAAGAGTAAAAAATAAAACTAAGTCATCCATAAAATGAGGACTTACAATTTTAGAGTTTACAACAATTGGAGCATTTCCTTGCTCTTTTAATAATAATTTACCAGTAGATATAGAATAAAGTTCCATATCATTATTTATAAATAAAACTGCTAATACATCATCTTTTATACTAGCTGATGCTATAGTTTTTTTAAGTTTAAAGTTCTTTTTCAATGATTTATCTGCTGAAAACTGTAGTCTTATATCTCCATCCATATTTGCACTTATAACCCAACCATCACTAAAACCAAGTAATTTATAAGATTCTGCTACACTTACATCAAGGATTTTAGAGCCAATAAGAACTTTTCTATTCTCTAATAATGCTGCAGTTGAAGATACATTTATAATATTWCCATCTATATCTCCATAATTATTCCAGTCGTCTTTTACTGTATTAGGTTTATATACCTCTTTTGATGAACATGCGCTAAAAAATATACTCATAAGAGTTATAATAATTAAAGATAATATTTTCAATTTATTTCACCCCGTAATGAGAAAGAGCTTGTACTAACTTATATAAAGTCGAATTAGTAGATATACTAGATAATTTTTCATGAGCTTCGTCTATTTTATTGTCATTTATAAGCAATACTGCGGATTGAACTAAGGCTAGATCTTTAAATATTGCACCTTGTTTTAAAGAGTAATCATTTAATGCAGATGCATCTTTTGCATTTTGTGCTAACTCATAAGATACTAAATCACTAACTATCAAAGTATTTGAGTTTTTCAATTTATCCAGTGTAGTTAAGTCTTTATTTGCTATAGCTTGAGAAAACAACCATACATCATATAAGTTTGGACTTAAGGACTTAAGTTCAGCAGATGCATTATAGTTTTTGGAATCTTTAGATAAAATTGCTAAGGCTTCATTAGCCTCTGACACTTGGTTTTGTTTATTAATATTATATGCTATATTGGCAGCAATAACAACTATTACAGCTAAAACTAACGTTATAAGAAGTTTTTTATATTTTTTAACAAACTTTTCAGTTATAACAGCTTTTTCAAAAAACTTTTCTTCGGAGTTTAGCTCCTCTTTTACCATTTCAATATTCTCTTTTAAACTCAACCAAAATCCTTCAATTTCTAAAAGTGTAAAATAATATCGCATATTTCGTTAAACTTTCATCAAATAGATAGATTTTTTTTGTTACAATTATGTAAAGAATATAAAAGTAATAAAATATGATTACNNAWTAAKRAWTWAKNTGCWRGKWSAWKATSTCWKNNATTNAAMTWWWNCTTRWWWRNCKANTCAKYWTTAAAAATAGATGACAATAAAAGAGAAGAGATTATTGGGCAGTTGTCTGAAATTATGAGTTTTGTCGATAACCTTAGTGAACTTAACACTGATGGTGTTGATGGAAATTTTGCTATGAATGACAACTCTACAAGACTTCGTGAAGATATACCAGCGTGTAATTCACAAATTAATGAAGATATAATTAAAAATGCTCCACTTAGCGGTGACAATTTTTTTATCGTTCCAAAAATTATTGAGTAATATGATAAAAATTTATGGAATTAAAAACTGTGATAGTGTTAAAAAAGCATTAAGCTTTTTTAAAAAAAACAATTTAGAGTTTAGTCTTCAAGACTTTAAAACTAAACCAGTAGATTCTAGTTGTATAAAACATTGGCTTACTCAAATAGATATGAAGCTACTATTTAACTCTAGAAGTACTACATATAAAACTTTTAAACTAAAAGAATTAAACCTAAACGATAATGAAAAAATTGATTGGTTATCTAAGCAAAATCTTCTGATTAAAAGACCAGTTATTGAATACAAAGATAAGATTATTATTGGATTTAATGAGGAAAATTATACTAAGGTATTTTTATGAATCCAGAAACAAAAGATGTAATTGATATAAAAAAGCTTCTAAAGAGTGTACTCCATTACGGCTCATCTGACTTACATTTAGTTGTTGGTAGTGAACCGCAAATTAGAATAGATAAAGAATTAAAACCATTAGACCTCCCTGTTTTAGAAGCAATAGACATTGAAGAGATGTCTTACTCTCTAATATCTGATAAACAGAAAAAAGACTTTGAGGATAAGTTAGAACTTGATTTTTCTTTTGAGCTTGATGGTATTGGACGTTTTCGTGCTAATTATTACCATACTATATATGGTATTGGATGTGCATTTCGTATGATTCCTTTAGAAGTTCCATCTTTAGATAAATATAACAATAACCCAATTTTTAAAGAACTGATTAAAAAAGAAAGAGGTTTAATTCTTGTAACTGGTCCCACTGGTTCTGGTAAGTCTACAACCTTAGCATCAATGCTTAATGAAATAAATATTACTGAAAAACGTCATATTATAACTATTGAAGACCCGGTTGAATTTGTTCATAAAAATAAAAAATCTTTGTTTTCTCAAAGAGATGTTGGTACTAATACTAATTCTTTTGCAGAAGCCTTAAAACATGCATTAAGACAAGATCCAGATATTATATTTATTGGTGAGATGCGTGATGCTGAAACTATTGGTGCAGCTTTAACAGCAGCTGAAACTGGTCACTTAGTTTTTGGTACACTTCATACAAACTCAGCACCTGGTACTATTAATCGTATTATTGATGTATTTCAGGGTGATGAACAAGCTCAAGTCCGTGCCCAGCTTGCTGCATCACTTGTAGCTATAATATCACAATCACTTATCCCTGTAATTGGCGGTGGCAAAGTAGCTGTCCAAGAGATACTTATAGCTAACCCAGCTATAAATAATCTTATAAGAGAAGATAAGGTACATCAACTATACTCTCAAATGCAACTAAACCAAAAAGAAACAAATATGACTACACAAACTGTAGAGATATTTAATCTTCTTAAAAAAAATATTATTTCAAAAGAAAATGCTATTAAAAATTCAAATAGACCTGATGAGTTAAAAAAGATGCTTGAAGCACTTTAAATTTTAATTTTTTCTAAATCTAATCATTTTAAATCTCTCACCCAAGAAGTTTGGCATAATTAGAACTTTTACCTTTTGAAGTTCTTGTTCATATATCTTATCTTCAACATTATCTTTTAGAATCTCTAAAAGATTTAATATTCCCATATCTATTAAGGCTACCATTTGAGCCTTTAACTCTATAAACTTAACTCCAGCAGACTCATAAGCATCTTTAACATGGGCAAATGTTACATCGTAGGTAATATCCGACTTTGCAAAAAGTTCATCTCTTTTTATATTTTCATCAAAAAAAGGAGTTACCTCATGTTTTTTATATATACGCAGAGAAAAATCAGGACGTGCAGTCATCTCACCATAGTCAAAACTCATAAATTCAAACTTTTTACAAGAATCTGCCATCTCTTTTGCAAATTCTTCATAACCAACAGCTATCTCACCTCTATCTTTATAATAAAGTTTTGCTTTTTCTTTTACCCACTCATTATCTACATCAAATTTTATTGTATGTCCATCTACCCTTGCGGTCTTACCCTTAAAGTAAAGTTCACAGGGAAAGGCATCAAATATTTCATTTGCTATAAAAAATGCATTATCACATTTTAGTTCACTTAAGGACTTATAATGAGTTAAAGAGACTACATCACCAAAAGACTTCTCAAAATACTTTGTTTGAAACTCTTGTAAGTCTTCAAACCTTTCAATAATTACAAATTTTAAAGTACTTAGTAATTTTGCTTCTAATGTATAAATAAATTCTATAACATCAGCTAAGAAATAACCATGATGGGCACCAATTTCACAAATAGTTGCATCTTTTTGTAAGAAGCCATCATTAACTAAAGAGATAATATGTTTAGCTATACATCCACCAAAAAACTTACTAGTACTTACAGCTGTATAAAAGTCACCTTGCTTACCTATATTTTTATAAGTAGCATAGTATCCATTCTCACCATACAACCACTCCGTCATATATTCGCTAAATTTCATTTTTGTACATCTCATATAATGTTAATAATTCTAATTGTTTATCTATCTCGTAAATTTTTACATCCATTTTTTGAATATTTACTGAATTTTGAAGTAAGTCTACATCATACTTCGTTTTATACCCAGCTGAAAACATCTCTTTTGTATCAGATAATAAACTTTCATAAATCTCTTCATTTTCTATACTTAGTTCTTTTTTCTTTTGAAGATTTTCTATATTTTGCATAACCTGTTCATAAATTGCAGTTAATTCTTTTTGTTTATCTATAATATTTACTTTAGCTTTTAAATAATCAACCTTAGAACTTTGTATATCTCTAAAAGTATTAATATCTAATGGAATATATACTTTAAAACCATAGTTGTAATAAGTTGTTTTTGAAGGTGGCAGGCTAATCCCTCCATTAAAAGATTGTGAAGAGCTTTTTTGCCAATTATATCCAGCAGTAACATTAAATACCGGTAAATACTTAGCTATAGTCACATTTTTAAAATAATCATTTTTTKYWWYTTSAYWMWMTKWCATACTTAGCACAATATTAAACTTCAAAAACTCATCTTTTGAAAGCATTTTTAAGTTTGGTATATATGCTTTTTCATATTCCATATCACTTATTGATTGAAATGCTGATATCAATTTTTGCTTATTTGTTTCTATATCATATAAGCCTTGTATTACAATATTTCTCTCAATTATAGCATTATCTAAAAAACCAGAATCTAACTGTCCATTTAAATATTGTTCTTTTTTCTGTTGTAAAGAAATATCTGAATTTTGTATTTGCAATTTTTGTTTACTGATTTTAAAGTCCATCTGCTTTATTTGCATCAAGGTTGAAATAGTATCTTTTACTAACTTTCTTTTTGCAACGTCAATAGTATAGTTTATATATTTTTTTGAAGCATTTGCATACTTAATAC
This sequence comes from Sulfurimonas sp., assembly GCA_002733155.1. Lineage (GTDB taxonomy): Bacteria > Campylobacterota > Campylobacteria > Campylobacterales > Sulfurimonadaceae > Sulfurimonas. The sequence goes on from NVUO01000011.1 coordinate 21,355, forward strand.
CATAATAAATCCCACCACTTTGAAAGATTTTTTGATCCATTTTTATATTAGCACTCTCTTGTGTTTGCTTTGTATTGTAAGGGTTACTTTTAGAATAACTATAATTTAACTTTAATGGTGCAAGCCAAGAATCACGAAGCAGAGAACTCTGGGCATCATTTTTTTCATAATCATATTTAAACTTATCTTTTTTAATATCAGATATGTATAAATCTAATGTATCATCGGCAAATACTAAAGAATTAGATAGAACTAATAGCGCGATTAAGAGCGGTAAAACCTTCATCAATTTCCTCTTTTGTTATTGTTATTGCTGGCAAAAATCTTAAAGTATTTCTTCCTGCTTTTAAAACCATGACACCATTTTCTTTTGCAGAATTTAAAATACTAGCTAATGTATCAGAATCTTTAACTCGTAAACCACACATAAGACCAATTCCTACTTTTTTTATAAACTTATCTTTATGATTAGTATATAGTTCTTCTAATTTTTCATTAAAATATTTTATAGTATCTGCTAGTTTAGAACTTCTGTGTAATTCACCTAAAATTTCCATAACTTCAAATGTTGCACTAGTACTTAAAAAATTTCCACCAAAAGTAGAACCATGGTCACCAGCGGTAAGTACCCCTTTTAAAGATGTCATAACTACACCAACTGGCACCCCACCGCCTATACCTTTAGCCAAGGTAATTATATCTGGTTGTATATCATAAACAATTGAAGCTAAAAATTCACCTGTACGGTATCCACCAGTTTGAACTTCATCTACTATTAATAAAATTCCATCTTTTTTTAATAATTTAGCTAGGTCTTGAACCTTTTTTTTATCTTGAGGTTCAACTCCACCCTCACCTTGAACTAGTTCAATCATAACTGCACAGGTATGATCATCAAGTAAGTCTTTTACATCATCAATTGTATCTGCGTATACAAAACCATCAGGGAATGGTCCAAAATAGTTATGCATAATTTCTTGTCCAGTAGCCTTTATAGTTGTAATTGTACGACCATGGAATGAATTATTTAGAGTTATAATTTTATATTTTTTAATCTCACCATTAATCTCGCCATATTTTCTAGCTATTTTAATAGCACCTTCATTGGCTTCAGCTCCACTATTGCCAAAAAAACATTGCATATCCATGCCAGAGGCCTCTACTAACTTTTGCGCAACTTTTGCCTGAGGGCCAATATGATAAAGGTTTGAAGTATGAGTTAGGTTTGATATTTGCTCACTTATTGCAGAGTTGACACGCTCATTCGCATGACCAACACTTGTAACTCCAATTCCTGAGGTAAAATCTATATAGTTTTTTCCATCACTATCAATAAGTCTAGAATTTTTACCACTAACAAACTCTACATCAAACCTTGCATAAGTAGGCAAGACATATTTTTCATCCAGTTCTTTTATATTCATTTTTTATCCAAATTTTTATAGTAAATTAATTCTTGTATAATAACATAAATAACTCTATAATATATTTACACATGACTTATAGTCACCCTATCCTCTTGATATATAGCACTTTTACCTTCAATAGAGTGTCTTGATGATGTAAGGTTATTTAAACCTTTAGTCCCGCTGTATATAAGTATTGAATCAGACCTTACATCATCATTATTTTGTACTTCAAGTTCTACACTTCCATTTTGTGAACTTATCCTAATAAATTCACCATCTGTAAAACCTAAAGAACTATTAATATATACCTTTGTATCTCTTTTAAATTGTGAGTTCAAACTTCTACTGCTCTTAGATGTAATTAAAGATAGTTTACTATCATCTGGCATTTTAGAATCAATATCTTCTAAGAAACAAAACTCTTGTGTTTGAGTATCAAAACCATCTTGATATGGTATATTTTCTCTACCTTTGACATAACTAATGCCAGTAGTATCTTCTTTTGAAAACTCTTTAAAATGGTTTATATAATATAACTCTTCTTTTAACTCTATATCAAAAGTATCACATAAATACTTACTTAAATCATATTCAGATATACCAAATTCACAATCAGATTGCTTATGCATATTCATCATAGCATTATGTGAGTAAGATGTGCGTATATCATCTTTATGTAAAAAACTTTTAGCTGGAATTATTAAGTCAGCTGCCTCTGAACTTTCATTTTCATAAAGTCCAAAATAAACTACATTTTCTACCTTAGAAATAGATTCTTTTACTCTTAGTGAATCTGGCATTTGAGATAAAGGATTAGCACCTTGAATAAATACAGTTTTAAAGTCTTCAAACCTAGTATTTACCTTAGATACTTTTTTTGCTTGGGTCTCAAATGGGTTATTCACTAGATCCCTAGAGGCACCTAAATAAGCTACACCACATCCCTCTTTTCCAAAAAGACCAAGCATAGCTGCAAAACCATCAATAGAACGCATAACATCAGCACCATCACTATATTTTTGTATACCAACTCCACAAACTATAGCTACTTTTTTGCCATGTACTAACTCTAAAATATTTCCAATATCACCAAGAGTTAAGTCAATTTGTTCTAAAATAAGTCTAATTCTTACACCCTGAGTTAGTTCATAATATTCTTCATATTCACTTGCATATTTTTTTACAAACTCTTCATCATAAGAATTTTCTATATATAAAAATCTACTAAGAAGCATAGCTAAGAACAAGTCACCGTGAGCTTTTATCTGTATATGTAAGTCAGCTATTTTTGCTATATCAGTTTTAACAGGATCAATAACTATAATCTTTTTATCTTTAATAAGTGGAAGCAGGTGAGATGAAGTAGCATGAGGGTTTCTTCCCCAAAATATTACAATATCAGATTTTGCTATCTCTGATATTGGCATATTTTTATTTGAACCCCTACCCTCTATAATTCCAGCTTCACCAGCACCATCACATAAGCTACCATCAGTTAAAGTAGCTCCATAAGAAGCAAAAAAGTGAGAAGTAACATCTTGCATTAAAGCAAAATTTCCATGACCCTTATAATGAAGTATTTCATCTTTTGGTGTAAAACTTAACATCTTCTCTAATTTTAACAAAGCATCCTGCATGCTAATCTCTTCACCCTTATAGCTTGGGTATTTTATAGTCTCATAATCTTCATAATGATTTAAATTTGGGCATAAAAAACCTTGGGTATGTGCTCTTTTAATACCCTTTAATTTATCATTTTTAACTTCTATCTCACATGCATCATAACAATCAAGTGGACAAGCTGTAGAACTATTCACTAATCTGTTCCTTAACTAATTCAACTTTTACTAGTTTTGAGAAAAGTTTTGGTGATGGCATAATTATCTGAGCCATATACTTAGATATATTTATACTATCAGCTATACTTAAAACTCTTGAAACCTTATATGAGGTTTTTTTACCATCTATGTATACAAGTTTCTTTTTTACATTTACTACATCTGCTTCATCGAGGTATATAGTTAGTTTAGCCTTTGATACATCTGCAACCTTTGCAAGTGGAGTTGATATACCTACAACCTGACCTGGTTTCACTAATAGATTATAAAGTACAAAACCATCTGCAATTAATCTTTTATCATCTATGCTTCTTTGTAGGTATGCACGTCTAAGTTTTAAATCTGTAATTTGAACTTTTAAATTTTCTATCTCTTTTTGAGTATTTAAATTAGAGTTTTCATTTGCAATTAAATCATAATACTCTTTATCTTTTTCAACAGATGATTTAAATTTTAAAGCTACTACCTTAGAGTAGTTTTGTCTTTTTTTCTCTAATGAACGTGATAAATTATCTAAAACCTTATTATTTACATCAACTATTTTTCTTAAATATTCTAGTTTGTCCTCTATATATTGTAACTCTTTAATATCAAGTTTATCATCTATACGTATATAAGGTTTAGATGACAATCTTGTACCAATTAAATCCTCGTTTGCATACATCACTAAACCTGATACATTTGAAGATATGTTTCTAACTTCAAATGGTTCTACCTTTGCATAATAAACTTTAGCAAAAGATATACTTATGACTAAGATTAATGCTAATAATATTTTCATTTTTACAACCTTCATTATTATTATAATCTATAATTCTAGCATTTGATTATTAATATTCAAGAATATATCATAATATTTAGGGTAGTATTGGGTAAGTAATAATTAAAGGTAATATATGTCTATTTTAGATAATGTTGATGCTGCAACGAACCTAGCAAAAAACAATGAACTTCAGCTATTAGTTTTTAGAGTTAGTGATAAAGAAAATTCTGCCTTTTATGCAATTAATGTTTTTAAAACTAGAGAGGTAGTTGAAGCAAAGAATCATTTTTTGACTCAAATTCCATCTTCACATTTATTACTTGAAGGCACTATAGTTCTTCGTGGCTTACAAATACCAATTTTAAACTTGCCAGTTTGGTTAAATGTTAGTCTAAATAAAGAGGAAATTAAAAAATCAAATATACTTATTTGTGATTTTAATGGAATAATTATTGGACTTAGAATTATGTCAGCATTTAGGGTTATAAAAAAGAACTGGAATGAGATGCATTCACCAGATTCTTATAGGCTTAACAATGATGGAGTGGTTATAAATGATACCAGACTAGAAGATGGTAGCCTTTGTTTAGTTCTAGACTATGAAAAACTTTTAGCAGATGTAATACCTCAAGCCATGGTTGATGTATCTGAATCTCCAACTAACCTAAATGAGCTTGAAGTTCCAAAATCACTTCGTGATGGTGTAGTTTTAATAGCTGAAGATTCAAAAACTGCACAAAAACATTTAACTCATATTTTTAGAAATGCAAATATTAAAATTAAAATATTTGATAATGGTAAAAGACTTATTGATTATATAGATAGCCTTGGTGATAGGACTTCTCTTATTCCTGCTATTATTTCAGATATTGAGATGCCTGAGATGTCTGGATTTACAGTAGTTAAGATTTTAAAAGACAACCCTATAACAAAAGAGATACCTATAATTGTAAACTCTTCAATGACTGGTCAAAATAATAAAAGAGAAGCTGAATTACTAGGTGCTGATGGCTTTATAGATAAGACTAAAAGTCATGATATTATCCCATTAATTATAGAGCTAATGAATAAGAATAAAGATTAAAAAAATAAGTTAAAAAAATACTTACAAGAGATAAAATCTCTTGTAAGTTACATATCTCTACTGAAAAAGAGAGATAAGTACACCAGCTGCAACAGCTGAACCAATAACACCTGCAACATTTGGACCCATTGCATGCATTAAAAGCATATTAGTTTTGTCATACTCCATACCAACCTTATTTGATACACGAGCTGCCATAGGTACAGCTGATACACCAGCTGAACCTATAAGTGGATTTATTTTATGTCCTGGGAACATATTCATAATCTTAGCCATAATGACACCAGCTGCAGTACCTACAGAAAATGCAATAATACCAAGAGCCATAATAAACATAGTTTCAGGGACTAAGAACTGATCAGCTGCAAGTTTAGAACCAACACCAAGACCTAAGAAAATAGTAACAATATTTATAAGTGAATTTTGTAAAGTATCATTTAAACGCTCAACTACACCTGATTCTTTTAAGAAGTTACCAAACATAAATGCACCAATTAGTGGTGTTGACTCTGGAAGTACTAATATAGCTAAAACAAGAACCAATATTGGAAAAATCAGCTTCTCTAAACGAGATACATGACGAAGTGTAGTCATTCTAATTTTACGTTCAGCCTCAGTAGTTAATGCTTTCATAATAGGAGGTTGAATAATCGGAACCATAGCCATATATGAGTAAGATGCAACTGCAATAGCCCCTAATAACTCAGGTGCTAACTTAGATGCAATAAATATAGATGTCGGACCATCAGCCCCACCAATAATTGAAATTGCACTTGCTTGTTGAAGAGTAAAGTCAACGAAACCAGCTTGGGACAGGGCAACTGCACCAACTAAAGTTCCAAAAATACCAAACTGGGCAGCTCCACCAAGTAAGGCTGTTTTAGGATTTGATAAAAGTGGACCAAAGTCAGTCATTGCACCAACTCCCATAAAAATAATAATAGGGAACATCTCATTTGATAGACCCATATTGTAAATCACACCTAAAAATCCGTGTTCACCTGCAATACCCGCAACAGGGATATTGGCTAGTAATCCACCAAATGCGATAGGTAAAAGTAAAAGTGGCTCAAAACCTTTTTTAATTGCTAAATAAAACAGTAAAAAAGTAATTAGAATCATAATTACACGACCCCATGATTTATGGAAATCACTCATAGCTTTACCGTCTGAACTTAATTCATCTGGATTAGGATTTATAAAAGCACTAATACCAGTTGATGCTAAAAACCCTGTTATCATTTCTGAAAAAGGTTTAGATTGATAAGTTTCTTCTTTATGCATAGATAACTCTTCTAAATTATGGGCACTAGCGTTAGCAAAAACATTAGTAGCACTAAGAAGCATAAATAAAGCTAAAAATTTTAAAACTAATAACTTCATTCAATTAACCTATAACTGCTAAGACTTGTCCTTCGACAACCTTATCATTTGTGTTAACATTAATAGATTGAACTACACCGTCACATGGAGCAAGCACATCAATTTCCATTTTCATAGATTCTAAAATCATAATTACACCATCTTTAGAAATACTATCGCCTGGATTAGCTACTATTTTCCAGACATTACCTGGAAGTAATGCTTTTACATCTTCACCCTCACCTGTTGGTGCTGAAGATGGAGTTGAAGCAGGTTCACCGTCTACAGCTACTACTTGAATATCTGCATTACCTTCTGCAACTTGAACACTAAACTTTTGACCATCTACTACTACTGTATAATTTCCATTACCCATATTTTCACTTCCTTCACAATCTTTTTTCATTTCTGATATTTTACGAACATTAAGTTCACCTTCACCTTTTAAAAATGCTATACCTTTGTCTTGACAAGATGCTACTATGAAAATATTTTCTTCAGTAATCTCTAAATCTTCTTTTTTAAGTTCATTAATAGCATGTTGAAGAGATTTTGTCTCATCAGCATCAGCTAAATCTAAAGCCTTTTCAGTTGTAGGTTCTAATTTTAATTTTTCAGATGCAATTTTTATAATCTCTGGGTCTGGAGCTACTGGAGTCTTACCAAAGTATCCAAGTACCATTTTCCCGTATCCAGGGGCTATTGCATTCCAAGGACCTTGCATTACATTGTTAAGTGCTTGTTGAAAATAAAATTGAGATACTGGTGTTACAGATGTACCATAACCACCTTTTTCTACTACCTCTTGCATAGCTGCAATTACTTCTGGAAATTTATCTAAGATATCGTTATCACGCATCATTTGAGTATTTGCAGTTAAAGCACCACCTGGCATTGGTGAGAATGGAATAAGAGGTGACACCATTGTAGCCTCAGGTGGTATAAAATAATCAGCTAAACAGTTTTGTAATTCTTTCTCATATGTAAGTATTTTACCAATTTCTAAACCACCAAGGTCATAATGCATACCCTTAGTAGCGTGAAGCATAGTTAAAATATCAGGTTGGCTTGTTCCACCAGATACTGGAGCTGCAGCCATATCTATACCATCAATACCAGCTTCTAAAGCTGCCATATATGCAGATACAGATACACCAGCAGTCTCATGCGTATGTAGACGTAGATGTGTACCCTCAGGTACTAGACCACGAGCCATTTTAATAGTATCAAATACTTTTTGAGGATTTGAAGTACCAGATGCATCTTTAAAACAGATAGAACTATAAGGAATTCCACTATCTAAAATATCTCTAAGAGTTTTTTCATAAAAATCAATACCATGGGCACCATGACATCCTGGAGGTAAGTCCATCATTGTAACTACTACTTCATGTTTAAGACCGTGGTGATGAATTCTTTCACCTGAATACTTAAGATTTTCAACATCATTTAGTGCATCAAAATTACGAATAGTAGTAGTCCCATGTTTTTTAAACATTTTTGCATGTAAGTCAATTAACTCTTTAGAACCAGTATCTAGCATTACTGTATTTACACCACGAGCTAGTGTTTGTAAGTTTGCATCTGGTCCAACTATTTCACGAAATCTATCCATCATTTTAAATGCATCTTCACGAAGATAGAAGTATAAAGATTGAAATCTTGCCCCACCAGCAAATTCGAAGTGATTAATTCCTGCTGTTTTTGCCGCCTCTACTGCTGGAAAAAAATCATCCATCAATACACGACCACCAAAAACCGACTGAAAGCCATCTCTAAAAGTTGTATCCATTACATCTATAAATTTTTTAGCCATATTATTCCTTAACCTTCTATATGATGTTTAATCGCAGCTGTAATTGCCGCAACAACCTTTTTATTATCTTTTTGAGCATTTGCCTTTGGAGCACTTATACTTGGCTGCACTTCTGGGAAAAATTTATTTAATATTTTTGACATTATGTTCATCATTAATATTAATACGATTAAGAACGCAAATACAGTACCCATTCCTAAACCCATAAATTTAAAACCTTCTAAAATGAGGTTAGTCTCCATAAATATACCTTTATTAATATAATTTGCGAGCATTATATTATAAAGATGTTTAAAAAAGTTTTGAATTTATTTTTATATTTTTAAAAGTATCCTAATTGTTACTTTTTGATTATATAATCATGATAAATTTACATAGGAGACTAAATGATTAACAAAAAAATACAAAATTTTTCTTTAATTAATACTATCGAAGGTTATTCATACCTTTTTTTATTATTTGTTGCAATGCCAATGAAATATTTATTAGGTATAACTATAGCAGTAAAAATTGCTGGAATGCTGCACGGTGTTTTGTTTATAGCTTTTTGTATGTTACTTATAGTAGCATGGAATGAATCTAAGTGGCCATTTTCTAATAATATTATATTTTTTATAGCTTCTTTAATACCATYTRSWWYMTYWKWWMMKMMWAWWMMWMTAWMWRCWWWWKAWTWRMAAWRYYWWYTAAKRKTRWWAWWAMWKTKAYMRAATTTAATAAGAACTATAATCTTAATTTTATTTAGATTATATAATAAGGATCAAATATAATATGATAGCTGGTATGTATGAACAAGATTTTATAGCATATATAGTTTTTGGACTGATTTTAAACTTTTTATTTTCTATTCTTTTTGGGATATATTTAAGTAAAAACATAGGTATTCAAGATATGATACAATCTAAAGGTGACAAAGAACAAGCACTATTAGTAAGCATAAGCATATTAATACCATTTGCAAAAATGGCTATTACACTTTATAGAGTTACTATTTTACAAGTATACTTTTTGAATAGGGGTTATTCGCACAAGGAGTTTTGGGTATATATGACTTCAGAACCCTCTTAATTTATCTTTTTAAAAGTTCTGATATACATTCTTTACGTATATTAGTGCCCCATATACCATTCTTGTTTATTCTAGCTTGTTGTTGGGATATTTTAAATCTATATATAAACTCTTCATCCTTAAATAATGGTTTTAACACTGCTAAACCTTGTTTGAGAAGTAATTCTGACAAACTAACATCACCTTTTGCATATAATATACACTTTGCATCTTTAAAACTTATATGATATCTTTGTTTTAAATATAAAATATTATTAGTAAAGTATTTTAAATTTGTTTTTTTTTTATAAAACTCATTTATGCTTTTTTGACATCTTGAGTTTGAAGATGAACGTCTATGTAGGCTCTCTACAGCTACAACCCCATAAGGCTGACAATAAAAATTATAGTTTCCAATATTGAACTCTTGAATTTCATTTGAATCTATACTATGAAGAATTGCTAAAATAGGTTCCATTCCATAAATATTAGTTAAAAATATAAATATAATAATAAGTTTGCGCATAAGGAATTTTAACATGATATAATTCTAAATGAAAGATTTTAAACTAAAAATGATACTAGCTGTACTAAGTGGTGTGGTGTTTTCATTTATTTTTATTGTATTAGCCTTTGTATTACCCACAGATAAAAAGTATGCTGAGCATAAGAAAAAACCAAAAGGTATGCTTGAAATAGTATCTCAATCTCTTAAAGATAGATAATGAGTGCATCATCTATGCACTCATTATTAAAACTATAAAGCTTTTGTCATAATTCTATTTAGTTTTGTAATAAAACTAGCAGTATCGTCTAACTCCAGACCATCATATAGTTTTGCCTGATCAAGTAATACAGAAGCTGCATCGTTAATCAGGTTTAAATCACTAGAATCTTTTAATTTCATAATTAACTCATGCTTTGGGTTAATTTGTAAGATTGGAGCTGGAGCTGGTGCACCTGTATCTTGTCCCATTTGTTTCATCATTTGAGCCATCATATAAGCTGGATCCTCTTTATCTTCTTTTAGTTTAACTGGAGATTCAACCAAATCAGTAGTAGTTTCAACTGACTTAACAGCCTCACCTAAGGCATTTTTAAACTCTTTTACTAAACTCTCATAAGTTTTAGAAGTCTCTTCTTGAGCTTTAGTCTCCTCTTGTGTCTCTTCAAACTTTGCATCAGCTACTGGAATAAGTTTATACTCTTTATAATCAGTTACCATTGGAAAAATGATAGTATCTACCTCTTCATTTAAAACAAGAACATTTATATTTCTAGACTTAAATCTCTCTAAAGCTGGTGAACTTTTTAACATTGAAAGTGAAGACTTACCAGTAATGTAATAAATCTCTTTTTTCTCTTCATCTACATTTTTAATAAACTCTTCTATCATTACAGTTTCATCAGATTCTATAGTGTTAAACATCATTAACTCTAAAATCTTCTCACGGTTACCCATATCACTATATAGACCCTCTTTTAAAACATTACCAAATTCTGAGTAAAATTCTTTATATAAATCAGGTTTTTTATTTGACATCTTTTTAAGTTCAGATAAAACTTTTTTAACTGATGCATTTTTGATTTTATTCATAACTGCATTTGATTGTAATATCTCTCTAGATACATTTAAAGGCAAATCTTTTGAATCTATAACTCCACGTAAAAATCTAAGGTAAGTTGGCATTAACTCTTTTTCATCATCTGTAATAAATACACGGTTAATATATAGTTTAATTCCTGTTTGGTAATCTACTCTAAACATATCCATTGGAGCTTTTGATGGGATATAAAATAAAGTAGTATATTCAAYCGCACCCTCAGCTTTATTATGCATCCATGTAAGTGGTGCCTCTGATGAATGGGCTATAGAACTATAAAAATCTTTATACTCATCATCTGAAATTTCACCTTTTGGGATAGTCCATAGTGCATTAGCCTTATTAATTTGCTCGTTAACTATGTCAGTCCTGCTTGGCTCTATCTCTTTATCATCATCATCTTTAACTGCAGCTACAAAATTTTCTTTATCCATGAAAATTGGAAAAGGGATATGGTTTGAATATTTTTTAATAATAGTCTCAACTCTAAAAGTTTCTAAAAATTCATCTTCATCATCTTTAAGGTGCATAACTATAGTAGTACCATGACTATCTTGAGTTGTATCTTCTATATCAAACTCACCATCACCTAAACTAGTCCATAAAAAAGCTTTATCTTCACCAGCTTTTTTAGTAGTAACTTCTACCTTATCAGCTACCATAAAACAAGCATAAAAACCAACACCAAACTGACCAATAAGGTTTGAATCTGCTTTTTGGTCACCAGTAAGGTTTTCTAAAAATGCCTTAGTTCCAGACTTTGCAATAGTTCCAAGATTATTCATTAAATCTTCTTCATTCATACCAATACCAGAATCTTTAATAGTTAAAGTTTTAGCTTCTTTATCTGCGACAATATCTATACGTGGGCTAAATGCTACATCTTTATATTTCTCATCTGTTAAAACTAACATATTTAACTTATCTAATGCATCTGAAGAATTTGATACTAACTCACGAATAAATATCTCTTTATTTGAGTAAAGTGAATGAATCATAAGGTTTAATATTTGATTTGCTTCTGTTTGAAACTGATGTTTTGCCATTTTTAATGTCCTTGATAAATAATTTTCACTAGTTTAGCTAAAAAAAGTTAATACATACAAAAGATATCAAGTTATCTTAGTCTATATGACTAAAGTAACTTTAGTCAATATTAAGTTTAAAAAAATTAGCTATAATAAAATTATGAATAATGATTTTATAGATATGATTGAGTCTACACCAAAGTTAAAGTCCAAAAAATGTAAAATTATCTCTTTTATTTTAAGAATATTTTTACAATTTTCCATATATATATTTACTATTATTAGCTGGTATATATATGATTACTTTATAGCTTTTTTTACTCTTATACTTAGTTTTATAATAATAGGAATTATACGTTCAAAACTTAGAAATTCTGTAATACCATTTAAACAAAGAGAATATCATTACAATGACAAAAGTATATCTGACTGGTATACAGCTATGGTTTTATGTATAGAGACTACAAAAAAAGATATAAAAACTTAACATAATATTAATACATAAAACAATCAAAAAAATTCAACTAACAATAATTTAATAACAAAAACTAGATATAATTACTTAAATATATATATTTATGTTATAAACAAATAAAATATTAAGGTAATCATGATGAAGGAATACATACTTAAAAGTGATGATTTTTTAGTATCACAAACTGATGAAAAAGGAATAATAATCTTTGCAAATAATGACTTTTGTAAGATTTCTGGTTATTCTATAGAAGAATTGGTAGGGGAACATCATAATTTAGTACGTCATAATGATATGCCTAAGGCAGCATTTAAGGACTTATGGTCTACAGTTAAAAAAGATAAAATATGGTCAGGTTATGTAAAAAATAGTACTAAAAATGGCGATTTTTATTGGGTATATGCAACTGTATTTCCAAAATATGACCCAATATCAAGAAAAAAATCTTATATTTCATGTAGAAGAAAAGCATCTACTAAAGAGATAAACGAAGCTCAAAATATTTACAAAACATTAGTATAGGATAAGAATAAATGAACACTCTAAAACAAAATATTACAATCACAAGTATTTTTACAATTTTAATTATATCTTTATTTATAACTAGCTCAACTATAATACATGTTATCTTAGTCATTTTAGCTTTTTTAATTACTATGTATATTAAACAATTTACTTCATCTAACTCTCAGAAAAATACAAAAACAATATTGCTTAAACTTCAAGAATTGATGGAGTTTAAAAGAAATAAGGTTAAACTTGATGAGGATACTACAGATGAACTTGAAAAATTAATTAATAATATTATTAAAATATATCAGTCTAATGTTATCGACGACACCCTAGTCGCTGGTGAAATGGTACTACAATCAGACAAGGTATCAAAGGGGCATTTCTCATGTAGAATTAATGCAGATACTAAGACACCATATGTGCATGTATTAAAAGATAGTATGAATAATATGATTATATCATCTGAGAATAATTTAGATAATGCAATAACTACCTTACAAAACTTTGCAAATGGCAACTTTAACTCAAGAAGTAAAGTTAATGTTGAAGCTAAGATGGCTGATTTATTCAACAATATTAATCTTTTAGGCCAATCTCTTCAGAGCATGGAAAAAGRAAATGTAAATAAACAAAATGAAATTTTATTATCATCACGTAAAGTAAATGATACTATAGAGAATATTTCAGATACTACTGTTGTAGAGTTAAAAGATATGATAAATAATACAGTATCTCGTATACATAATATATCTGAAAAAGAAAATGAGATGGTTAATAATCTTCAAACACTTGTAGATAATGCCAATGAGACCAAAAATATTCTTTCTACAATTGGTGATATAGCTGATCAAACTAATCTTTTAGCATTAAATGCAGCCATTGAAGCTGCACGTGCTGGTGAACATGGTCGTGGTTTTGCTGTAGTAGCTGATGAAGTTAGAAAACTAGCTGAAAGGACACAAAAGTCTTTATCTGAAACATCTGCTACTATAAATGTACTTATACAGTCTATATCTGATAGTTCAGATGCTTTAAATACAAATGCTAATGAGGTTAATAATGTATCAGAAGAGGTGAACCTAATTAGTGAAAAAATGGATGAAATTATAAATAAACTAGACACCTTAACAAAATAAAGAGGCCGTAAAATAAACTATCCAAAATCTTTTTTTGGATAATCAAATGATAATAATTTAGAATTATCCATACTTRTATTTATCCATTTATCAGAATTAAATTCAATTTCGAGTACACCACTGGTAGGAATATTATCTTTAAAACCTACATAATATTCAGCTAAAATATTAAGTCCTGGATTATGTCCAATTAAAAATACTATCTTTTTATCATCATCAATATCTATCAATATATTATGTAACTCATCAAAGGTAGCTTCATATACATCTTTATTAAAAACAATATCTTTAGAATACTTTATAGTTTTAATAATTATATTTGTAGTAGTTTTAGCTCTATTTGCTGGACTTGATATTATCATATCTGCTGGTATTTTTTTTTCTTTTAATCTCTTAGCAATTAATACTGCATTTAACTTACCCCTATTATTTAAAGGTCTATCAAAATCATCTAAGATTAAATTACTCCAACTCGATTTAGCATGCCTAATTATATATAATTTTTTCATAAATACATCCCTTTGATGCATTATAACTTATCTTGAAATTCTTTTTTTAAATTCTTTAAAATTTTCAACTCCTTTTTCATCTCTTGTATTTTTTCTTCAAACTTACATTCACTTATTTTTCCTTTCATTGATTCTATTTTTTCTTCTAAAGAGATAAGAAGTTTTTTTCTTTTTTTATCAATTTTTTTCTGATCATCTTTTTGCATTATAAAAAACTCTTCAGCTTTTTTAAATAGTTTATCAATTTTCATTATCCCTCTCCTAAGTCTTGAATATCTTTATCTTGAANTYCAKMARRRSGTAGCTACACGAATGAGTTTTTTTGATATATCATATGCATATGAACTGTCATTTATGATAGATGTAGCCATCTTAGTCTCAATAAACTTAGAACGAATTAATTTATCTATACGTCCATTACTAATAATATCAAGCTTATTTAAATTCTCTTGAAGAACTTTTATTTTTACTAATACTTCAATATCATCATCATGTTTTCTTAACTCTTCAATACCATCAAGGGTCTTTGCAATATATTCTCTTAAAAAATTATACTCAGATTTAATATGATTATTCTTACTCTTAATATATCTATTTATATTTTTTTGTAACTCTTTTACATCTTTAATAGTCTCAACTATATCCCTACAAGCAATCTTTAAAGAATATACCTTATGTTTATCCTCAATACTCATATCTTGTTGAGAGAGAGTTGAATAGTTTATTATATCACCATATAAAATTTTGATTTTTTTCTCATATCTATCATCTACATTTATATCAATTTTTGTAACTGATTTTTCTATAGTTTTGGATATGTTTTCACCCTTACCAATAAATGTATGCCTATGCAGGGATAATCCATGTGATAAAACTTCTGTAGCATTATCATATAGATGAATTATCTCTTTTTTTAATGCTTTTATTGCAACTTCTGGAACCTCTACTACAACATTATCTAGATATTTAGCCCTAGATATATCATCATCTGGCTCATAAAATGTAGATTTTAAATATATAACTAATTTTGAGGTAAATGGTGCTACAAGTAATACACCTAATATATTAAAAATACTATGAAATAATGCCAGCTTCATTGCATAATCATTTGAAGATATTCCAATCATATTACTCAAAATATCTACTAAATCTATAAGCTGATATAAAAATATTATAGCTACTAGTGCTGTAGTCGTATTAAAAATAAAATGAGCTAGAGCTAAACGTTTTCCATTTGCATTTGAAGATAAAGAAGCMRTAWKTSYAGKRRMTRTANTACCTATATTTGCACCAATAGCTAGTGATAAGGAATTTATATATTCAATTTGTCCAGTGGCTAAGGCTATAATTATCAAAGTCATAGCTGCACTACTTGATTGTAATATAATTGTAGCTAAGGCTCCAATAAATACATATACTAATATTCCTAAAAAACCATGCATAGCAAACTCTGATAGCTCATRTGCAGCCTTCATGGTCTCAAAACCTTCTTTCATATATGATATACCTAAAAATACAAAACCAAGTCCAATTAATATATTCCCAAATCCATTATATATTTGTTTTTTATTAAATTTAAAAATCACACCAAGTATAAGAATAGGCATAGCAAAATTAGATATTTGAATTTTTACACCAAAAGAAGATACTATCCAAGCTGTAGTAGTAGTACCAATATTTGCACCAAATATTACTGCAATAGCTGAACTAAGTGATATTAGTTCAGCACTTAAAAAAGATATAATTATAATAGTAAGTAAGGATGAACTCTGCATTATTGATGTAGTAATAAAACCTGTAGCTATAGCTTTTAAAACATTTGAAGTTGCTTTTTGTAATATTTTCTCTAACAATCCACCGCTAAATAGTTTAAAACCATCTTCCATAAAAAGCATACCAATTAAAAAGATAGATATACCAGCTATGATAAACTTAGCATCATTGTTAAATAAAACTAAATAACTTACAAATAAAATAAATAATATATATATAAGCGTTTTAAACATTATATTTAACCTTAAACAACAATCATAACAAATCTAATAATAAGCACCTCTTAACCAAAAAAACAATATTATTAGACAAATAAAACTTAAGAATACTAAATGGCATTAATAGACCTACAAAATATATCAAAACACTACTCAGCACAAAAAATACTTACAGAGATAAACTTTCATATAGATGAGGGTGAGCGTATAGTTATCATTGGTAAGAATGGCTCAGGTAAATCTACCTTAATGAAAATTGTCAATGGAACTCTAGATGCAGATTCAGGTGATCGTATTATCAAAAGAAACCTAGAAGTAAGAATGTTAGACCAAAGACCAAATTTCAAAGATGGACATTCTGTACGTGAGGCTATTGAAGATGGTTTAGGTGAGATAAACAGAGCTAAACTCAGATATGAAGAGATTTCTATATTACTAGCAGATGAATTTGACAATATGAAACTTCTTGATGAACATGAGGCTTTATCATCATACCTAGACCATCATAATGCTTGGAACTTAGATGATAAGATTGAAAGAATTATCCAGCATTTTGACCTTAAACAATATGAAAATAAATCCATAATATTGCTAAGTGGTGGGGAGCAACGCCGTGTATCCCTAGCCTCGATACTACTTCAAAAACCAGATGTATTATTATTAGATGAGCCTACTAATCATCTTGATGTATATATGGTTGAATTTTTAGAAGAGTTGATTTTAAAAGAGAAGTTTACACTTATATTTATATCCCATGATAGATATTTTATAGATAAAATAGCTACTAAGTCTATAGAAGTTGAAGACTGTAGCTTACGTGAATATAGCGGTGGATATAGTGACTATCTAACACAAAAAGCTGAACATATTCGTACACTTCAAAAAGCACATGACAACTTGCTTGGTATACTTAAAAAAGAAAATGAGTGGTATGCTCGTGGTGTACGTGCTAGACTTAAAAGAAATGAGGGTAGAAAAGAGCGTCTAATGGGTCTACGTGAGGATGCTAAAACTAATCCTGCAAAAATTAGAAAAATGTCCCTTGAGCTTCAACGTGAGGCTAAACACTTTAATCGTGAGCAAAGTATAAACAAACAAAAGATGCTTTTTGAGGTTGAGGACTTATGTCTTACACTTGGAGATAAAGAACTTCTAAAAAACTTYACAACTAGGATACTTCAAAAAGATGTAATAGCTATAGTTGGAGCAAATGGAAGTGGAAAATCAACTCTATTAAAAGCCTTACTTGGAAGAATTGAACCAACTAGCGGAAAGATTAAACAGGGTGAATTTAAAATAGCTTACTTTGACCAACACCGCGAGATGTTAGATGATGATAAAAATCTAATGGAGACTTTTTGTCCACATGGTGGAGATAGAGTATCTGTACGCGGAAAAGATATGCATGTATATGGATATTTAAAGAACTTTTTATTTCCTAGGGAATTTTTAGAGAAAAAAATTGGAGTTTTAAGCGGAGGTGAGAAGAACCGTATAGCCCTAGCCCTACTTTTTACTAAGGATGTAGATATTTTAATTTTGGATGAGCCTACAAATGACWTAGATATCCCAACTATAAATATTTTAGAGGAACAGTTAACAAACTTTCTTGGTGCAGTTATTATAGTTAGTCATGATAGATATTTTGTAGACAAGATTGCTAAAAAGTTATTTATATTTARAAAAGATAAACATATTGAGGAGAGTTACCAAAACTATTCTGAGTATTTAGACTTAGAAAAAGAGTTAAATGAACTTGAGAATATGCATAAAGAAGCTAGTATTGTAAAAAAAGTAGAAATTACAAAAGAAAAAACTAAGATTTTAAAACTTACCTTTAAAGAAAAAATTGCCTTAGAACAGTTACCTCTAGATATACAAAAGATAGAGGAGCAGATTCAAAAAATGAATGAATGTTTAGCAAATCCAACTTGTTATGAAGAGATTGGTTTAAGTAAATTAGCTAAAGACTTACAAGACTTAGAATCTACATATGAAGATAAAATGGAAGAATTATTTAGCATTGAAGAGAAAGAAGAAGANATWCRTWAWAYMTRATWNTRAKYWKKWMTTARWTKWATATTGATAAGATATAATAAATAAAAACTATATGAGTGGATTATGCTTAAAAAAAATATAAGTATTAATAAATGATATTATTATGAAAAAGAAACTAATCATAAGTTTTATAATTACACTTTTTCTTCTATTAATGCTTGGTGTATTCTCTATAACAAAAATGATTCAACTATCAGACCTAACACAAGACCTTTATGATCATCCACTAAGTGTAACAAATTCAACAAAAACAATTCAATCAAATATAATTTCAATGCATAGATATATGAAAGATGTAGTACTTTCTAGAAATAAAGAGCAAAGAGATTATGCTTTAGAACAAATAAATAAAAGTGAAATTATTGTTTACAAAGAGTTTGAAAGTGTATTTGAAAGATATCTAGGGGATAAAAATGATATACAAACAAGTTATCAAGTATYTGTAAACTGGAAACCTATACGTAATCAGATACTTAAACTAGTACATTTAGGGGAGGTTACAACTGCTGCTGACTTAACAAAGTCTATAGGTGCTAATCATGTAAAAATGTTAAATACTCAAGTTTCTAAATTAGTATTTAATACACAAAAAAAAGCTGCTTCATTTTTAAATAACTCTCTAAAAATTAAACAAGAAGCTATAATTTTAACTTCAATAATATTAGTCATAATATTACTAATAATTACATTTATTTTTTTTCTTTTAATAGAAAATTTAAATAAATCCCAAAAAGATACAAAAAAACAACATACTATTTTATTGCAACAATCACGTCTAGCTCAAATGGGTGAAATGTTAAGTATGATAGCCCATCAATGGAGGCAACCACTTGCATCAATATCAGCTACATCTATTGATTTACAAATGAATATACAACTAGGAACATTTGACTTAAAAAAAGAGCATAGTCGTAATAATTGTATGATATATTTTAACGATTCACTAATTGTTATAGATAGACTAGTTAATAATTTAACTACAACTATAGATGACTTTAGAAACTTTTATAAAACTACTAAAGTTTCTATTAATACAAATATTAAACTACCCATAATTAAAGCATTTGATGTTATAAGAAAGTCATTAGAATCTGATAATATACTCATTATTGAAAACTATAATACTACAAAAAAAGTAGAAATTTATTTTAACGAATTTATGCAAGTAATCTTAAATATGTTAAAAAATGCCCAAGACAATTTTAAAGAAAAAGAGATTATTAGACCTATAATTAAGATTAGTTGTGTAGATACAATTGATGGTGTATCTATAACTATAGAAGATAATGGAGGTGGCATAAATAAAGAAATATTAATGAAAATCTTTGATCCCTATTTTTCTACTAAAAATCAAAAAAATGGCACTGGATTAGGTTTATATATGTCTAAAATCATTATTGATGAACATCACAATGGTAAACTTAGTGTAGATAGTTACAAAGGGTATACATATTTTAATATTTTAATGAAAAATCAAATAAATAGTAAAACTTAAATATAAAACTACATTAAATACAATACAATTTATTTAGTTGTTTTTAATTAAAATACTTTTATACTAATTTATAAGTAATCTTATATACGGACTAGCAACTTATGCATACGGATTTAAAAGAACTGGTTAAAACAAGTAAGACATTAAAACTACTTTACGTTGAAGATGATGAAGAAGCACGTTCAGCTACACTAAAGTTACTTCAGAATTTTTTTATAGATATCATAACAGCTATAGATGGACAAGAAGCCTTAAACTMTATAAAAAATAATAAGTTTGATTTGATTTTAAGTGATATAAATATGCCAAATATCAATGGCTTAGATATGATACATCAAATTAGAATAAATGGTAATCAAACCCCAGCTATACTTTTATCCGCTCACAATGAAAGCGCATATTTTACGGAGGCTATCAAACTAGGAATTGAATATTTTATCTTAAAACCTATACAAAGAGGTAAATTTATTGATGCTATAAATAAGGTTGTTAATATAATTAATCTAAAAGAAGAAAATGAGCATTATAAAAACTTTTTAGAAGATGAAATACAAACAAGGACTAAAGAATTAAAATATAAATTGCACTTTGACAATAATACAAAACTATTAAATAGATTTTCTTTTTTTGAAGATATTCAAAAAATAGAGCAGCCCTTATTATTTCTTTTAGATATAAATAAATTTAAAATGATTAATGAGGTATATGGTACACATATTGGTAATTTAGTACTTCGAAAATTTGCTAATTTTTTAGTAGATATTTGTAAAGGTAAAGCATATGAAGTATATAGAATCTCTGGTGATGAGTTTGCTATACTTGGTGAATTTAATATATCAAATGAAAATCACTACCGTGAATGTTTGATATCATTTTTTAGGAAATTAAATAACTTTATCGTAAAATCCTATAATGATACTATCTCTATAGAGGTTTGTATTGGAATATCGACTACTATTAATGATACTTTTGAAACTGCTGAAGTAGCCCTAGATTATGCTAAAGAGAATAGGATTAATTATACTATATATTCTGAAAAAATTAATAAAAAAAATAAAAGTGCAGAAATATTAAAAACAAAAAATATGATACGTTTAGCCCTAGAAGAAAAACGTATAGTTCCAGTTTATCAGGCTATAGTAGATAAAAATAAAACTATAGTTAAACATGAGATACTGATGAGGATACAAAAAGAGAACTCAACTGAATTAATATCACCATATTTCTTTTTAGATGTAGCTGTTAAGACATCTCTATATGATCAATTATCAAACATCATAATCTTTGAAGCTCTTAAACTTTTACAAACCTCTACTTATACACTTAGTATTAATTTTACATATAGTGATATAAAAAACACTTATCTAATTAAAAAAATAGATGCCTTTTTTAACCAGTATCCACATATTGGAAAAAGAGCTGTATTTGAGATTACTGAGGATGAGGGTATTGATGATTATGAGGATGTGAAGAACTTTATTAAACATTTTCAAAAATTCGGGGTAAAGGTAGCTATAGATGATTTTGGAACAGGATTTTCTAATTTTGAAAATATATTAGAGATTGAGCCTTATTATTTAAAAATTGATGGTTCTTTGATAAAAAATATAGATAAAGATACTCGTTCTTTTACCTTGGTTCAGGCTATTGTAAAATTTTCACATAAGTTAGGTATAAAAATAATTGCTGAATATGTACACTCTGAACAGATTTTTAATATGTTAAAAGCTTTAGAGGTAGATGAATATCAAGGTTATTATTTTTCAGAGCCAGATATTAATATATCTGACTAAAAAATTAAGAGCGAGCTTCTTTTAAAGTATCTGCTATTAAAAATGCTAACTCTAAAGACTGATCAGCATTAAGACGAGGGTCACAGTGAGTATGGTAACGAGAAGATAAATCTTCCTCTCTTACTACAAATGTACCACCAATACACTCAGTTACATTTTTACCAGTCATCTCTAGATGAACACCACCACCATATGTACCCTCAGATTTGTGTACCTGGAAAAATTGCTTCATCTCAGTTAATATAGAATCAACTGGACGAGTTTTATAATTGTTTGATGATTTAATGGTATTACCATGCATAGGGTCACATGACCAAACTACATTCATACCCTCTTTTTCTATAGCACGGATAAGTTNAGGCATACCATCACCAACTTTGTTTGCACCCATTCTAACTATAATATTTAAACGKCCAGCTTCATTTTTTGGGTTTAAAGTATTACATAATTGAATTAAATCTTCAGGATCCATACTTGGTCCAGCTTTTACACCAATAGGATTATTTACACCTTTTAAGTACTCTACATGTGCACCATCTAATTGACGAGTCCTATCACCTATCCATAACATATGAGCTGATGTATCAAACCATTCACCAGTTAAAGAATCTTTTCTAGTAAAAGCTTCTTCATATGGAAGTAATAATGCCTCATGTGATGTATAAAAATCTGTCTCTCTAAGGTTCCTGTATGTCTTAGATGTAATTCNACATGACTTCATAAATAATAAAGAGTTTTCAATCTCTTCTGCTAATTTTTCATACTTCTTACTAACCTCACCCTGATGAGCAAAATCTAAGTTCCATTGATGTACCTGATGTAAATCAGCCATACCACCAGATGCAAAAGCACGAAGTAAATTTTGTGTAGCTGATGCTTGATTATATGCCTGTATCATACGCTTAGGATCTGGTACACGAGCTTCTTTAGTAAACTCAACACCATTGATGATATCACCACGATATGAATCTAGAGTAACTCCATCAAATGTTTCAGTATTAGATGAACGAGGTTTAGCAAATTGTCCAGCTAAACGACCAACTTTAACAACTGGTACTCCACCAGCGTAAGTCATCACTACAGCCATTTGCATTAAAGCTTTAAAAGTATCACGAATATTATTAGCATGAAACTCTGAAAAACTCTCTGCACAATCTCCACCTTGAAGTAAAAATGCCTCACCATTTGCAACATCTGCAAGTTGATCTTTTAATCTTCTAGCTTCACCTGCAAAAACAAGTGGAGGATAGCTTTCAAGCTCTTTTAAAACTTTTTTTAATTCATCTTGGTTTGGATAAGTTGGCTGTTGTAAGATTGGTTTCTCTCTCCAACTTGTTGGGCTCCAAATACTCATAATAAAACCTTATTTATATATTTTTTTGATTATACTGAATTGTTCCTAAAATAGCTCTGATACATAACAAAATTTATGACAAAAGTTATTTTTATGCTTTATAACGATACAATGACGAAATACTTAAACAGGAATACGGGAGACTTTTATGATAAAAGAAGAACTTAAGTCTTTAGCAAAAGAGATGTATTACAATCTTCTAAATTCTATTGATGAACAAGAAGAAGTTAGTGTCAAACAAGTAGTTAATCACTTACATGATGCTATTAATATAATTAATAAAGTATCTGAAAACGATATAAGTTCCCTAGAAAAAGCAAAAGCAATTTTTCATAATGAATATAAGGATATAGCTGAAGAAAGTTTAATGTTTTATGAATCAACTAATGATAAATTCGAAAAACTTACACTTATGCAAACTTTAGCTATTGAAGAGTGTTATAAAAAACATATTGACTTACCAGCTATTACGGAAAAGTTCACAGAGATACAGATACATATGACAAATGAGATAAAAAAAGCAAATGATATTATCTCGCAGCTTAGCTCTCAGGTTAAACTTTTAGAAAAAAAATCGAATATAGATTCACTTACAAAAGTATTTAACAGAAGAGCCTTAGATTCTTATTTACATTCCCTGTGTAAAAAAGAAAAAATACCTTATGAGTTACACCTTTTAATGTTAGATCTTGATAACTTTAAAATTTTAAATGATAAGTATGGGCATCTTGCAGGTGATAAAACATTAATCTTTATCTCAAATATTCTCAAAAAAACTCTTCGTGATGGTGATAAAATCTTCAGGTACGGTGGGGAAGAATTTATTGTTGTCTTAAACAGGATAGATGAAGCCTTATGTATACAAATATCGGAACGTTTATTACAATTAGTTAGAAAAAATAAACTTATTTACAAAGGTGAAAGATTAGGTATAACTATCAGTATTGGTGCAACAAAACTAGTTAATGGTGACAGCTTTGAAACTTTAATAGACAGAGCAGACACAGCTCTTTATCAGGCAAAATCATCTGGTAAAGATAAAATGATTTCAAAAAGGCCTTAAATGGATTTAAACTATTTTGACTTAGTAGCGTCAATAATCATTTTATTTTTAGGACTAAAAGGCATAATAAATGGTTTTTTTAAAGAATTATTTGGACTATTAGGTATAGTTGGTGGTATATTTGTAGCTTCACGTGTTGGAGATACAGTTGGTCAAAAAGCAAGTGACTTAATTTTTAAGTTTGAAAATTCTGCAGCTGTAAGTTTTACAGGTTTTTTAATGACTCTGGCTGTTTTCTGGCTTCTTATGCTTGTTGCTGGTTATGCATTTAAAAAACTAAGTGCCCTTAGTGGACTTGGTGTGATGGACAAGATTTTAGGTTTTGTTTTTGGAGCTAGTAAATTTTTCCTTATTGCATCAGTTATAGCTTACTCAGCTTATAATATAAAGGCAGTAAGATCAAGTATAGATACTACTATGAATAACTCTATAATATTTCCTATAATGGCAAATACTGGTAGTTTTATTATGAAACTAGACCCAGTAGATATCACTAAAGAAATAAATAACTCAGTAGAAGAAATATCAAAAGCTGTGCAAGATACAGTTGAAAATACCATTAAAAGTTCTGCTCAAGAGATAGTAGATAAGACTAAAAAAGAGTTACAAAAACAAATATCAAACGAGGAGAAAAATAATCATGCCTAAGGTAAATACAAATTTTAATGATAGAACTATTGAATATAAACAACTTTTAATCGATTTTAAAGCACTTTTGAAAAAAAATACATTAAAATTTACGATTCAAAGAGAAGTTATACTAGAAACTATGTATAACTCCGATGAACACCTAACTCCAGAGGCACTTCACCACTTAATACAAGAAAAATATCCAGACTTAAAAACTGGAATTGCTACCGTGTATAGAACCCTGTCATTATTAGAAGATTCTAATATGGTTACATCTTTATCTTTTGGTGCACAGGGTAAGAAATATGAGTTGGGTGCAAAAGAGCACCATGACCATCTTATCTGCACTGAATGTGGAAATATTACAGAGTTCGTAGATGAACAAATAGAAAAAAGACAACATAAAATTGCAGATGAACTTGGTTTTAAAATGAGTGACCATTCTATGCAAATATATGGTCTTTGCAAAAACTGTCAAAAATAAGGAAAACTATTGATTTTTGAAAATAAATTTATACAACAAAGAATTGAAAAAGCACAAATATTAAGAGACGCAGGATTTAATCCTTACTCTAACCAGTCTAAAAGAAATACAACTATAGAAAAATATTTAAATGTAAATTCAGATATAGAAAATAAAGAAAATAAACGTGATGAGAACCGTCACTATATTGTAAGTGGTAGAATAAAACTACTTCGCATCATGGGTAAGGCTTCCTTTGTTAAAATAGAGGATGAAAGTGGTATGTTACAAATATATGTAGCAAGAGATAATCTACCAGAAGATTTTTACAATACTATATTTAAAAAGAATATTGAAGTTGGTGATATTATTGAAGTTACTGGTTATCCATTTGTAACTGGCAAGGGTGAATTATCACTGCATGCAAATAAATTGGTACTTTTAACTAAGGCTATCTCACCACTACCTGAAAAGTTTCATGGGGTAACTGATAAAGAGATTAGATATAGAAAAAGATATCTAGACCTAATTATGAATGCTGATGTTCGTAAAACTTTTAGAATTCGTTCAAAGGTTATATCTTTAACTAGACATTTTTTTGAAGAAAAAGGTTTCTTAGAAGTTGAAACGCCAATGATGCATCCAATTGCGGGTGGTGCTAATGCTAAACCATTTGTAACTCATCATAATGCTCTTGGAATTGATAGATTTTTAAGAATTGCACCTGAGCTTTATCTAAAACGTCTTATTGTTGGTGGATTTGAGGCAGTATTTGAGATTAACCGTAACTTTAGAAATGAAGGTATGGATGCTACTCATAATCCTGAGTTTACATCTATAGAATTTTACTGGGCTTATAAAACTTACAAAGATTTAATAGAGATTACTAAGGAGTATTTTCAGTATCTTTTTGAGCATTTAAATCTTCCAACTCATCTTCCTTATGGAGATATGGAGATAAACTTTGAAAATTTCACTGAGTTACCACTCATAGAATCGCTTACTTCAGTTGGTGGAGTTCCAGCCAATATCGTAAATGATAAAGAAAAAATCTTAGATTATTTAAGAAGTAAAAATCTTAATGCTGATGATAAATTAACTCTTGGTTACCTTCAAGGTGAACTATTTGACGAATTTGTTGAAGAAAAACTAATAGATCCAACTTTCATAACTGAGTATCCAGTTGACTTATCTCCATTAGCAAGAAGGAGTGATGATAATCCAGATATTACAGAGAGATTTGAGCTTTTTATTGCTGGTCGTGAAATTGCAAATGCATTTTCAGAGTTAAATGACCCTATAGATCAACTTGCTCGTTTTGAAGCTCAAGGTGCCGCAAAAGAGTGTGGTGATGATGAAGCTCATGAGATGGATTTAGACTTTGTTGAAGCACTTAGTTATGGTATGGCTCCAACAGCTGGTCAGGGTATTGGTATAGATAGACTTGTAATGCTTCTTACAAATGAGCATTCAATTCGTGATGTATTATTATTCCCAGCTATGAAACCATTAAATAACGAACCCTCTAGCGATAACGAAGAAAAATAAAAAATGAATCCTAAAGGCTTTGGAAAAAACTATTTTACATTTGGTGCAGTATTAGCATATAGTGTTCAAAATAAACTTCAAAGTCAGATTTCTTCAGTGAGTTCATTATTTTCATCAAGTACATCTTTTGAAGATGAAGAGCTTGATGAAAACGATCCACCAATAGATATACTCGAATCACTTACTACTATAAATTCAAAACCATGTTATTGTAATTGTTTTTTTAAACTAAAAACTAAAATAACACTACTCATAAACCACTATATCCCAAGATGCCCTTACTATACTACTTATTTTGCCTTTCGCAGGACTGGGGTACATCCCCCTATTTCCTAATTTAAATCATAAAAAACATTAAAACTAAAATATAAAAATACTAAAGGAAATAGTAATGCAAAAAAATACGTATATAGTAGGATTTGGAAGAATTGGTGAACAAAGAGAATTAAAAAAAGCATTAGAGAGTTTTTGGGCTAAAAATACTTCATTTGATGAAGTTAAAAAAGTAGCAAAGCAGCTTAAAAAAAGACACTGGACTTATCAAAAAAATGCTGGCATAAGTTATATCAGTTCTAATGACTTTTCACTTTATGATAATATGCTTGATACTGCAATTATGCTTGGTGCAATCCCATCAAGATTTAAGGATATAAAAGATGAAGAATTATACTTTTCAATGGCTAGAGGAAATAAAACATCTGTAGCTATGGAGATGACAAAGTGGTTTAATACAAACTATCATTATATAGTCCCAGAATTATCAATACATGATGAGTATAAATTAAACTCCACAAAACTTATAAATGAATATAAAGAGGCTAAAGAATTAGGTATAAAAACTAAGATAAATATCATTGGCCCACTTACATTTTTAGGTTTAGCAAAAAGAGTAGATAGGGGTGATACATATGAGTTATTTAATAAAATATTAGTAATTTATGAAGAACTTTTAAAAGAGATAAGTTTACTTGATGAAAATATAACTCTACAAATTGATGAGCCAATTTTTGTAAAAGACAATGAGGTAAGACTACTAAGCCTTATCAAACCAACTTACGATAAATTAGCAAAAATTAGTAAAAATATAAATATAGTTGTATGTACTTATTTTGAAAATTCTAATGAGGCTACAAAAATATTAGTTCATACGCCTATATGGGCTATTGGCTTGGATTTTTTACATGGAGATGAAAACCTAGACTCACTTAAAACTATAAAACAATCAGGTAAAAAATTAATAGCTGGGGTAGTTGATGGTAGAAATATTTGGAAAAATGATATTTTAAAAACAAATACTCTTTTAGAAAATATATCTGAAATCATAGATAAAGAAAATATAATTATCTCATCATCATGTTCGCTTCTTCACACTCCATTTAGTCTAAAATATGAAGATAAGATGGATAAAGAGATAAAAAATTGGCTTTCTTATGCAGTGGAAAAACTATCAGAGCTATCTTTAATATCTAAAATATTTTTTGATGCTGAGCAAAATTTAAATATAGATGACAAGCTTATATTAGAAAATAATCAAAAAGCAAAAAAGAGTAGGGATACCTCTAAACTTATCCATGATTTTACAGTTCAAGATAGAGTAAAGAACTTTACTAAATTATCAAGAGATGGTAAGTATGAAAATAGAATTAAACTTCAAAAAGAGCTTTTAGATTATGCAGATTTAGCTACTACAACTATTGGTTCTTTTCCACAAACCCCAGAAGTTAGAAAAGCTAGACGTGATTTTAAAAATAATATTATCTCAAAAAATGAATATGAAGCTCTAATGAAAGCATACATAGATGATTGTATATCTTTTCAAGAGGAGTGTGGATTAGAGATACTTGTTCATGGTGAACCTGAGAGAACTGATATGGTTGAATACTTTGGTGAGCAACTAAAAGGTTATGGTTTTTCACAAAATGGATGGGTTCAAAGTTATGGAAGTAGATGTGTAAAACCACCATTTATATATGGAGATGTCTCACGCCCAATACCAATAACAATTGATTGGATGAGCTACTCTCAAAGTAAAACAAAAAAAATAGTTAAAGGCAKGTTAACAGGACCTGTAACTATGCTTAACTGGTCATTTGTAAGGGATGATAAAGAAAAGGCAGATGTATCAAAACAAATTGCTGTAGCCTTAAGTGATGAGATAGATGACTTACAAAAAGCTGGTATAAAAATCATTCAAGTTGATGAGGCTGCTTTTAAAGAGGGTTATCCACTAAGAAAAAAAAATATATCTAATTATGAGAAATGGGCAATTAGAGATTTTAAAATAGCTGTTAGTTCCGCGAAAGAATCAACTCAAATCCATACACACATGTGCTATAGTGAGTTTAATGATATAATTAAAACAATTGAAAATATGGATGCGGATGTAATATCTATTGAGACTGCTAGAAGTGGAAATGAGTTACTTAAAATATTTAAAGAGGTAGCTTATAAACAAGAAGTTGGTCCAGGTGTTTACGATATTCACTCCCCAAGGATACCAAGTGTAGATGAGATAGTTACACAAATAAAACTACTTTTAGATGTATTACCAAAAAAACAACTTTGGATAAACCCAGACTGCGGTCTAAAAACAAGAAAGTGGGATGAGGTTAAAGCTAGTCTAAAAAACATGGTTGAGGCTGTTAAGATAGTTAGAGATGAGTTAAATCAGTAATACAATATTCAGTCATTTATTAAGATATTTTCTGTATAATGACTGTAATTTAAATTTTATGAGGAATTTTATACCATGAGTTTTTTAAAAGAATACGATAGTGAAATATTTGATTTATGTGAAAAAGAATTAGAGCGTCAAACTAATCATTTGGAGATGATTGCATCTGAAAACTTTACACTTCCTGCCGTTATGGAAGCTATGGGTTCAGTTTTCACTAACAAATATGCTGAGGGTTACCCGCACAAACGCTATTATGGTGGTTGTGAATACGCAGATGGCGTAGAACAATTAGCAATAGATCGTGCAAAAAAACTATTTGATTGTAAGTTTGCAAATGTTCAACCTCACTCAGGAAGCCAAGCTAATGCAGCTGTATATGCTGGTCTTCTTAAAGCTGGTGATAAACTTTTAGGTATGGACTTATCTCATGGTGGTCACCTAACTCATGGTTCTAAACCTTCTTTTTCTGGTAAGAACTACTCAAGTTTTACTTATGGTGTTGAACTTGATGGTCGTATCAACTACGAAAGAGTTATGGATATTGCTAAAATTGTTAAACCAAAAATAATCGTATGTGGAGCATCTGCATACGCTAGAGAGATTGACTTTAAAAAATTCCGTGAAATAGCTGATGAAGTTGGAGCAATTTTATTTGCTGATATTGCACACATTGCTGGTTTAGTATGTGCAGGTGAGCACCCTAGCCCATTCCCATATGCAGATGTAGTTACTACAACTACTCATAAAACTTTAGCTGGACCTCGTGGTGGGATGATTATGACTAATGATGAAGATATAGCAAAAAAAATGAACTCTGCTATCTTTCCAGCACTTCAAGGTGGTCCACTTGTTCATGTAATAGCTGCAAAAGCTGTTGGATTTAAATATAATTTATCGCCTGAATGGAAAGATTACGCAAAACAGGTAAAAGCTAATGCTAAGGTGCTTGGTGAAGTTATGGTTAAACGTGGATATGATGTAGTATCTGGCGGTACTGATAATCACTTAATYCTTGTTTCTTTTGTTGGTCGTGAATTTTCTGGTAAAGATGCTGATGAGGCTCTTGGTAATGCTGGTATCACTATCAATAAAAATACAGTCCCAGGTGAGACTAGAAGTCCATTTGTAACTTCAGGTATACGTGTAGGTTCACCTGCCCTTACTTCACGTGGTATGAAAGAAAAAGAGTTTGAATTGATAGCTAATAAAATGGCTGATGTATTAGATGATATTACAAACACTGAACTTCAAGCCTCTATTAAAGAAGAGTTAAAAGCTCTTGCACAAAACTTTGTAATTTATAAACAATCAAGATACTAGGGGTTAATTTATGACAGCTATGGATTTAAAACTTATTAAAATGGTATCCGACCACTACTGGGAAAAAAAAGATACAGTAGTTAATAAACTATCATTTAAGGGTAGGACTTTTTACAATAAGTTTGAAAAAGTTAATTCCACCTTATCACAGGCTGTTATAAACAAACACCTAAAAGGTGATATAACTATAGCTCATTCTATTGTAAATAAACACAATAAGGTTGAAAATATAGTTATAGATTATAATGGACGTGACCCTGAACGTTYTTATCATAAGGCTCAACTTYTTCTTAGGGAGGAAGGTTTTATCAACTTTACAGCCTATACAACAAAAACAGAGGGTCATCTTCATGTATATATTCATAAGGGTCACACAACTCTTCAAGAAGCTATCCAACTAGGTAAGATGATATCTATGAAACTGGCAGCTAAACAGCCAAAGCAATGGAGAATGTTTCCAAATGCGGATGTACCAAATGAGTACAATATTTTAACCTTGCCTTACGAAGTATATTCTAAAGAGCGTGGAGCTTCTTGGTCTAAGCATATGTAAGTTATTTTAGGTATCATTATAAATGAAATATTTAACTTTAAACAAATAGTGAAGCTATAGTGACTAAATAAAAATTGGACTTTGTTCAGCTTGTACAATATTTTAAATATACTCTCACCAAGTGGTGAAGCTTTAGTGACTGAGTAAAAGCTGGACTTTGTTCAGATTTTGCGAGATTAAATAATAGGAGATTTAGATGGAAGAGAAAAACGAACTAAATGACATTATTCTAAACAAAGGTAATTCTGCTGGTAATAGTAAAAAAGTTATTTTAGCTGTTGCAACATTAGGGGTTATATTAATAATTGTAATAATGCTTATGAATACTCTTGCATCTAATGGAACTGATAATCTACCTCAGGCTGTATTACCACCTGTACCAAAGGCTATAGTAGCTGAGATAAGAAGTGATGAGCCTCTTTTTGAAGAGGTTGAAATAATTCAAGAAAATTCAAAAAACAATAATTCTCTAAATGAAATTGCTCAAAAATTAAAGCAAGAAAGTTTAGCAGAAAAAATGCAAACACAAGTACTTCCAGAAGCAAAAACAGTAGCTGCTAAAAAATATATACCTAAAAAAGTTATAGCTAAACAAACAATAAGCCATAAAAAAGCAATAAAAACTAAAATTCAAAATTCAAAAATCTTTTATATCCAAGTTGGTTCTTTTTCAAAATATGCACCAAATAAAAAATTCTTAAATTCTGTTTTAACTAAAGGTTATAAATATAAATTTCATAAAGTTACTAAAAACTCTAAAACTTTAACTAAGGTATTAGTTGGTCCATTTTATGAGGAGAATAAAGCAAGAGCTGCACTAATAATAATTAGAAGTGATATTGAAGCTGGTGCTTTTTTAACTAAAATATAATATATGATTTATTCTAAACAATTTATACAAGATCAACTTTCACCCATTGCTGTTTATTCAAAACTAAAAGATAAATTCAAAGGTGAGATATCTTACCTTTTTGAAAGTGCTAGTCAAAGCGATGATAACTATAGTTTTATCTGTATAGGTGCCAGAGAGAGACTTCAATACATAAATAATAAAACTTTATATACTGATTCTACAGGTACTACACATACAAAAGATATAAGCCCATTTGAGTTTTTAAAAGATTATTATAAAGGTATAGATACTAGTATATACAAAGAAGCTACTACAAAGCTTCATGTATCTTATGTGGATGGTTTCATTGGTTATATTGGTTATGATATGGTAAAGGTATTTGAGCCAAAACTAGGTTCAAGTATGGATAATTTAAAAGATGAATTAAATACACCAGACCTAGACCTAATACTTCCAAAATTAATCTTAGTTTATTCTCGTAAGAATCATCAAATATCTTTAATATCCAGCTTGAAAGATATGCAAGAAAAATTTGATTCTATAGAGGATTTATTAAAAAATTCATATGAGTATATACATATGATAAAAAATACTGGAGACGATAATGGTTCATTTACTCATTCTAAAGAAAAATTTTTTGAAATGGTAAATAAATCTAAAGAAAAAATAAAAAGTGGTGATGTATTTCAAATACTTATGACTAATCGTTTTACAAGAGACATACAAGTAGATTCCTTTAGTTTTTATAGAATTTTGCGTACTAAAAACCCATCTCCATATATGTTCTTAATGGAATATGAGGACTWTAGTATAGTTGGTAGCTCGCCTGAGGTTATGGTTAGACTTAGTGATGGTGAGCTTCTTCTTCGTCCAATTGCAGGTACTAGAAAACGTGGTAATACGAAACAAAGAGATTTAGAACTTGAAGAGGAATTATTAGCTGACCCTAAAGAATTAGCTGAGCATCTTATGCTTATAGACCTTGGTCGTAATGATGTTAGCCGTGTAGCTAAGACTGGCAGTGTTAAAGTTGAAGATATGATGCATATTGAGAGATTTTCTCACGTTATGCATATAGTTACAGATGTAGTAGCTAAGATAGCAAAGGACAAAGATATGTTTGATCTGTTTATGGCTACATTTACAGCTGGAACTATGACTGGAGCTCCAAAGATTAGAGCTATGGAATTAATAGCTGAGTACGAGGGTCTTAAACGTGGTTTTTATAGTGGAAGCATAGGCTACTTTGGTTTTGATGGAAATATGGATAGTGCTATAACTATCAGGACTGCTATGGTTAAAAAGGATAAGGTAATCCTGCAAGCTGGTGCTGGGATAGTAGCTGRTTCTATTAATGAGCTAGAATACTTAGAAGTAAAAAATAAACTAGGAGCTTTAATCGATTCACTAGAAGACTTAGATTAAATTTTAATTTTCTATAAACTTATTTGCAAAAAAGGAGATATAATTGAAAAAATTATTTGCAATCTTTGGTAATCCAGTATCACACTCCCGCTCACCTATTATGCACAACTGTGTATTTAAAAATCTAAATTATAATGCTTCATATACAAGGGTACATCTACTAGATGGATCTAAACTTCGTGATACATTTTTTAAGCTTGGCTTATCTGGTGCAAATATAACTGTACCTCATAAAGAAGCTGCTTATGAAGCCTGTGATGAAGTTAGGGGTTTTGCTTCAACTGTAGGTGTAGTAAATACCCTTATAAATGAAGATGGTAAACTAATTGGTTACAATACTGATGCTGATGGTTTTATGTATGCTATAAAAGAGTTTGAGCATATAAAAAATATTTTAGTACTTGGGGCTGGTGGTACCTCTAAAGCTCTAGTATCTAGATTTTTACAAGAGAATATAAAGGTAACTGTAGTAAATAGAAGTAAATCAAGACTATCTTACTTTAAAGACTTAAATATTACATCTTACACTTGGGAGAACTTTAAACTATCTAAATATGATTTAGTAGTAAATACTACATCAGCTGGACTAAAAGATGAAAATCTACCATGTCCAAAAGATATGATAAATGAGATACTAGATTCAAGCTCATATGTAGCAGATGTTATATATGGAAAACTTACACCATTTTTACATCTAGCTCAGAAAAAAAATATCACTTATAAAGATGGAGCTGATATGCTTCTTGGTCAAGGCATATTAGCTAACGAGCTTTTTGTAAACTTTGAACTAAATAAAAAAGATATTAAAGTTCAAATGGCAAAAAGTTTTCTTCTTTAATCTCCAAATATTAATAACAATACTGGCAATAATAATAAATCAGCTATTATTGCCATAAACATAGCTACTATAGTTAATAAGCCAAAATATATACTTGGTAAAAAATTAGAAAAAACTAATACAGAAAAACCTATTATAATGATAGTTGAAGTATAAAACATTGCAGTACCAATACTAGCATGTGAATTAAACATAGATGTTTTTGAATCACTTCCATTTATTTTTTCTTGTGTAAACCTATGTATATAATGTATGGTGTTATCGACAGCTATACCAATACTAATAGCAGCTATAGTTATAGTCATCATATCTAATGGTATATTCATCCAACCCATAAAACCAAATATTACACCAACTGGGACAGTATTTACCACTATAGCAATTAATGCTATTTTTAAACTTCTAAATAAAATTAAAAACATTAAAAATAATATAAGTACAACTACACCTACAGTTTTTATTTGAGRCTTAAATAATGACTGGAGCATATTATTATACATAACTAAAAGATTGGATGTTCTAAACTCTTCGTATTTTGGATTTACTATTAACTTTAAATCTTTGTCTATTTTTTTAAGTAACTTATCTCTTTGAAGGTCTGGCATTGAATCTATAATTCTAGCTGTAATTCTTACTTGATTATGGCTAATATCTATGTATGGAGTTAAAATTATATTTTTATACTCATCTGGTAGTTTTTTATATAAAAGGGCTAAAGTTAAACTATCAGCATCCTTGCCATCATTTAAAGTTTTTATAATATTACCAACAGTCCAAAGTGATAAAACTTTTCCTACAGCTTTAAGTGAATCTAAATACTCATGTACCTCTTTTATCTTTTGCATCTTTGATTGAGTAAACCAGTACAGTTCTTTATCTTCAGCACTTTGTTTAAATTCATCTTCAAATTCATCTAGTTCATCAACTTGAGTTYCTACATTTACGCTTACAACATCACTACTATCTTCTTTAAAAGTAAGAATAATATCCAGAGGTGTAGTTCCACCTAACTTTTTATCAATTATAGCCATACCTTGATATATCTGTGTATCTTTTTTAAAATAATCTATAAAACTATTCTCAACTTTTAATTGATTTGCCCCAGTTATTGAAAATAAGACAAGTAATATACTCAAAAATAATATTAATTTTTTATGATTGTAAGCAATAGTAGCTAGTTTATATGTAAACTTTTTTTCATTTATATCACTTCCGTTTATCTCTCTTCTTCTAAAGAATATCAAAATAACAGGGAATAATAAAAATGTAATAAGTAAAGAAACAATAATACCTACACTCATCATCCAACCAAAATTTATAATTGGTAAGATATTACTAAATACCAATGAAGAAAATCCAGCTATAGTAGTTATAACAACAAAAAAAGATGGTTTAGACATTGATAACATAGTATTTATAAGCAAATCTTTTTGTTTATCATGCTTATTTATAATACTTAATTCTTTGTATTTTATAATCAAGTGTACAATTAATGAAATATTCATAATCAACTGAAGTGATATAAAATTAGAAGAGACTATAGTTATTTCCCAAGCAAACAAACCTAAAAGACCGCTAGTTATAAGTAATGAAACTCCAGAAATAAAAAGTGCTATAAATACCCATCTTTTTTGTTTTAATAATATATATAATACAATGATAAGTAGCAGTATACTAAGTAAACCAAATGTTTTTAAATCATGTTTTACAAACTGAACCATATCATCTGTAATCATATTCACTCCACCTAAGTGTAGTTTTACATCTTTATGCTTTTTTTCAAATTTTTGAATAATTTCTCTGATATCCATTATAGATTTATGATTTTCTTCACGCATAATATCTCTATAACGTTTAAGCTCTTTTGCTGCCTTTTGTATAAGTTTATGATCACCTAAGGCTAAGGCTTTTTTTCTTTTTTCTAAGAGGGTAAAATACTTTTCATCCCTTTTTAAATTAACTAATAATGCAGTAGTTTTAAAATCATCACTAACTAAGTTTTGTTTATATATTGGGCTTTTTAAAAATTCTTCTTTAACTAAATTCTTATCTATATTTGGAGAAAGAAGAGTAGTAGCACCCTTAACTAAATCTTGAAGTGGTCTTGGTGGTGATTGAAGTAATGGCACATTGACTATAGAGAGAATTGATTCAACTATTTTAAGTCTCTTTATTTCTTCACTTAAGCTTATTATATTTTGTATATTAACTTCACTTAATAAATCATCACTTATACTATATGTTAAAATTAAATAATCTTGTGCATGAAACCTTAATGATACCTCCCTAGAAAATTCTAAGTCCTTATCACCTTCTAATAATAAAGTTTCAGCACTAGCATCTATTTCTAACTTAAGAGCAAATGTAAACATTATTGCTACAAATATAAATAAAACTAATAAAATTAGTTTAGGAAAAGAAAGTATATATTTTTGATATATTTTTTTTAACATAATATCTTAATATTATTTTTTTGCTAATTTATTTATTAACTGAGATATGCTTTTAGTTTTTAGAAACTCTTTAAACTGTGCCTTATCAGCTTTTAAAATACTTATACCAATTATCTCAACATCATAAATCAACCAAATATCTTTATTTTCTTTTCTTTTTTTAGGTTTATAGAATTTATATATAATTTCAAAACTATCATCTTTACCAATTATATCTGTACTTATTCTTATTCTATTCTTTTTTTGAGATACTTCTTTAATCTCTATTTCTTGATTTTTATAAGAATCTACCTTTGAAGAATATGATTTTTTCATTCTTACAACATAAAGCTTAATAA
The DNA here is from genome assembly GCA_002733155.1 of Sulfurimonas sp. Taxonomy (GTDB): domain Bacteria; phylum Campylobacterota; class Campylobacteria; order Campylobacterales; family Sulfurimonadaceae; genus Sulfurimonas. The sequence goes on from NVUO01000011.1 coordinate 58,791, forward strand.
AATTATCTTGTTCTTTTAAAGTTAACTTATTCCAAGTTGACTTACCTAAGCTTAATTTTGCCATTAGCTTAAAGTCAAACATTGGTGTTAATAAATTTATTATATTTGCATTTCTATTTTCTGCAGTTAATTGTCTATCTTTAACTACTAATACAACTTCATCTAATTTTTTTGTAAATTGTTTTTCTAAATCTATTTTTTCATTAGCTAATAAATTTTGTGCTAAAAAAAATATACTTAAAAAAACTAAAAATTTTTTAAAAATTTTATTCATTTTATTCCTTTATCTCTTTATCTCTTTTTTGTTCATATAAATCTCTTAAATATGGATATAAATCAACCGCATCTTCTCTGATTCTATCATACTTAGTCTCATAAAATGAGTATTCATTAAYYTCYTCANTTRTTWYAWSWRCAAWAANNAASYAYYMSMASKATYWRWWAAAGTYYAMMWATMAYKRTTTTCATAATCTATTAGAATTAAGCTGGTATCTGGAACAAATGCTACTAGGTCTCTTAGATTAGATGGTCCAAATAACGGTAATACTATATGAGGTCCAGCTCCAACTCCATAAAAGCCTAAAGTTTGACCAAAGTCTTCATTATGAGCTACTAAATTAAACTCACTTTTAGCTGGATCAAATAAACCAAATACCCCAATAGTAGTATTTATTAAAAATCTTTCTGTCTCTTCAGTAGCGTTATAAAATTTACCTTGAAGGATATTATTTACAAAACGCATAGGGAAATATAAATTTCTAAAAAACTTCCTTATACTTCTTCTTACTTCTATATATGTATAACCTATATAAATTTTATTGACAGGTTTTAATACATTCATTATTAATATATCATTAAAATTCGTCATCACTCTGTTATAGCTACTAAATGGATCTGAGATTTTTTTTGTTTCTAATTCGTCATTAAACTCATCAAATTCATTTCCAAATAGACTAACAACTATTATCAATGCCATAAATAACTTTTTCATCTATACCCTAACTCTGTCTTCTAGTGCCCTTGTAAGTGAAAGTAAGTCAATATTTTCTAAACTAACACCAGTTGGAACGCCCTGCGCAATTTTAGTGTAGTTTACTGTATATTCTTTTAATTTATCCTCAATATACAAAATAACTGCATCATTTGCTATAGATGGTGTAAGAGCGAACACTATTTCTCCGATTCCTGAAGCTACTACTTGTTCTAACATTGATATATTTAATTCTTCTAAAGATTCTAATACAAAATATTTTCCATCAAATAAACCATTTTCTTCTAAAAGTAGTATATCTTTAGCATTCTCAACTATACAAAGTAAAGATTCATCCCTAGATTCATCACAACAAATAAAACATAAATCATCCTCGCTCATACCACCACAAGAACTGCACAATCTTATAGTACCCAAGGCATCTTCTATTGCATTAGATATTTTCATACCAACAAAACTATCTTTCATAAGCATAAAATATGCAAGTCTTGTAGCTGATTTTTTACCTATAGTTGGAAGTTCTTGTAAGGCTTCAACTAATTTTTCAAACTTTTCTAACTTTCTCATTAGTTAATTTCCTTTTCTTTTGGCATCAGTATCCATAAATTTAGATCTGACTTTAATTTACCAGCTTTAAGCATTGCCTTATTTCCAAAACCTAAAAATATATCTGCTCGAAGTGCACCTTTAATCGCACCACCAGTATCTTCAGCCATAACTATCCTACTTATATGTTTTTTATCTATGCTTGAATCTAGATATAACATACTACCTAATGGTATAAAAAATTTATCCACTGCTATAGAGCGATTTGGAGTAAGGCTAAGACCAAGCGAACCTGAGGCTCCATGATTTTGTTTTTTAAAAAAAACCATTGATTTATTGTAATTTAAAAGCTCATCTATTCTTGATGGATGTTTTTTTAGCCAAGCTTTTATACTTTGAAGAGAGATATTTTTTTTACTTATCTCATCCTTATTTATAAGATACTTTCCAATAGATTTATATTTATGTCCATTTTGGTTTGAAAAACCTAGATAAATCATATCACCATTATCTAAATTCACCCTGCCTGAACCTTGCACCTCTAAAAAAAATAAATCTATTTTCGAATTTACATAACAAATAACCTTAGCATCTATAGTATTTGATTTAAATTCTTCTCTTGTATAATAAGGTATTAGTTTTCCATTTACTAACCTACCCCTAAGTCTGTAATTTTTTAGTTCAGGATATACTGAACTTAATTCTACTACAATTAAATCTTTTGGTTTTTCATATACTGGATAAATATATGGTACTTTTTTTACTAATGAACCTCTTAATGACGCCTCATAATATCCAGTTAAAAGTCCACTCTCTTGTTTATTACTACTACTTAATTTATAGGCTGTAAATTCAGATACAAAAAACTTTTTTATATCTTTAGTTTTTTTAGCTTTAGTACATAAATCTTTATATATTTTAAAAGTTCTTTTACTCCTACAAGAATTTTTAAATGATTCTAATGCTTTTTTATAATGCTCATTTTTCCAATTTGGTAAAGTTTTTATATCTGTTCGTAAAAGTTTTGTTTTTGGCATAGATTCAAAAATAATTTCAGGCTGTTTTGAGCAAGAAATAAAAAAAATAGTAAGTATAAAAAGTAGTATATAATATTTCATGAATATAATTATACTGATATTAAATTTAAAACGATATAATTGCGAAAATTATATACAGGAATAGTAATAAATATGCAAGATTTAAGTTATTATGAAATCTTAGAAATTTCCAAAAACGCAGATAAAACAACAATAAAAAAAGCATATAGGACTATGGCTAAAAAATATCATCCAGATAAAAATCCTGGTGATGAAGAAGCTGAACATAATTTCAAACTATGTAATGAAGCTTACCAATGTCTAAGTAATGAAAGCCAAAAAAGTGTATATGACCGTTATGGCAAGGAAGGCTTACAAGGCATGGGTGGAGGTGCACGTAGTTCATCTAGTGGTTTTGATGACTTAGGATCTATGTTTGAGGAGATGTTTTCTGGATTTGGCGGTGGAGGAAGAGGTCGTCGTCAAAACCCAACTGATATGGAAAAATATTCACTAGATATGAATGTAGACATGTATCTAAGCTTTAATGAGGCTATTTTTGGTTGTGAAAAAGATATAGAATTTTCTTATAAAAATACTTGTAAACCATGTAGTGGTACTGGTGCTAAAAATGGAAAACTATCAACTTGTAAACAGTGTAAAGGTCAGGGTCAAGTTTTTATGAAACAAGGTTTTATGACTTTTTCTCAAACCTGCCCAGTATGTCAAGGTACTGGTAGCGCACCAGCCCAAGCATGTGATAGTTGTCACGGGGAGGGTTATACTGAAGAACGCGGTAATGTTACTATCAAAGTTCCAAAAGGGATTGATGATGGTAACCGCTTAAGAGTATCTGGAAAAGGTAATATTGGTAAACGTGGAAGCAGAGGTGACTTATATGTAACTTTTTCTGTAAAAGCTGATAAACACTTTATCCGAGAAGGCAATGATGTATATATAGAAATTCCAGTATTTTTTACTCAGGCAGTTACTGGTGATATATTAACTATTCCATCAATTAGAGGTGAATTAGAATTAAAACTAAAAGTTGGGACTAGAGATAAAGAACAGTTTACTTTTAGAGGTGAGGGCATTGATGATGTACATGGGCATGGCAAAGGTGACTTTATCGCTCAGGTAAATATCACTTATCCAACTAAATTAAATGATGAACAAACTGAACTTATATCTAAATTACAAGAATCATTTGGTATAGAATCTAAAGTACATGAGAATGATTTAGATTCTACTTTAGATAAGATGAAAAACTGGTTTAAATAAGGGCATAAAACTTTAAATCTTTTCTTATAGCTTTTAATAAGAAAAGATTTATGTTAAACTTCTAACAAATTTAAAACATCTAAAGAATATATAAATGAATAGAACTCATCTTAAAAATCAACTATCAACATTAGCTTTATCCATGTTTAGAAAAGATTTTTTTGGAATTTATCATGGTTCTATATCTGCAAAAACGGAATCGAATCGTTTTTTAATAAATACTAAAGAAGCAATATTTGATGACATTTGTGATAAAAATCTAATAGAATTATATTTTAAAAAAGATTATAGATGGAAACAGGCTAGTATAGATTCAAATATACACCACAGTATATACTCGCAAATTTCAGACGCTAAATTTATATGTTTTTCTATGCCCCCCTTTACAACTGCTTACTCCCTTGAACACAATATTATATCTCCAAAAGATTACTTTGGATATAAGGTATTTGGAAATATTGAAATTACCGATCCAAAACAATTCGACGATTGGTATGAAAGAGCACAAAGTGAAATCGCATATTATTTTCAAAGTAAAAAAACTGATATCATGATAATTAGAGGTTTTGGGGTATATACTTTTAATAGAGATTTACATGAAATGGCAAAAAAACTTGCCATTTTAGAGAAGTCATGTAAACTTTTAATGATGAAAGATAATTCTAAAACTGACTTTAGCTTTGATTAATCTAATAAAGATATAGCCTTATAAGCTGTATCCATCATCTTATTTACTTCTTTTTTTGTAATTATATATGGAGGCATAAAATATACAATATGTCCAAGTGGTCTAATTAAAACTCCATTTTTTAGAGCATATTGATAAACTTTTAGACCTATCCTATCTTCAGCTTTATAACCTTTAAGTTCAATAGCACAAATCATCCCTGTTTGTCTTATAGATTTTACATTCTCAAGATTTTTAAATTTTTCTAACTTTTCTCCCATATATATAGCTGTTTTTTTATTATTCTCTATAACATTATCTTTTTCAAAAATATCTAAAGTTGCATTAGCAGCTGCACAAGCAAGAGCATTTCCAGTATAAGAATGCGAATGTAAAAATGCCTTATGTTCATTATAATCACAATAAAATTTTGCATAAATATCATTAGATGTTAAAACTACTGATAATGGTAAATAACCTCCAGTTAAAGCCTTTGATAAAACTAAAAAATCTGGAGAAATTTTTGCCTTTTGACATGCAAACAGTTCACCAGTCCTACCAAAACCAACCATAACTTCATCAGCTATTAGATGTATGTCATATTTTGTACATATTTTACGAACTTGTACTAAAAACTCGGCATGATACATATGCATATAACCAGCACCTTGGACTAATGGTTCAAGAATTATTGCTGATATTTCATTTGACCTAGCTATACATAATTTTTCAAACTCCAAAGCTGCACTTATAGCTGATTGGAAACTCTCATCTTTTGGCACTGCAGTTTGAATTGTTTTAATTAATAATGGGGCATATGTATCTTTATAAAGATCTACATCACCGACACTTAAGGCTCCAATAGTCTCACCATGATAAGAGTTTGTCAAAGAAACAAATAAATCTTTATTTTTCCCATCATTTTTATGAGCATGGAAACTCATTTTAAGTGCTACTTCAACGGCGGAGGAACCATTATCTGCATAAAAACACTTATCTAATTTATCCGGAGTTAATTTAACTAGTCTTTCCGAAAGATTAATTATGCCCTCATGAGTAAAACCTGCTAAAATCACATGTTCTAATGTATCTAGCTGTTTTTTTATTTTATCATTTATATAACTATTTGTATGTCCAAAAATATTAACCCACCAAGAACTAACTGCATCTATATACGTATTACCCTCAAAGTCTTCTAAATAGACTCCATAAGCCTTTTTAATAGGTATTAAAGGAAGCGTTTCATGATCTTTCATCTGCGTACAAGGATGCCAAAGGACATCTAAATCTCTGTTTTTTAATTCTAAATTTTTCATGTCTTATTCTACAAGAAGAAACTATTTATGTCAATACTGAAATAATATTTAACTTCACATTAAAAGCTATGTTTCAATCTCTTTGAGATGCCTCATACTCCTCACTAAATGATAAGTTTGTACATGACAATAAACCATATAGTTCCATATCAACTCCAGCAACATTACATATTTCAGCTCCCTCTTCATCTAAAAAAATAAATTTTTCATATTTATGATCAGATTTTTGAATATATTTAGAATATACGACAAAATAGGCATTTCTTAGGGCTGGAATTTTTTTACAAGCATCTGTATATTTAGCACAAGTTTTTTCAACACTTTTAATCTCTAATACATCAGATTGTATAGTGTTTAATAATAGCTCAGGTAATTTTGGCAATTCTTTTTGAATATTAGCGTATTTGACGACAGTATGCATAATAATTCCTTTTATATCTATCTACAAAGATTTTACAACTTTTTATTTTACATCTATCTTAAAAAATAGTATATGCTTAGTTTACTCCCTACTTTATCAAGTTTTAATACGAATTTACATAGAATTACAAAAATATCATATAAAAGGTACTAAATTAGATGATTACATGGATGCAAAGACATAAAAAATATTTAATAATTACAATTTGGATTTCAACTATTGCTTTTGTTGGAGCAGGATTTGTCGGATGGGGACAATATAGTTACGGCGACAAAGCTGGAGCTATAGCTAAGGTTGGTAATATTGAGATAACTATGGGTGACTTACAAAAAAGTTATTCAAATCTTTATTCTCAATATTCTCAAATGTTCCAAGGTGACTTTGATGAAGAAAAAGCAAAAAGTTTTGGTCTTAAATCTCAAGCATTAAGACATCTAACACAACAAGCACTAATACTTAACCTTGCTTCGGCTTATGATTTAGAAATTAGTGATGCAGAACTTTTAGCTGAGATAAAAACTCAAAAATACTTTTTTGAAGATAATATATTTAACAAAAAATTATACAAGTCAGTATTATTAAAAAATAATTTAGCAATAAAAGAGTACGAAGCTGGTGTAAAAAAAGAGTTATTAATAAAAAAAACTTTAGCATTACTTCCTATTAATACTAATGAAAATGAATTTAAAATATTTGATACTATTTTAAATATCGCAGATAAAATAAACTATAAAATTATAAATGACAAAAATATAAATATAGATACATCCGATGAATTAGTAAAATCATACTGGGAAGAGAAAAAACAAAATTTCAAAACTCCAATATCATATGACATAAGATATATAAAACAAAATGCTATTAAAAAGAATTTTGATGATGCCAAAGTGCTAGAATATTATACAGATAATAGAACTCATTTTAAAGATAATGATGGGAAAATTCTTGAATTTACTGATGCAAAAGAAAGAGTCATAAGTGAACTTAATTCTAAAGAAACAAAAAAAGCAGCACTTCGTGCATATATTGCATATAAAAAAGCTAAGTTATCTTCAGATATTAAAATACATAGTGTAACTATATCTTCACTTAATAACCCTTTTACAAATGAAGTATTAGAAAAGATATTAACATTAACTCCAGCTTCACCATTTTTAAAACCTTTATTAATAAATAATGAATATTATACTTTCGAACTGCTAAAAAGCAACCCATCAACAATCAAATCATTTCAAGATGCTAAAGCAGAAATTTTACCTATGTATATAAATAATGAAAAAAAACTTAAATTACTTAACTTAGCAATAAAATCATTGCCTACTTTTACTGGTACTACTACAGACTTTCTTACAAGAGATGATTCATTAAAACTAACAAATTTAGAAAAAATTCAAGCAAATGAATTTTTAAGTATTTTATTTAATAAGAAAGAAAAAAGAGGATTTATAACTTTAGAGGATGGAAGCATAGTTTTATATAATATATTGGAACAAAAACTGCTTGACAAAACTAACACTGATGTTAAAAAACAAGTCGTTAGATTAAAAAGTGCAATGTTTAATGAGGGTCTTATAAAGAACCTACAAAACAAGTACAAAACAGAGATATTTATTCAAGGACTCTAAGTTGAGCAGAACGGTTTTAGCCATAGATATTGGCTCTACAAAAATATGTGCAATCATTGCTGAAATTGATGATAACAACTCTATAGCTATAACTGGTGCTGGAACTTCAAAGGCTCAGGGTCTTAAAAAGGGAAGCATAACAAATATAGATTTAGCATCTAAATCTATTAAAATAGCCTTAGATGATGCTAAAAGAGTATCTGGGTCTGATGTTAAAATAGCTATAGTGTCTATTTCTGGTGCGTATACAAAAAGTTTAAACTCTAACGGTATTGTTAACATTCAAAATAAAGAGATTAGCTTTAAAGAGATTGAGCGTGTAATGCAAACATCTTTATATAATGCTAATATCCCAAATGAGTATGATGTACTTCATGCACTCCCATTTAACTTTAAAGTTGATGATCAGGATAATATTGAAGATCCACTTGGAATGAATGCAGCAAGATTAGAAGTTGAGACTCATATAATCACTACTCAAAAATCAAATCTAAATAACCTAAAAAAAGCAGTCCGTGGGGCTGGTGTAGAAGTTGAAAATGTAGTATTAAATGGTTATACCTCTTCAATTGCTACTCTAAATGATGATGAAAAAGAATTAGGTGTATGCGTAATTGACATGGGTGGGAATACTTCAAACATTACTATTCACTCTGGAAATTCTATAAGATATAATGAGTTTTTAGGTGTAGGCTCTAACCATGTTACAAATGATCTTTCTATGGCACTTCATACGCCTCTAAATATTGCTGATAGTGTTAAATTAAATTACGGTTCACTTTTAACTCCTAGTAATGAGTTAATTGAATTACCAATTATCGGTGATGAAAATACTACACATGAAGTATCATTAGAGGTAGTTCATAATGTTTTATTTGCTAGAGTTGAAGAAACATTAATGATACTAGCTCAATTTATTGAAAGAAGTGGTTTAAAAGATCAAATTGGTGCTGGCATAGTATTAACTGGTGGATTTTCAAAAATGGAAGGTATACGAGACTTAGCTGTAGCTACATTTGGTTCAATTCCAGTTCGTTTAGCAAAACCAAAAGAGATGGATGGACTTTTTGATAATCTTCGTTCAGCTGAATACTCATCAGCTATTGGTTTAGTTATGTATGCTGCAAAATCTTATACCCAGTATGAGATTGATGTAAACAAAAAAGTTAGACATTCAAATGAAACACCATCTGAGCAAAGTAGTGTGGATTTTATGGATGATGAACAAATACCAACCCAAGAATCAGAGATAGATGAAGTTAAAGAAGATAAAATGATTTATCTTGATGCAAAAAAAGATAAAAAGAGTGATGAAGCTAATAGTATAAATAAGTTTTGGAACTGGGCTACCCAGTTATTTTAGAGGAGATATAAATGGAACCATTTTTAGTTAAAGAAGCAAGTAATATGAACGGAGCAAGAATCATAGCTGTTGGTGTTGGTGGCGGTGGTGGTAATATGATTAGTCATATGATTGCAGAGGGTGTAACTGGGATTGAAATGATTATGATTAATACAGATGCGCAAGTTTTAAATGAAGCTATAAACGCATCTAAAATCCAAATTGGAACAAAACTAACTAAGGGTCTTGGTGCTGGCATGAAACCAGAAATTGGAAAAGATTCAGCTCTTGAAAACTATGATGAAATTAGAACTGCTTTAGAAGGGGCAGATATAGTATTTATATCTGCTGGACTTGGCGGTGGTACTGGTACTGGTGCAGCTCCAATAGTAGCTCAAATTGCTAAAGAAATTGGTGCTTTAACTATCTCTATAGTTACAAAACCTTTTATGTTTGAGGGTAAAAAAAGACTTAAACTAGCTATGCAAGGTATAGAAGAACTAAAAGCAGCTAGTGATTCTATTGTTGTTATTCCAAATGATAAACTTCTTTCTATTATTGATAGAAAACTTGGTCTTAAGGACAGTTTTAAAATTGTTGATAGTGTATTAGCTCAGGCAGTTAGTGGCACATCTGGAGTAATTCTTTCAAGTGGTCAAAATGATATCAATCTTGACTTTGCAGATTTACAAACTGTAATGAACCATAAAGGTATGGCTCTTATGGGTGTAGGTGAACATGAGGGTGATAATGCAGCTTACGAGGCTATAAAAGCAGCTATAGAATCTCCTTTACTGGATAACATGTCCATTAATGGTGCTATGGGTGTATTAGTTCACTTTAATATGCATCCAGATTTTCCAATTATGGAAATATATGATGCTATGAATGTAATCCAAGAAAGTGCTGATGATGATGCTGATATTATTTTTGGTACATCTACAAATGAATCAATCTCTGAGACTTATGTTAAAATTACTATAATTGCAACTGGTTTTGAAAAAGACTTAAATAACGGATCTAATAATGAAAATTTTGTTAATGTGAGCACAGCTCCAATAGCTAAAATTCGCCCTAGATTAGTAGTTGGTGGTGACTTAGATAGTGATTATTTAGATATACCTGCTTATATGAGACAACAACAAGACTAATTCTTGACGTCTAAGAAGCTTCTAAATCTCTTTTTTATGTATAATATAATAAAAAGAGACTTAAATGAAAAAACTACTTTTAATATTTTCGCTTCTTCTTTGTAATGCACTTGCTTCTGATATATCATTACAAAAAAGAGAACTTACCAAAAAAGAGATGAAATCTCAAAATAAACGCATAGTTCAACTTGCAAGTTTAGAGATGTCAAAAAGCCTACCTCAAAAAATAGATAAATATACAAAACTGATATCAATAAAGGCCCAAGGTTCCACCCTCATTTATATATACGAGATTAATACTGGTGCAAAAAGTGATACGAGTGTAATAAAAGAAGATCATTCTAGAATGAAAGAAGCAGTAACTAGAGGGACTTGCAAAAGTTCGAAAAAATTCTTAGAAGCTGATATTTCACTTGCGTACATATATAAGAGTTATAAAACAAAAGTTAAACTTTTTAGGTTTGATGTAAATAAAGAAAGTTGTTTTAGGCTGTAAATATGAGTAAAATTACTATATCTATAAAAAATATCATCTCTTCTTTAGATTTTTTCTCTAAACTTAATGATAAAGATATAGAACAACTATGCTTAATCTCATCTATTTATAATTATGCTAAGGATTATATACTACATTACGAAAAACAAGATAGTCAATTTTTACTTTTTTTAATATATGGGCATGCGAAAGCATACAAGATAGATAAACATGAAAATGAAATATTTTTATACAATATTTTTAAACAATCACTAATATCAGAAATATCAAATTTAGATTCTACAACTTTAACATCTTTTTCTAATATATCTTTATTAGAAGATTCCCAAATTCTAAGTGTAGATTATAAAAAATTTAAAGAGTTATTTCTAGACAACTATACATTGCATTATGAGTTTACRAATGAGATATTACTTAGRTCAAATCGACTAAGTTCTTTAATAAATAGAGAGTTTATATTTGATTCAGTTTCAAAGGTGACTATGCTCTTAGATTCAAACCTAAAAATGTTTAACAAGCTAAAACGAACAGAAGTATCACTTATGTTACATATTCAACCAGAGACATTATCTCGTGTATTAAACCGACTTAAACGTAATAATATTATAGAATCTAAGTTAGGAAAAATAACAGTAGTGGATAATAAAGCTTTAAAAGAAATTTTTGAGGAATTCTAATGACAAAAATTAAAATTATAGGTGCATTAATTTTTATATTATCAATCAGTTTAGCTGTAATATTTAATATAATGTCAAAATACACAAATATACAAAATGATGTAATTTCTGCACTTAATACACAAAAATCGTTTACACAAGAGATTTCAAAAAACATTTTTTATTTATATAAAAATACAGAAGTCTCAAGTAAAAAATTAGATATCTCAATAAATAAGTTTTTAGGTAATAAAAATCATAAATATCAAGTACAAAACAAACAAATCATAATACTGTGGAATAAATTTTATCTAGATGTCCAAAAATTTAGAGATTATCAGGCTATAAAGTCATTGTATTCTAATATTCTTCTAGAACAATTAGTCAAAAAAATTTATAATACTAATCTAAAACTACTAATAGAATTTAATAAGTTACTAAAAGTTCAAAAAACTAATTTATATAACAAAATTAATCTATATAAATATATACAATACAGTCTGTTTTCTTTACTTGTATTACTACTTTTATATATATTTACACAACTTAAAAGCGTAATTAATTTTGTACAAAAGTTTATTTTAACCTCTAAATCTATTTTATTAAATTCAAGTATTAAGGATTTAGAGCCAATTATAATAAATAAAAATAGCATAGATATCTCACAGGCTAGTGATAACTTTAATACACTTGTTCAAAAGATAAATAGCTCTATAAAATATTCAAGTAATTCTATACAACACTCATATGAATCAATAGAGGTTTTAGAAAAAAATATTGAAAAACTTATTGAACTTGTATATACAATGCAAAATGAACAAATAAACAAAGAACTAACAAAAAAAGAGGATGTAGTTATTAATTCACTTGAGGAACTAAACTCAAGTAATATTAAACTTAAAAACTTAAAAAAATCAATAGAGGACTTAATCAGCTATTAAATTTATAGGAAATACTAGACAAAGTCTTATAAATTTAGTTACTATAAATTAAAATTTTTATTATTTCATTTAACTTAATTATATTTACTAAATAAATTTTTGATATATTATTTATATAAATCTATATACTATACTATATCTATATAAGGTTTATCATGATTATAAATAAAGAAGAAAATAATTCACATATAACAGATTTACTGAATGCACTTAATACAAATTTTGCAGTCATTGAATTTAGTAGTCGTGGTATAATTAATAATGCCAACCAAGCTTTTCTTGATACTATGGGATATACTTCTAGAGAGATTATAGGAAAACATCATAAAATATTTTGTGATAAAAATTATGTTCAAACACGAGAATATAAAGATTTCTGGTCAGGTTTAAATTCTGGAGTTTCGCATATAGATGAATTTAAACGCTTTACTAAAGACGGGGATATCATTTGGTTGAAAGCTTCATATACTCCAGTTATTTCTTCATCAGGCATTGTTACAAAGGTAATAAAAATTGCCCAAGATATTACGGAACAAAAAATTAAAAATGCAAATTATGAGGCACAATTAGATGCAATTTCTATTTCACAGGGGGTAATAGAGTTTGATTTGGAAGGTAAGATATTGTCTGCAAATGATAATTTTTTAAATTTGACGGAATACTCCTTGAACGAAATAAAGGGCAAACATCATAGTATGTTTTGTACACATGAGTATAAAAATTCTATTGAATATAAACACTTTTGGGAAAAACTTARTCGTGGGGAGTTTGATAGTGGTGAATATAAACGCCTTGGAAAACGGGATAAGGAGGTATGGATTCAAGCCTCATATAATCCTATAATGGGACTTGATGGAAAACCTTTTAAGGTCGTAAAATTTGCTACAGATATTACTAAAACAAAGTCAATGATTACCGGTGTGGAACATTCTGCAAAAAACTTAAAAACTGCTTCTCTTAACCTTGGAAAGGTTGGTCACAATATGAATCAATTATTAGAGTCTTTACAGATTGTTACTAAAGCAAGCATAAATGGAAGTAAAATTACAGAAAAAGCACAAGTTAAATCARAAGAAACTACTGAATTAATGTTAAAATTGGGAGAACAATCCAAAAAAATAGGGAAAGTAGTGCAAGCTATTAAAGCTATTTCGCAAAAAACTAATCTTTTATCGCTTAATGCAAGCATAGAAGCTGCACGGGCTGGAAAAGCAGGTAAAGGCTTTGCTGTTGTAGCTTCGGAGGTTAAGGACTTATCAACTCAAACTTCAATTGCAACCCAAGAAATATATGACAGTATTTTATCGGTACAAGAATCAGCTGATAACTCAATAAAAGCAATGAATACAATATTAAATATTATTATAGAGATGTCAACAATTTCTAAAAATATCGTCGCATCAGTTGCGGAACAAAGAGAAATTTCTAATGAAGTATCAAGTCTTATGCAAAATTCCAAAAAGGATATTGATTTAATTACACAAGCTATTAGAAGAATCTCAGAATAAGAGACTATAAACTCAACTTTATTTTTTAAATTTTATATCTTTTTGTATTAGTTTAGTTGATTTATCTAAAACTTTTTTTTCATTATTTTTTGAAACATCAACTATTTCAGGGGTAATAAAAAATACTAACTCACTTCTACCTTCTTGAAAATCTTTACTTCTAAACAAAGCTCCAATCAAAGGTAAATCACCAAGTAAAGGGATTTGTGAGTTAGTTTTTATATCTTGACTTTTTATTAATCCACCTAAGACAAGAGTTGCTTTATTTTTTGCAAGTACAGATGTTTCTATAGTTTTATCTGTAAAGCTTGGAATTCCGTCAACTTGATTTACTCTATCAATCTGAGTAGATTTAGTTATAATCTCCATATCTATATACTCTCCATTAACTATCTCTTTTGCTTTAATAATTAACTGTAAACCATACTTAATAGACCTAAGTTGAGTACTAGGCACACCCTTATCCGTTGTAGTTTGAATTTTTATATATATAGTCCCACCAGCATGGAACTTAGCCTCTTTATTTTCTAGGGTTATTAATGTAGTCTCATCAAGAATTTTTGCTACACCCTTCGAAGATAAGTAGTTTAATACCAATCCTGCATTAAAGGCACTTCCAAGTGCATTAGCTCCAGCTGTCAATCCTCCACTTAAGGTAACTGCCCCCTCAATAGAATTTGCTAAGATAGGATTAAATGCAGATGAGCTAGATGGTGCTTCTTGAGCACTTAAATAATTTCTTTCATAGTTTTTATATCCAGCTGCCCATGAATTTTTAATTTCTAAACCCTCATTGTTATTTATTTCAGTTACATATAACTTAACCCTCAACATTTTATCTGGATTTTTCACCACAATTAGGTCTATTAAATCTTTTTTAATATCAATATTGGCTTTTTCAAATAACTTAATAATCTTTCTTTTATCTTTATTTGTATTTACTTTTCCTTGTAAAATAATTTCACCATTTGACTGATTAACAATTAACTCAGGACTTATTTTTTTTGCCAACTTTATAATTGTACTTAAATCTTTTATAATACTAAACTCTACTTGTGCATTACTTTGATCTGCAAAGTCAATAAATATGGTAGTGCTTCCAGTATCTTTAGCATAAATTTTTAAAATATGAAGAGGTTTATCTTTATTTTTTATAAATGTTATCTCTAAAGTCTTACTATCATTAACTTTGACCTTTGAAATCATTTTTGAAAACTCTAAAATTTTGTATGAACCTTTTTCAACTAAAATTAGATTCTCATAAGTATCTTCATTTATAACTACATAATTCTTATCTGCATACAAACTAACAAATAAAACAAAAATTAAAACTAATATCTTTTTCATAACCTCTTCTCCTTAATTATTACTTAATGTCAAAGTACAGGTAACTTCATTGGAATTTACTTCATTAAAAACCACTACCCTAGAATAAATAGAATCATCAAATGTTAATACCTTTGTATTTGTATAAGTTGATACTACATTAAAAATAACTTGATAAGTTATATCATTAACTTCTGCACATATTATATCCTCAGCACTTATATTTGCATAATATTTGTTTTTAATATTATTTAAACTATCAGCTATCATATCTGTATCCCGACCTAAAGCTACTAAACGTGCAGCTTGTTGAGCTAAAGTATCATTATTACTTTTTAATCTAATTATTGTAGAGTAATCTATAGTGATAAATAATAAGCTAACAAATCCTATTAATAATACCATCCACAGTAGTATCTGATCTATTACTGCTTCTCGCATATTATTTTTTAACTTTTTTACTAACATATAATAAACCTTGTGCCCTTTTAAATTCTATTTCCCTTACCTCATTTTTATGGACATATTTAGAATCACAGGTCTCATACCATGATTCATTAACTCTCCTTTTATAAGCTAATATATAATTTTTATATACAATTTTTCTAATTCTTCCAGCTAAAGATGGAATTGATCTTAAAATAACCTCTCTAGATAAGCCAAGTAAAACTTTATTTTTATTTATACACTCTTGCTGCAAATTTGTTGTAATCACAGCCTCTTGAGATACGTCTGGTATTAAAGCATCCCCGTATTCTATAGTAGCTGTCATAGTTTTTGTAAAGTTTTTAGGTATATACATTTTATATGGATAAGCTTTTTTTCTAAGT
Organism: Sulfurimonas sp.; assembly: GCA_002733155.1. Classification (GTDB taxonomy): domain Bacteria; phylum Campylobacterota; class Campylobacteria; order Campylobacterales; family Sulfurimonadaceae; genus Sulfurimonas. The sequence continues at coordinate 74,925 of NVUO01000011.1, forward strand.
TTTTTACTAGCTTTAGATATAATCTTTTTTTCTGATAATATAACTTTGTTTGTTTTAATCATCCATAATTGTTGCCCTTTATTATAATCTTTTATAATAGCTAAGATGACTTTATCTGGGATATCTAAAACAAGTTCATTTGCAAAAACTTTTACTAATTCATACTTTACTTTTTTATTTTTTTGTTTTTTTGATTTTATTCTTTTTTTAATTTTTCTAAAGGCTTTTTCTACTACCTTTCCTTTTTCTAAAAAACCTAAAACCTTTATTTTTTTAACTACATATTTTACATTATAATTCATATTAGCCTTATCTTTGCTCTTTGGGTAAACAGAGATAATATTTAAAATATCACCTTTTTCTAAGGCGTAGTTTGGATTTTCAAATTTTTTGAAAGAGAGGTTATAGCTATTGTATTTAAAAGCTAAAATATTTGTATCTAACTTACTAATTTGTGAACTTAGTTTTTCTTTTCTAAACATTTCATTTTTATATATAGTACTTTTTACATACTTATTAATAATCTCTTTTTTTAATAAAGGTTTTGTAAGAAGATATCTTTTTGCTAATACAGTTTTTACTATATCACTATCTTGTATAAGGCTGTCTGCTTTTATATCTTTTTTAGCTATATACACTGTAACTTGTTTATCATTTTCTTTTTTTGTTTTTTCATTTTCATAATATAAAAATATTGCAGCACCTATTGCTGAAATCAATAATGAACTTAAAATTAAAATAACTGCTATTTGTTTATTAAACCTCATATCAACCCCTTTATTAACCTAAACTTAATTTTCCTGCTAACATTGGAAATATTATAAATGCCCCCAAAGTTGGTAAAATAAATACAAAAATTATCAAGGTTAGATACATACTTAATGTATTTGCCTTACCTTTTATTTTGTAAAACCTTTTTTGTCTCATCTCATCAGACTGAGTTGAAAAAATATTTTTCACTCCAAGTCCTGTTTCCTCACTTAATATTAAAAAATCAACAATTTTATCAACATCCCTACTATCAACTCTTGTTTTTAAATTTTCATAAGCTACTTTTGTTGAATAATTTGACATCTCATATTCTAGTATACCTATCTCTTTTAATAATTCATCATCAATAATATATTTAGCCTCTTTAGATACTTTAAAAAACGCATTTTTTAAACCACCGCCAGCCTCAAGTATTACATTCGTTAAATCTAAAAATATTCCTAAATCTTTTTCAATTTTTGCAACTCGTTCAGATTTTCCTATATATAAAAATATATCACCTCCAAAAGCCATTATCAATAAGCCTAAAATAACTATAATAAGACTAATATTAAATGAAAAGAAAAAAGGAAGTGTAAAAATCAATATAGCTCCTATTACAGCAAATAAAAATCTAGCTTCGTTATACTCTTTTAATGTAGCACCAGCTTGAATTAGTTTTAATTTAAATTCTTCATTACTATGTTTTTTGTGATTCTTCTGATTATGTTGCTGTTCTATAATATTACTTACACTTAATTTTGATAATAATACGATGTTTTTTTGTCTTTTGAATTTATCATAAATAAGCCAAACAATAAGAAGTACAATAACTGTAATAATTGGTAAAAAAATCAATATATTCAACATCATTTTATCTTTGTTAATAAATTATTAATAAATAAGCCTAGAGCTACCCATATAATAATAAAAAATAGCTGTAGTTTTCCATTTTGGCTTCCAAAAAAATGCTCATTAAGAGCATTATTTAAACTACTATTCATTAAAATATATATAAATATGACTATAGCTATAATCATATAACTTCCTATTTTTATCTCCCTTGTTGATGATACTATCTCTTGTTTTATCTCACCTTGGTCATGTAATGTCTTTCGTAGTTTTTCTAAGGTGTTAGAAAACTTACCACCTGAAGATTTACCAATAGATACAGTTAAATAAAATATCCTTAATTCCTTTGAATCAACAAGTGCAAACATTTTTTCAAAAGCTTTATTCTCTCCAATAATATCTTTTTCTTTGAGATATATATCAAAAACTTTTTTAGTAAACTTTGAATGTGTAGTCATTATAGATTTTTTAAGCCCTTGCTCATAACCTACACCACTTTTCATCATACTAGTTACTTTGTCAATTATCTCTTTTAAAAATATATTAAACTCTTCCTCCCTAGCACTTATTATTTTTATTAACACCAATAAAGGCAAAAGTGAAAATAGTACAAATGCAAAAATAAAAGCAAAAATAGAATTGATTAAAACAAAAATAAAACCTGCACTTAAAAGCCCAGTTAAAATAGAAATGATTATAAATGTATAAGGGGCATTCACAGATTCAAAACCTGCAAAATTCATTTTTTTTCTAAGCCAAGTTCTATCTTTTATATTTTCTTTATTCCTAGAGTTTTTGTTATCTAAAATCAAACTATTTGAAGTTACAAGTGAATCTATAATACGTTTTTGCATCTTTATTGCTTTATACCAATAATAAAAATAATATATCAATATAACTGATAATAATGGTATAACAAACAAAAGCATAAACGTATATGTACTCATTTATGATTCTCCTAATAACTTCTGAAAATATGGCCATTTAAATAAAATTTGACCATCTTTTTCTATAAAACTATCTATAAAACTATCTTTCCATCCACACATTTTTGAAGGCATATCTTTTTCAAGTTCCTCCATTAACATTGATTTTGGCATTATAAAATTTGGATCAAATATTCTTTTGTCTATATCTACTCCAAACATAGCCATTTTTTCAATACTCCTACTTGCACTTGAGATAACTTCAAACTTACCCTTAGTTTTTTTCATATCATTAGTATCTCTTTTAAATTCAAAAATATTATTAATGGATACTACTGCATTATCTTCTATTCTTTTTTCAACCTCTGAAATTGTTATAACTTTTCTACTTCCATCTGGAAAACGCACAAGTTGTATGATAATATCTACAGCTGAAACTATTTGAGCCCTAATAAAGGCTATATTTGCACTTGGTCTAGCTTCTAGATACATATTTTCAATCCTAACAATTGCTTCTTTTGTATTATCAGCATGTACAGTAGTCATTGAACCAGGATGTCCAGTATTCATAGCATTTAACATTACAACTATTTCAGGTCCCCTACACTCACCTACAATAATCCTCCTTGGGCTAGAACGAAGTGCTGAACGAAGTAAAAAATCAAGGGTTATTTCACCCTTACCCTCCTCATTTGCCATCCTTCCTTCATATGCACGTATACTGTGACATGGCATTTGAGGTTGCATCTCCTTAGTATCTTCTATAGTTATAAGTTGCTCACCACTATCTATAAACCTAGTTATTGCATTTAAAAAAGTTGTCTTACCACTAGATGTACCACCTGAAACTATAATATTTGACTTTCCTTTTGATGCTTTTAATAAAAAATATGCCATCTTATAATCCATTTGAACTGTATCAATTAAATGTTCTAATAATAATGGTACCTCTTGAAACTTTCTTATAGTTACACAACTTCCATCATTTGCAGCGACTGGAGGTATTTGAACCTCTACACGTGAGCCATCATTTAATTTAGATGAAATAATAGGGTGAGCCTCATCTATTTTTCTATTGTTTTCAGCTAACATCCTATCAATTACTTTTCTTAACTCCTCTTCACTAGCAAAAACGAAGGGGGTCTCCATAGTCTTACCCTTATAGATAATATCTATATAATTATGTGTATTTACAATTACATCATTTAAATTGTCTCCAGCTAATCTAAATATTGTGGATATTGGTCCGTAAGCAATTAAGTTATCAATTATAAAGTCTTTTATTTCATCTAATATATCTTTTTCATATAGTCTTAGCTCTTGTATATTTAAAATAAACTCTGGCAGTACTTCTTCAAGTGAATGTCGTGTAATTTTTTTATCTGATTTTAATTTTAATATAAAAGATAAGTATGCTTTTCTAGCAATTAAAAGCAGTTCATGGTTTAAATATATTTTTGGAAAATTCAAACCAGATTTTTGAACTTTTTCTTTAATCTCTTTAATTTTTTCAATATTTGTTTGATCTACATAAGTATCATCAACTTCATCAAAAGATTGTTTTTTAATACTAACTTTTTGTTCCTCTTCTTCAATAAGTAAACGTAAATTTTTCATGATAATCTCCTAAAAAAAGATAAAAAATCTTTTTTATCTTTTTTTAAATTTTCATCCTGTAAAATATCTTTATCGATTAAAAAATTTGTAATCTCTTTTACAAAAAGTAAATTTTCATTTACATCACTTACAAGTTCACATTGATTCCAATATTTTCCAAGAGTTGCATAATCATTTGAAATTTTATAATTAAAAATCATCTTATCATCCTCTGTAATATTTAAAATAGATACTACATCACTAAGTGATAAAGAGTTTTTAGCATCWAATCTATTAACTATAAAAGATATTTTTTCTTTTAAACCAGCTCTTTTCACTAATGAATATAAGGTTTTTAGTTTTGATATATTTGGTAAATTCATCTCAGTTATCAACTCTATTTCATTTGATATATCATAAATAGTTGTTTTTAAATTCGATGCTTCAAAAACACCAGTATCAATTATAATAGTATTAAAATGTACACTTGCCATCTCTAAATAGTTCAGAAGTTTTTCTATAAATACATCTTTTTCTAAATATTCTTTATCTATATGTTTTTGAATACCGTTAATAGAGTAAAAATTCTCTTTTAAACGTACAAGACCATTTTGCAAATTATTATCTAAGTCAAATTCATCTGAATTAACTAAATCAACTATAGTTTTATCTGGTAAAGGATTTTGTTCTAAGAATAAGTTACTAATTGCTTTTGTATTAGATAAATCGATAAATAAAACATTATGATCTAGCATTTTTTTTGCTAAAATATTTGCCATATTCATAGCTATAGTTGTACATCCAACACCACCAGAGATACCAGAAATTGAAATAATATGATTTGATGAATGAAATTTATTTAAAATAATATTTTTTGTTTCTAAAATAAGTTCATGTAAATTTTCTTTTGTATAATTATCGTATGTAACATAATGTTGTATATTTAAATTACCACAAAAAAGAGATAGTTTATGATCATTTGGACCATATACTATAATATAATCATTAAGAGATTTTAATAAGTCTTTATCCGCAACTATATTATCATAATCATTTATAGTATAAAGGATAATACTTTTAGAACTTTTACCCTCTATTTGATTTACAACCTTTTTTAAACTATTTGATAAAACTACATTTGCATTAAATAGTACACTTACATCATTTTGCATATGTTTAGCAAATAACTTAGACTTATTACTAGAAATAACATATATGTTTAAGTTTAATTCATCACCCCTATAGTTCTTCAATATATTATGTTCTTGTAATAATTTATCTTTTAGATAAAACAAAATGCTTTCTACAGTTTTTGATAATTTAATTTCATTTTTATATACTATTTTTCCTAAAGTAATATTATTTGATCTTAATATAAAAAAATGTTTGTGAGTATCTTTAATAGATATAGTTGCATCTTTACTAGGGGTACTAAAATCAAAACTAAATAAATCATATTCATAGTTGTATCTGTAAAAATCTATTTGTTCACACTGAGTTATTTCAAGAATAAGTTCTATATACTCTTTTATACTATTTTTAAATATTTCAACTTCTCTGCGTAAACAAAGATCATTTTTTAATTCACTAAGTTGCATAAATACCCCTATTCAATATTTTAAAATTATATTTTTAGATGAAGAAATAATTTTTGCTGTTATATTTAAAATCTTTGTTTTTTTACCATCTACATCTGGACCAGCTACTAAAGGATGTACCGTTATTAATTCTATACTTAAAACATTACTTGTCTTTAAATCATTTGGTGTAGTTCCACAGTCAAAAACTAAAATATCCATAGTATAAGGAAGAGTAAAATATTTCAATTTATTATACAACTGTGAAGGATCTACACTTAATGGATTTTGAAATGAGGTCTGAACTAAACAAGCCTTATCATCAGACTCTATTTCATCATCAGACTCTATTTCATCATCAGACTCTATTTCATCACTATCTTTATAGTCATCACTATCAAAATTACTAAATTCAACTTCTCCACCAGCAAATAAATTCTTAAAATGTGCAAAATTTGAATTTCCTGATGGGAAACTACAATCTTTATCAACTGCATAAAAAGTATTTTTATCATTATTATCATAATATTCAGGGCTAGTAAATTTTAAATCAATTTCAGCACCAATAACTAAATCATCCCTATTACAGCTATTTATCGCTATTGGAGCTAAACTTGTAGATGTGTCTTTTAATGGAGAACTTATAATAATCTCAGCTCTTGATTCTATATTTTCTAATAAAAACGTATCTTTCCCCAAAAACCTATACCAAAATGTATTATGAGAATATGAGGGTATTGATACAGTTACACTATTAGGTTCATTAATAAAATCCCAAGTATAAATAATTGAACCTTTTACCTCTTTACCTATATTAGTTTGTTCTAAAATATCATTGGCAATAATCTCAGCATTTACTATATTTTCATTTATTATATAATGTTTTGCAAGAGCTAAAGAGGTATTATCTGTGATTTTTTTAAGCTTTATTATTTTATCTTTTACAACTGTATCATCAGCTACAGTAGCTACAAATACTAAGATTGAACTTATTAGTAAAAAACCCAACATAATAGAACCTACAATTGCTTTTCTCATAATAATCACCTTATTGTCCTATTATCTTTTGAAATGGAAAAAATGAAGAATGATAAAATAAATTGCTTATTAATACAGATATAAACATTGCAGGTAGCATTGCAGCTTTTCGTTTTTTTTGAACTATTTGCACATATATAAGATATAAGCTTTGCATAAGACCTGTAATAATCATAAAAAATGGAAAAAGAATTGGTTGTAAAAAAATAGATACAATCATCATATATTTAATATCACCACCACCTAAAATCAATTTAGGTTTTAGTATCAATAATGTACTAAAAAATATCAATAAAGCAAAAGATATGTAAAAAGAGATTATATTTAATTTGTTTTCTAGTAATCCAGAAATAAGTAACATAATAAGAAATATAAATAAAATTTTATTAGGCACAATAAATTTTTTATAATCTAAATATGCAAGTATAGAAGAAAATAAATAAAATATAATTTCAAACATTTCAATCTCCTTTCGCACTTATAATCAAGTGCGAAATAAAAACATACGATTAGGCTTATTTACCAATTACAGATGTTATTTCACTCTCAGCAGAAGTTTTAATAGTATCTGATTGAGTACCCATCCAAGTWGATAAGCCAACAACTGCAGCTACACCAACAACAACTAATAACAATGTAACAATAATTTTGTCCATCGCACCTTCTTCATTTGCTAATCTTCTTTTTAAATAACTTAACATTGCATACTCCTCGTGGGCTCGTGTAATTTTTTTTAACAAGACATTGTAGCATTTCTTATTTTAAATTACAAATATTTATATTACTTAATAATTACATATCATTTCTTTATAATATTTATATGGTTTTACTTTTATATTAACTTAAGATTTATACAAAAAAAGCAAAATTACAATTTATAAAATAGGGCTATAGCTACAAATAAGAGCATTAAATATAAAATAAACTTAAATAATATAATTAATTTATTTGACCTTAGTCAAATTTTCACTATAAAAAATACACTACTATTCAATGTTAACTAATTTAAAGGAGAAAAAATGGCTAAAAATTTTAACAAACTTGTTACTCTTATTTTAGGTGCATCACTTGCTGCTACTACAGTTACAGCTGGCGGTGAACTACAAAAAGTAATGAAAGCAAGAGGACTTAGCGAATTAGATGTAGTTCGTGCAGCAAAAACTTATAACCCAACTGGTGGGAGAGATGAATTTATAGTATTTAGTTCTGGTGGACAATCTGGACAAGTACTTGTTTATGGTGTACCATCTATGAGAATATTAAAATACATAGCTGTATTTACACCTGAACCATGGCAAGGGTATGGTTATGATGAGGAAAGTTTAGCGGTATTACGTCAGGGTAATATTCGTGGTAAAGAGATTAATTGGGGTGATACTCATCACCCAGGATTATCTGAAACTGATGGTAAATACGATGGTAAATGGCTGTTTATTAACGATAAAGCTAACCCACGTATCGCTGTAATTGATTTAGAAGATTTTGAAACTAAACAAATCGTTGTTAATCCTGTTTTCAAATCAGAACATGGTGGTTCATTTGTAACTCCAAATACTGACTATATAATCGAAGCATGTCAATATGCTGCTCCATTTGACAACAACTACCACGCTATTGAAGACTACAAAGAGAGCTACCGCGGTGGTGTAACTATGTGGAAATTCGATAAAACAATAGGTCGTATAGATGTGAACGCTTCTTTTACAGTAGAGTTCCCTCCATATATGCAAGATATATCAGACGCTGGTAAGGGTGTATCTGCTGGTTGGGGTTTTACAAACTCATTTAACTCAGAGATGTATACAGGCGGGATTGAAGTTGGTATGCCACCAAATGAAGCTGGAATGAGTCGTAACGATACTGACTTTATGCATGTATATAACTGGAAAAAATTAGCTGAAGTTGCTAAAAATCCTAAAAATGTAAAAATCATCAATGGTCATAGGGTAATTCCTATCGAGGTTGCTGTTAAAAATAATGCTTTATTTTTAATTCCTGAGCCAAAATCTCCACATGGTATAGATGTATCCCCTGATGGTAAATACATAATTGTATGTGGTAAACTTGATACTCACGCATCTGTATATAGTTGGGCTAAGATTAGTAAACTAATCAAAAGCAAAAAATATGTGGGTCATGATCCTTACGGAATTCCTATCCTAGATATGAAATCTTCTTTATCTCGTCAAGTGGAGTTAGGGTTAGGGCCATTACACAACCAATATTCAAATATCCCTGGTGAGATATATACATCATTATACGTAGATAGTCAAGTTGTTAAATGGAACTACCTAACTGGTAAAGTCATTGATAAACAAAATGTTCACTATAACATTGGTCACTTATGTGGAATGGAAGGTAAAACTGCTGATCCTCAAGGTAAATATATTATTGCCTTAAATAAGTTAACGATTGATAGATTTCAACCAGTTGGTCCTCTTCATCCACAGAATCACCAACTTATTGATATCTCTGGTAAGACTATGGACTTACTTGTTGACATGCCAATACCATTAGGTGAACCTCACCAAGCTGTAGCTATACGTGCTGAAAAACTTCACCCAAGTGTAAGATACAAAATGGGTACTAACACTAGAACTGGTAAAATTCATGTTGGTAAAACTTTAGCTGGTCAAGAAAGAATTGTTAGAGAAGGTAAAAATGTTACTATTTATGCAACATTAGTTCGCTCACACATCAATCCGGAGAGAATTACAGTAAATAAAGGTGATGAAGTTACTATTTATATGACAAACCTAGAACGTGCTCAAGATGAGACTCACGGATTTACAGTAGATAATTACAATGTTCATGCCTCACTTGAACCAGGGGAGACTTCAACTATTAAATTTACAGCTGATTTAGAAGGAGTTTTTCCTTACTATTGTACAGAATTTTGTTCAGCTCTTCACTTAGAGATGATGGGTTACCTAATGGTAAAAGACCCTAACAAAAAATATGTAGGTGCTAAAAAACTTAAAATGAAAACTATGTCTAAAGAAGAGTTACTTGCAGAATACAAAAAAACTGTAGCTGTAAATGACGCAACTGACGCTGTTATTCAATCCGTTGTAGCATTCTTAAAAGCTAATGGATTTGATAAGTATAAAGATGTAGCTGCCTTAGTTACTGATGCATTTGACCAATACGGTCAAATTCCAGCTCAAAAGAAAAAAGCTGATGATGCTTTTAAAAAGGGTAACTATGAACGTGCAATCTTATATGAAAATATGATTTGGCAACTTATGGTTAAAACTGCTGACGTTGGTATTCGTGCTAAAGATACTTTAGTAAGCAAAATTACTACTAAAAAATCAACTGCAGCTGAAGCAGGTGCTACGGCATTTGGTGAAGGTGGATGTTCTGGTTGTCACGTTATCGGTAAGGTTAGTTCTGGTCCAGACTTAACTGGTGTACTACAAAGACATGAGAATGGTGAAAAATGGGTTAAAGAATTCATTATGGAACCTGAAGCTATGTACAAGGATCCATATGTAGCTGGTATGATTGATTATTTCAAACTTAAAATGCCTAATCAACATATGAGTAAACAAGAAGTTAAAGACATTATCGAATACTTTAAATGGGTAGAAGAGAATGCAAACTTATTTTAGAATCTAGAATAAGTCCTAGCTTATCACAGAGGCTTTACAGCCTCTGTTTTCAAAGATATATTTCTCCAAAACATAATCATTCATTTAATCAAGTATTATTTTATAATTCATGCAACTATTTTCGTCACCATGAACTTAATTCAGGGTCTAGTTTATTGGATTAGATTCCAAATCAAGTTTGGAATGACGATATTTTTTTTGAAATGACGATATTTTTCACTGTATGAATTAGCTCTGGCATGATAGATAATTTTGTCAATACTCTTCAATAGCTTCTTTATAAATAGAAGAGATTCATGTATGTAATTCCTCTTTTAAAGATAAAACTTGTTTTTCTTAATCACTAGATATAGATATACTAACCTTTTCCATTAAGCAAATATTGACTAATGTCAAGTATATTAAGCACCATAAGTAATATAATAACTTAATATTATTTTTATTTTAAGGTATGACTATGCATCCAAGTATTATAAAATCTAGAATCTTTGCCTCCCTTGCTCTTTTAATCCTAAGTGTAGCTTTTATTTTTCCTATGATTAGCTTCCACGGTACACTTAATAAAATTGATGATGCAAGAGAAGCGGAAATCTCTGATTATACTAAATCAGTTTGGGCTTTTTACAACAAAGGTAGATATAAAAGTCAATCTACAGATAAAGATTCTTATAACAACCTTGATAAGATGATTGAAGCTGCAGCTGAAATTGGTGTAGCTTCATTACCTATATGGTCTGTATCACTAGAAGCTCCAAATTACCCAAAAAAAGCTTTTCCTGATGGCATACCTGTATATTTTCATTTTGATGGTTTTTCTGGTGAGGTTCACGAGATGAATACAATTAACCATTATGTTGGAATGGATCCTATGTGGGTTGGTGGTCACATAGAACGTGAAATTGGAATATACGCACTTTTAACATTATCTCTTGGTATGATATTTTTTATCGCTTACAATGCAAGAATCTTCATTTATTTAATGTTAATTCCAATATCTCTTCCTATACTTTTTATAGCTGATTATTCCTACTGGTTATACTGGTTTGGACATAACTTACATAACTGGGGTGCATTTACAATAAAACCTTTTATGCCTACTGTTTTTGGTGATGGTAAAATTGCTCAATTTACTACTCATTCATATCCAGCTATTGGTTTTTATCTCATTATCCTTATTAGTTTACTTAGTTTACTGGCATTTTTTGCAAAACAAAAAGCGCTTAAAGAGATGAATGGATGATATATGTTTAAACTACTATATTTTCTTATTATTATAAACAGCATTTTAAGTGCAAATATACTTCAAGATGCTATAGACAATGCACCAACTGGTTCTATATTAAGACTTCCAGCTGGTGTATATAAGGGAAATATAGTTATCAATAAACCACTTAGTATTATAGGCAAAGAAGATGGGGTTATCATTGATGCTGGTGGATTTGGAACAGTTATTACAGTAAATAGTTCATACGTAACTCTTAAAAACTTAAAAATAATTGGCTCTGGCGATAGACATGAAAAAGTTGATGGGGCTGTTAGTTTTAGCAATGGTATTCAGTGTGAGATTAGTGACTGCATTATAGAAGATTGTTTATTTGGTATAGATTTTAAACAGATGAGAAACTCTATAATATCTAACAATAAAATAAGCTCAAAAGATTTGGACTTAGGTCTTAGAGGTGATGGGATTAGAATCTGGTATTCATATGACAACATTATTAAAGGTAATTTTTTAAGAAAGTCACGTGATATGGTAATTTGGTATTCACATGGAAATATCATAAGTGAGAACTCCGCTGAATACTGCCGTTACTCTTTACACTTTATGTATGCTGGAAAAAACATAGTAAAAAACAATCACTTTCAGTTTAACTCTGTTGGTATATTTTTTATGTATTCAAAAGATACTATAGCTACTGGAAATACTATAAAAAGCTCACTTGGAACTACTGGTATGGGTATTGGTCTAAAAGATGTATCTAACTTTACAATTAAAAATAATACCATTATTTATTGTGCCCAAGGTATATATATAGACCGCTCACCTCTGGAACCTGATACTCATAACTGGATAGAGAACAATAAAATTCTTTATAATGCAGAAGCACTTCACTTTCACTCTGTAAGTGAAAACAACATACTTAAAAATAATATAATTATGGGAAACATAGAAGATATAGTAAATGATTCTAGGGGTTCTAAAACAAATGAAAATGAGATAGCTTATAACTACTGGGATAAATATAAGGGTTTTGATAAAGATGGTGATAATATTGGAGATACTCCACATAAAGTTTATCAATATGCTGACCAATTATGGGTCTATAACCCTGATGTTAAGTTTTTTTATGGAAGTCCAGTAATTTCTTTACTAAATTTTTTAGCAAAACTAGCTCCATTTACAAAACCATTATTTTTATTAGAAGATAAAAAACCAATACTTAAGCTAAAAGGTTAAATATGGCAAAAATTCAAACAGATAAAAGAGATTTTATTAAGTATTCTACCTTAGGTATACTTGGTTTAGCCCTTGGTGGTGGTATGATATTTTCACCATATACACTTCGTGCCGAAGATAGACTTCGCCCACCTGGTGCAGTAGATGAGGATAAATTTTTAGCACTTTGTATCAAATGTGGACAATGTCTGCAAGTATGTCCATATCATTCTATAAAACTATCAGATATGACAAAAGGTCACGGTATAGGCACACCGTATATAGATGCAAATGTGAGAGGATGTTATGCATGTGACGCAGTACCATGTGTGCTTGCTTGTCCAAGCGGTGCACTACATCATACATGTGAAAAACCTGAAGATATACACATGGGTATAGCTATTTTAGAATTTCCTGATACTTGTTTAGCTATGTCCAATACGCCATTAAGCAAAACTTATGCTGATAAAATAAACAAATTTACAAATTCTGTTAGAAATGTAACTTTACAAGAATTAGAGGTAGTATCTAAGATGCAAGGGCTTGAGGCTAAACAATGCACCTTATGTGCAGATATGTGCCCAATTGAGAACCCAATGTCAGCTATAAGTATGGTAGCATCAAATGGTGCATTTAAGCCTGAGATATATGATGGATGTATTGGCTGTGGTGTATGTCAAGAGGTATGTCCGACATCTACACCTTCAATAGTTGTAAAACCTAGAATGACTTACAATCAATATTATAATAAAGCTTAGGAAAAATTTTAATGAATAAAAATATATTTTATATATCTGGTATCTTAGTTCTTAGTTTGTTGAGTGCTTGCTCTAATGATGTAGATAAAAACTCAAATAAGGATATCAAAAAACAAGCTAAAGCTTCAGACATTGAAGTTGTAAATAATGAAAACTCCTTAGAAATAAAGGTAGCTCAAAAAGAACATCATACAAAAGATAAACAATATTATTTTGATTATGACATCAAAAGTGCATATTCACAAAATGCAAGACCTGCAAATGAAGATGCATCTGTAAGAACTAAACCACGTTCAGTAGTTGATGCAAATATTAATATAAGAAGTCCATATCAAAAAGTTCAAATATCTCTTTTACTTAAAAAGCTAAGTAAAGAGTTTATAATAAAGTGTTCAGCTTGTCATAATGACTATGCAAATGGACTGATAGGTCCATCATTACTTGGTAAAAAACCTGAGTTAATTATAGAAAAAATAAATAAATTTAAAAAAGATAAAACTGCAAATGTACTTATGTATGACTTAGTAAATAAAATGAATGATGAAGATATAAAAAAAATAGCAAATGAGATATATGCATTTAACTTAGAGGTACAAAAAATGAGAGGTTCTAAATAATGAAAAATATAATTGTAGCTATCCTAACATTAGTGGTATTTGCTTTAATGTTTTTAACATACTCTAAAGGTGGGGCATATCATGGTGGTGAGCTTGGAAAAGTGATTGACGATATACAATCATCTACACCTGTTTTTAATGAACTTAAAGAAAAAAATGATAAAAAAGAGTTAGAAAAATTAAAAGCACTTAGAGATAAAGCTGGAAGTATTGGTGAAGTTAAAGTATCTAAGGCTTATAAAATGAAATGTGCAGCTTGTCATGGAGCTGATGGTTCTGGTATGCAAAATGGAAGAAAATTAATGGGTCCAAAACTATACGCTCAGGATGCTGATAAACTTTATAAGGATCTTATTGACTTTAAGGATGGAAGAAGAGAAAATGTAATTATGAAAGGTCTACTTATACACTTAGATGAAAAAACTTTAAGAAAATTTGCAGATGAAATCGGTGCATTTTCATCTCAAAAACAAAATAAGTAAAGAGAAATAATGGATAAGTATAATAATAGAGAGACTATTAAAAATACAAGTTTTTTGTCTACATTTTTCTCAACAAACAAAGATGGAAAAACTAAATTTTCTTATAGAATGAAAAGATGGATTCTTGTTATAGCTATACATCTTTTATTTTTTTTATCATTTGCAATAGATATACAGATTCTAGAAGGTACTTTAAATGGTTCACGCTTTTTAGGTTTTCATATGATAGATATATTTACAAGTATGCAGGTATATTTAGCTACATATAAGTTACCAATAAATATGCTCATAGGGGCATCTACTATACTTATATTTTATATGATAGTTGGTGGTAGGAGTTATTGTGCATGGGTATGCCCATATGGGATTATTTCTGAAGTTGGTGAAAAATTTCATAATAGTCTTGTAAATAAAAACATCATAAAAGAGAGAAAGTTTGACCATAGAGTTAGACACTTTTTCTGGTTCATATTCTTAGCACTTTCATCATTTTCTGGTTATTTGGTTTTTGAGACCTTTAATGTAATCGGGATTTTAAGCCGTATGATAGCTTATGGATGGTCATTAGCTTTTCTTTGGGTTGTAGTTATATTTTTATTTGAAGTATTTGTATCTCGTCGTGCTTGGTGTACATATATATGTCCAATTGGAACTACATATGGTTATATTGGAAAGGTATCAGCTCTTAGAATAGAATGGAATGACAACTGTGATAGTTGTATGGTATGCCATGATGTTTGTTTTGAGCCACAAGTTTTAGAAATTACAAAAAAGAAATATAAAGAGCAAATTGCGGATAAAAAGATAAAAACTCAGTATATAACTGGAGCTGATTGTACATTATGTGGACGTTGCGCTGATGTATGTCACGCAGATGCTTTAAATTTTGACTTTAGATTAAAAGGTATAGTATGATAAAAATAAATAATTTAACAAAAAAATTCGGATTGTCTATCTCTTTAGATTCTATTAGTTGCGAGTTCAATAAAAATGAATCTATAGCCCTAATGGGTGCTAACGGTGCTGGTAAAACTACACTTATACGCTCAATACTTGGATATTATCATCCAGATTCTGGCGAGGTATTAATAAATGGCTTAAATCCAATAAAAGACAGGGTGAAAGTTTTAGATAATATTAGTTTTGTACCACAACTTCCGCCTCCCATTAAACTAAGTATAAATGAGTTAATATCATATGTACATATTAGTTCCAAGGTGGATAAAGGACTTATCTTACACTTTGCAAATGAAATGAAACTAGATGTAAAATCAAACTTACATAAATCATTTTTTAAACTAAGTGGTGGAATGAAACAAAAACTACTAATAGCTATAAGCCTTGCAAAAAAAAGTGATGTAATTATTTATGATGAACCAACTGCTAACCTTGATCCAAAAGCTAGGGATGATTTTTACAGATTACTAAAACAAAATGAAGATGAAAAAGTTTTATTATTTGTAACACATAGACTTGAAGAGGTACGAGATTTAGTAAATAGACAAATTTATATGGATTTAGGAAAAATAACAAAAGATGAGAGGGTTTAGATGAATAATTTAAAATTAATTGCTTACCTAGATTTAAAAGAATCTATCCGTACTAAATGGTTTTTAGTATATTCTTTAGTTTTTGGTGGACTAATAGCTTTATTTTTTATAGCTGGGGTAACTGAATCTCAGGTAATGGGTTTTAGTGGTTTAAGTAGATTATTACTTATGTATATTCAAATAACTATAGTTATTTTACCAATATTTATACTTATAACTACTGTGCGTTCTATCTCGGGGGATAGGGATAACCATATCTTAGAGTATATGCTTTCATTTCCAATATCTTTAAAACAATACTATTGGGGTAAGGTTATTGGTAGGTTTATAACGGTATATCTACCTGTACTTTTTGCTATGATTATAGCAATTATATATGGTTCTATAAAGGGTGCCGATATACCATGGGCTATATTCTTTTTATATACTAGTTTATTGTTTTCACTTTCTTTTTCTTTTTTAGGTATAGCTTTTTTTATATCTTCCTTTGTAAAATCTAGTGAAGTAGCACTTGGTATTGCTTTTTTTATATGGATATTTTTACTAGCCTTTATAGATATAGCCCTTATCTCACTAATGATGCAAGAACGTTTATCTACTGAACTTATTATCACTATATCTATGTTAAACCCTATGGAGATATTTCGTATAGCTGCTATATCATTGTTTGACCCAGAGTTAACTGTAATGGGTCCAGTTGCTTTTTATATCTTAGATACTATGACTCAGACTATGTTTGTAATAGTATCTGTAACTTACCCTACCCTTTTAGGTTTAGTATTTGCAACATTAGGCTATAAAATATTTAAGAAAAAAGATTTAGTATAAGGAAATAATATGCATAAATATATATTAGGTTTAGTTTTAACATCAAGTTTAGTTTTCTCAGCTAGTATGGATTTTGATAAAGATACAAAAGGA
This sequence comes from Sulfurimonas sp., assembly GCA_002733155.1. Taxonomy (GTDB): domain Bacteria; phylum Campylobacterota; class Campylobacteria; order Campylobacterales; family Sulfurimonadaceae; genus Sulfurimonas. The sequence continues at coordinate 92,043 of NVUO01000011.1, forward strand.
CTAGTTAGACATCTTAAAGTATATAAAGCACCTAGATGGGTATCTAAAGTAGAGTTATCAAGTGGAAAATCTGTGTACTTTTGCTCACCAAAATCAATGTTGGAGTTTTATCATCATCCTGGAAAATGGATAGAGTTAAATATAAAAAGTGAAAATGATTTTAAAAAAATTTTAGTAACAGACTTTAAAACACTAGAGCCAATAGATGCAAAAGGTGCATTTTATGTATATGGAGCTACTATAATCTCACCAGCTGGTGATGACTTAGTTCCATTTTCAAGTTACAAAGATGCAAAAGAATATGCAGCTAAGTATATGGGTAGAAGAATTTTGAACTTCAAAGAGATAAAAAACTCTCTTATCCGCCTTTTAAATGGAAGAATATAAAACCAAACTAAGTATTTAAGTTCTTATTTATATTTTAAGATGTAATATTGTTATAATATAAAAGGTTTTATTTGAATTTAAAAAGTTTAAAAGTTCGTTTAATTTCACTAATGTCAGTAGCTACAATTGCAGTTGGTGCTACTATAATATTTATAGCGATGCCAAAGTTTAATACGGAGATGATAGAATTAAATCTTAATCAACTTAATGCAGTTAAAGAATCAAAGCGTGGTCATATTGATGACTCTTTTCAAAGCATAAAAGCCTTAGTAATATCAACTTCTAAAAGTAACGGTACTATTTCAGCAATAACAGAGTTTGATAAGGCTTATTCAAACTTAGATACTACACTTCACTTTGATTTAGAAAAACTAAAAAACTCACTTATAAATAACTACAATGACAAATACCTAAATAGTGTTGAATATGAAATACCAAATGTATCTGTACGTAGGATCACATCTGAGTATTTACCAAAAACGGCAAATGGTCTAAGTGCTCAAAAAATGTATATCTTAGACAATAATTCTAAGGTTGGTGTAAAAAACAACCTTGTATATTGCAAGGATTATAAGGATAATTATTCTTTAATTCATAAAAAAAACCATCCTGGTTTTAATTCCATGTTAAATGAATTTGGACTTTATGATATTTTTTTGGTAAATACACATGGTGATGTAGTCTATACTGTATTTAAAGAAAAAGACTATGCTACAAACTTAGTTAATGGTGCTTATAAAGATTCTGGTTTAGCCTTAGCATATAAAAAGGCTATGACTATAAAATCTGGAGAAATTTCTTATGATGACTTTAAACCTTACGAGCCAAGTTACAATGCACCTGCAGCCTTTATAGCTACACCTATTTTTAAAAATAATAAAAGATTAGGTGTACTTATTTTTCAATTTCCAATTGATAAAATCAATAAAATAATGAGTTTTGATGGTGAGTATAAAAAAGCAGGTCTTGGTGAAAGTGGTCAAGCTTACTTACTTAGTAACGATGGTATTATGAAAAGTAATAGCCGTTTTGTTAAAGAAATAGACGATGCACTTGTTAAAAAACTAGGTACAACTATTGGTATATTTAAAGTAGAATCAGCTTCTAGTAAAAAAGCATTAGCTGGAGATACTGGTGCATGGATTATACAAGATTATCGTGGTATTGATGTTTTAAGTGCATATGCACCTATTAATGTATATGGTCATAAATGGGCTATTATTGCTGAGATAAATAAAGAAGAAGCTCTAAGAGCTGCTAAAGAAATTCAATGGTTAGTTATTAGTATATCCTTAGCTGTAATATTAATATTTGTATTTATTGGAATATTCCTTATACAAAAACTTGTAGTAGCTAAATTATTTATACTGCAACAGGCTGCACATAATTTAGCCGTAGGTGATGGAGATTTAACACAACGAATAAAGGTACCAGTTGGTGATGAAATTTATGAAGTAGCTCATGATATTAATCTATTTATAAAAAAAGTACAAAATACTGTAGCTGAAGCAAAAATAAGTTCATATGAAAATAATTCTATAGCTGATAATTTATCAAGTACATCAATTCTTATTGGTAAAAAAACAGAAGAAGAATCCAATATTATTACAAATATATCGACAAGAGGTCAAGATTTACAAAATATACTTAAGGGAGCCGTGAAGCAGGCACAGTCTACTAAACATGAAATAGATTCAGCAGAACTACAATTAATAACTGCCAATACTACTATTATGAAATTAGCTGAGGATGTAACTCAACGTTCTATTGCTGAGAGTGAACTAGCAGATAAATTAAATCAACTAAGTTCAGATGCTCAAGAAGTAAAAAATATACTAAATGTTATTTCAGATATTGCTGATCAGACAAATTTACTAGCTTTAAATGCTGCAATTGAAGCAGCACGCGCAGGTGAACATGGACGTGGTTTTGCTGTAGTAGCTGATGAAGTTAGAAAACTAGCTGAGAGGACACAAAAATCTTTAACAGAGATAAATGCTACAATTAATGTGATTGTACAATCAATTATGGATACTAGTGAGAGTATTACTCATAATGCTAAAGAAATTGGTAAGCTATCTGAAAATGCGAACTCTGCACAATCACAAATTCATGGAAGTGTAGAGATGATTGCAAACTCTACAATTAGTGTAGATTCAATGGTTGAAAGATATTTGAATAATGCTGAGTCTATTCAAGGCATCATTGATGATGTGCAAAGTATAAATGAACTATCATCTTCAAATGCACAAAGTGTTGAAGAGATTGCATCTGCATCTAATAAGCTATCAGGCATGACAGCTAAATTAAATGAGATGCTTGGAGAGTATAAAACTTAGAAGTTAAACTTCTGAGTTTTTAAAACTCTAAACTTAGTCAATTCATTATTATCTTTAAGTCCCAATTTTTTCAATCCATCTTTAGAAATCATTTTGATACCCAAAGTTAGTTTTAAATTATCACCATCTAATAAAACTTCTTTAAAAACAACTTCTCTTTTAGCATATACCAAAGTATCTTTTAAGGCCATATTAGCATTCCATGGCATAACTTCTTTGCCATCTTTTCCTAATATTCTTTCAAATACAAAAGGCTCTAATTCTATAATTTTACCATTTCTACTAATTTCAGCTTTTAAAATACCTTGCCTAAAGGCTTGACCAAAAAAAGCATGATTGGACTTATTTATAACATTTACAACAAAGTTATTTGTATTTTTAAATAACTTGAAGTCTATGTACATACCCATCTTTTCACTTTTATGATATATACCAGCTATACCATGATAAGCATGGGTCTTTGTTTCATTGATAGTAACCTTAGTACCCATAACTTGAGGCATATGACAGGTTACACATGTATTTGTATCTTTTTCATCTATAACAGCATCAAGCATAGTTATATCAAAACTATGTTCATTGTTTGTATGTGAATGACAACCCATACATACATTCCCAGTATAATAGTTTTCATTAGAATAGTCTATGGTATGGTATGGTGAGTTTTTAGATTCTTTTACAAGTCCAAACCAAGATGTAACTGTTTCATATTTAGCCTTGCCTTTTTTACCTTTTTCAGCTGTAAAAAACTCTTTTTTCTTACCAGTAGAGACATTAATATTTGAAAAATTACCTTCCTCTATAGTCTTAATGGTGTGACAAAATACACAAGAAATTGCCTCATCTTTTTGTATAGAGTTATTTGTCAATTCTCCAGTTTGAACTGACTTTATATCACTTGGAGAGTGACACTTTGCACAGGTATATCCTTTTTCATTTTTTGGATGTTTATCCCACATAGCTTTATGTATAGGATTATTATACGTAGAAGCATTTTTATGCGATGATTGATAATATTCACTATATATAATTGGATGACATTTTTGGCATAGCTTACTTTCATTTGCTAATAGTAAGCCAGAAAGTAAAAAAAAAGTAGTAATAAGAATGTATTTCATTTGTTCCCCCATAGAATATCTGTGTATTCTAACGAAGCAATAAATGTATTGGGTTGATATATATCAGGTATTATTCAAAAAATGGTATTAAAGCACCTCTATCAACTTTTTTAGTCTTAATATCTATAATATCCTTGTCTTTAAAAAACTTAAGTATACGTGAAAGTGTTTCAGGTGATACTCCAAGTATCTCAGCAATCTCAATATTTTTTGTTTCAAAAAAACTTTCTGAATGATTATAAATGTATTTAGCTACCCTCTCTTTTGAATCAAGTACTAAATTCGTTGAAATTATATTTTCAAGATTTTTTATCTTTTTTATTAAAGATGTTTGAATATTAAATGCTAAGTTTGGATTTTCAAAAATAATAGACTTTAGTTTTTTAAAATCAATTTTAAAAAGTTTAACATCACTATAAGCTTTTGCAGTAGCTGGATAAGGTATATCTTCAAAGTTAGCTACCTCTCCAATTAGTTCATTTTCGTGAAAATATTTAAGCACTATTTCTTTGTGAGATGATGAAGTTTTATAAAGTTTTATAACACCATTGGCTAATAAATACAGATGTTTTGGTTCATCACCCTCATAAAAAACTATATTATCCTTAGAAACTTTTTGAACAGTTGTAAAGTTTTCTATCTTTGCAAGCGTCTCTTCATCTATATCTTTAAAAAAAATTATATTTTGTAATTGTAATCTCATTTATCTACTTTTTAATTTCTTTATATACTTCACTAAAGCTAAATATATTTTTAGTAGTATCTATTGTATTTTTTGATTTATATGCGCTAAATCCAAAGTTCATTGGTGTAGTATTTCCTCGTGAATAATATGCGGTTTTTGCATCACACCATTCACCAGTTTTTGCATCTGTAACTGAAATTTTTGCATCTTTTATCCAGTTTATCTTGGATTCTATAGACCATATAACCATACAGCCTATATCATCAAACTTATATATTTTATTTGAATTTGGATTTTGAACTTGTACACTATGTTTCCTATCACTAATAACCATTATACAACGTGAACACATATCTCTATCCCAATGCATCTGAGATAGAGCGTTCACATCTTTCTTATCCTGACAAGCTATAAATAAAAAAACAAATGGTAAAAACAGTATATATTTCATAAGCTTCCTTGTAATTAAGGCAATATAACATAAAATTAATTAAAGAAAAGCAAGATATTGTGACTTTATAATATTTTAAACTTTTAAGTAGTCCTTAAAAGTAGTAGTCTTCTGATAAATAAAACAAAAAGTGATATGGCTAAAATCTTAAAATCAAGTTCACTTGCAAAGTGGATATTCGCAAATGTATCACTTTGAGTAGCTTCAACACCAAGTGCCTGCATATCTAGAATTTTAGGGGAGTATACAGCTGAAAACATTAAAGATGTAAATACAACACTTACACTACTAACAAATATAATAGTATCTCTTTGTCCAAATTTATACATAATTAATTCATAAGCAGTTACATAAAATGCTAAAACATATATCCAGTAAGAGAAACGGTGGAATATCTCACCCATTATAATTCCAGCATTATAATTATCAATTAACATAGAGTGCAAAATTTTATCTGTATTAAAAACAACTGGAGCTACAAAAGCACCTAATACTATAACAGCTCCAAATGATGCAGCTAATATAATCAAATAACTAAAATCAGCATAAATACTTCTCTTCAACCTATAACCTCAACGTAAAACCTCTATCAAAATCACTTAGGTCTTTGTAAAACTCTAAGCTAGTAAATGTTTCATTATTTAATTTTGATAATAGTTTACCCTTTTGGTCATAACCTATCTCACATGTAAAAAAGTTAATCTTTCTCTTTAAGACTTCATCAAGTAGTTCATTTATAATTTCATCACCTATATTTCCCCCAAACAAGGCATTTTGAGGCTCATAGGATAAGTTAGATTCTAGTATTGCATCAGCTGCAATGTATGGAGGATTTGAAATTAAATAATCAAATTTTTCAATAATTGGCTCTAAAAGTGAACCAAGTCTCAATTCTATCCTATCATTTAAACCAAATTTTCTTATATTTTTTTCTGCTACAGCTATAGCTTTTTGTGAAATATCAACAGCTATAAATTTAGCATTTTTATATTTAGAAGCTAGTATTATAGAAATAATTCCACTTCCAACTCCAACTTCTACAAAGGTTATATTTGCGTTTACATTTGTTACATTTTTCATAACTTCATCAATAAATAGTTCAGTTTCAGGACGAGGAATCAATGCCCCATCATCTATATAAAATTCCTCACTATAAAAACTTACCTTATTAGTTATATATTCTAAAGGTTCATTTTTAAGCCGGCGATTTACTAAATCAAATAATTTTTCTACATCTTTMACTTCACTTGATTGATTTGTTAAAAGCCATAATTCATCTACATCAAGAAAAAACATTAAAAGTAATTGAGCCTCTCTTGCTGCCCTTGGTATTTTTTCATTTAAAATATCAGTAATACAATGAAGTAAATCTTTTACAATATAATTTTTCAATAATTATCTTTAATTTTTTTGAAAGTATATCTAAACTATTAATAACTCTAAACTTACTAAACTAACTACTCCAAGTAAAAAAGCGTTTATAGAATTAAAAATATGTCTAGCTCTTATATGGTTAAAGTTTTCATTTAACAATGAAAGACTTTTAAATGTAGTTAAAATTGCTATTATTAAGATTAGTGTGATTATATATATAGACTTTATATCAAAGCTTAATACTACTAAAAAACCTACATTTATAGTAAGGAGTAACCAAATAAAGGTAATTCTATTTATTGCATTTTTACCAAAGTTACTAAAGGCAGTTGGATATCCTGCAACACTATAATCTTTGTGATGAATCATAAGCAGTAACCAAAAATGTGGAATTTGCCAGATAAAGAAAAATAAACCAAGACTTAAAAACCTTATATCGTCTAAATTGCCACCAGCACTTAACCAACCAACTGCAGGTGGAATTACACCTAAAATTGCACCAGGTATTACAGCAAAGGCTGTAATACGTTTAAGTGGTGTATATACTAAGTTATACCAAATAAAAGAAAAAAGAAATATGTAAATCCCTTTTAAACCAAGCTCACTAAATATAATCGATAATGCAAATAAGATAAGACCTATAGCTATAACAAAACCTGTCCAAGGTGTAATTTTTCCAGAAGCTACTGGTCTTTTTAATGTCCTTATCATTTTTGCATCATATTTATACTCTTGAACCTGATTAAGGGCACTAACACCAAGTGCTAATATAAATACAGCTAAAGTTGGTAAAATCAAACCTGTATCTATACTACCTTTTGCCATTATATATGCAAAACCAGCAGATATAGATACAGCAAAGGATAATAAAAATTTCGTTAATACATAAAAATCTTTAATCATTTWWYRNAYCTTWWAAKRTYTTATTATCTCATCTACTTCTTTTTCTTTTAATACAGCTTCAAAACTGGTCATAATTCCGGGTGAAAAACCTTTTACTACTTGTTTATCTGGTTTTAAAATAGAGTTTTTCAAGTAAACTTCATCTGCTATTACCTTAGTACCATCACTTAAAACTCTTTGTTTATTAAATAATGCTTTTAAACCAGGTCCTACAATCGTAGTAGTATCTATAGAATGACATCCGTTACAACCACTTTGCTCAAATAAAACCTCACCTTGGCTAATCTTATCCTCACCTCTTATAAACTTCATAAGTTCAAGTAATTGTTTTTCATTTATCATAGCTGACATATCAGGCATAACATCTGCAGGATACCCCTCAGCTATATCTTTGTTTGGTTTCATAATTGCATCTTTTAGATACATATCATCTTTAGCAAAATCTTTTAATGATGGTCCAACTATAACTGAACCATCCATAGAGTGACATCCATTACATCCTAAACTCTCAAATAAAATAGCACCTTCTGATTTTTCGCCTTTTTTCTCATATGGTGAGCGTTTATCACTTGCATACCAAGTATCAAATTTCTCTTTGTCCATAACATCAACTTTAGTTAACATATATGAGTGTCTAGTTCCACAATACTCAGCACATTCAACATCATAACGACCTATCTTAGTTGCATTAAACCAAAGTTTAGTGATTTTTCCTGGGACTACATCCTCTTTAGTTCTAAATACTGGTACATAAAAAGAGTGTAAGACATCGTTTCTAGGTGCAGTCATATTTAATACTACATTCTCATTTTTTGGTACATATAATTCAGAGGTAACCTTACCATTTGGATAYGYAAATGTCCAGGACCATCTTTTAGCAAGAACTTCAACTGTAAAGGCATTTTCTGGCATTGTACGTACTTGTTTTAAAGATGTATATCCATAATAAAAAATTACCATTAAGAGTATAGTTGGTATTACAGTCCATGCTATTTCTAAGGCTAAGTTATGTTTAATATTTTGAATATCTTCATCTTTTACCTTAGTATGATGATACTTAAAAGCAAAATATAACATAGCCCCTATAACTATAACAAACATCAATAAAGATATAATTGTACTTACCCAAAAAGCTCTATCCACATCTGAAGCAAAAACAGATACATTACTAAAAAAATCTTCTAACATATTATCTCCTTATACCCCATATCTATAATAGGAATCTATACCTAATATCACAAAAAATACAGCCAATACAATTAAAGCCATAAGCACAAAAAATTTCAAATAAACTTTCTCACTAGATAGGTGCATATAAAACATTACAATTAATAAAGACTTAAACACCGAAATAATTAGTTGTGTAACTATAGTAAACTTTGGACTCAAAGCAAGCAAAAAAGGCTGAGATATAGTTAAAAACGTCAATACAAGTAAAGCAAGTAAAACTCTGTTATAAATCGAAATTGTTGTCATTTCTGTATTTTCCATTTTATGCCCCTATCATATAAAATATTGGAAATACAAAGACCCAAATAAGGTGTACAAAGTCCCAATATAAAGTTGTATTTTTCATAAATATATAATGTTTCGGATGAAGTGAACCTGACTTTATCTTATATAAGACACTAAGCATAAGTATAATTCCTAGTATAATATGAAAACCATGTAAACCTGTCATCGTAAAATAAAGACCAAAAAAGATATTTGAACCATCATTCATAGATACTAAAGTCTGAGAATCTGGGAATATATCATGAGAGAATTCAGCTCCCCACTCAAAAGCTTTAATAATTAAAAATGCTATAGCTAAGATAATAGTTATATATGTCATAAAACTTGCTTTTTTTAGCTCACCTTTTTTAAGGTTTAAAGTAGCTAGACCCATTGTATATGTTGAGATTAATAAGATTACTGTATTTGTCCCACCTAAAAAGATATTTAAGGACTTAGAATGATGTAAAAAGTCATCTGAAAATTGATAAAAATATATACTAAAAACCAAAAACATAGTTCCAAACATCATTAGTTCAGTAAATAAAAATAACCAAAATCCAAACTTTGAACCTACATAGTCATCTGTATAATCAAGTACCTCATGCTCGTTTCCATAAGGATCAATTACAATCTCTTTTTTATTAAACATTTGATATCCCTTCATAGATACTATCAGTTAACAACACTAGTTTTTGAGCATAACTATCGTACTGATTTATAATATCTACACCAAAAAAATAAATATATATAGCTATAAATAAATATGCAGTCCCAAACATCATTAGCTCTGTATATAAATATAAGAAAAGTCCACTCTTAGGTTTAGGAATGTCTATTGTATAATCCACTACTTCATGTTCATAGCCATCAGAATCTATAATGATTTCTTTTTTATTAAACATTATCTATCCTTTTAAAGTTCTCGTCAAACTTTACAACTGGTTGTCCATGATGATATTCATATGGTTCAAAATCAACATATGGTGTTTTTGAAAAATTCTCTAATGGCGGTGGAGATGGTAGATGCCATTCTAGGGTAGTAGCATTCCAAGGATTAGCCCCACAAGGCTCACCATGTCTAAGACCTTTATATAATGTATATACCATTACAATAAGTCCTAGTAATACGATTACAGCACCAACACCAGATACCTTATGGTAAATTTCAAACACTGGAAGGTAATCATAATAACGTCTAGGCATACCTAAAAATCCAGCTATAAACATAGGGAACCAAAGCACATTAAAGCCTACAAACATAAGATAAAATGCAGTTTTGGCTCCAAACTCACTATACATTCTTCCTACTACCTTTGGATACCAGTAGTGAATTGCAGCAAAAAACATAAATACTACCCCACCAAATATTGTGTAATGAAAGTGAGCTACTACATAATATGTATCATGTAAGTGTATATCTGCTCCAATAGCAGCTAAGGTTAGTCCAGTTAAACCTCCAATAGCAAAGGTRATGATAGTCCCTAAAGCCCAAAGCATTGGTGTCTCTAAGATAATCTTACCCTTATACATTGTAGCTACCCAATCAAAAAACTTAATACCAGTTGGAACTGCAACAAAAAAAGTTAAAAGTGAAAATATAATTTTTACTTCATCACTCATACCAGATGTAAAAAGATGATGACCCCACACTAAATAACCAATCCCAGCTATAGATGCTGAAGAATATGCTATAGACTTATATCCAAAGATAGTACGTCTTGAAAAAACTGGCATAATCTCTGATACTACACCAAAGGCAGGTAAAATCATCAAATATACAGCCGGATGAGAATAAATCCAAAATAGATGTTCAAAAAGAATAGGATCACCACCCTTTGAGGGGTCAAAAATACCTATACCTAAGGTACGCTCTAAAATAACCATTATTAATGTTATACCAATAACTGGGGTAGCTAAAATTTGAATCCATGCAGTTGAATAAATACCCCATACAAAAAGTGGCATCTTAAAAAAATCCATACCAGGGGCACGAAGTCTATGTATAGTTACAACAAAATTTAAACCTGTTAGAATTGAGGCCATACCTAAAATAAATGCAGCTGTAAGTGCCATTATTACATTTGTATCTGTTTTAACTGAATATGGTGCATAAAATGTCCAACCAGTATCTGCAAAACCAGAACCAATAAATAATGAACTAAGTGCTAAAAATGCACCAGCTAAATAAAAATACCAAGATAGTAAGTTTAACCTAGGGAATGACAAATCTTTTGCACCTATCATTAATGGCATAATAATATTTCCAAATACAGCTGGAATACCTGGTACTACAAATAAAAATATCATAATTACACCATGAAGCGTAAATGCCTGATTGTAAGTGTCTGGATCTATAAACTGTTGCCCTGGACTGAAGAGTTCAAGACGCATTGTAAGGGCGGTAGCTACAGCTATAAAGAAAAATGTAAACATTACACCCATATAAAGAAGTCCTATTCTTTTATGATCTAAAGTAAATATCCACTGTAAAAATTTAGACTCATGATGTCCAAACATCGTATGAGTTTCATCATAAAAACTTTTAGTATTCATCTTTTTTTCTCCCATGTTTAATTAAGTAAAATAGCAACCAAGCTACCGATAAAAGCATAATTACTGCAAATAGTTTTTCAAAAGCAAATACATATGTTTTATTTTTTGGATCATATGAAAAACAATAAAGTAAAGTTTTAGCTATAGTTGGACCAACACGACCATCACTAGCTTCAATGAGGGCAAGTTGTACATCAAAGGGTAACTGGTCTATACCATTTAAATAACGTGTGATTTTTCCCTTAGGTGAGATAATAACCATAGCAGCTGGATGAATATAGTCAATAGAGCCTTTTTTACTTACAGTTTTTTCATAATGAAAACCTACAGTCTCTACTATAGAGTTTATACTTGTTTGTGAACCCGTTAAGAAACTCCAAGCATCTGGATTAAAAGGTCTTTTCATTGATGATAAAATATTTTTTTTCTTCTGAGCAGCTAAGGCTGAAGTATCCTCTACTGCAAAACTGATTGTAATAACCTTATAATCCTTAGTCTCATCTAGCTCCATCTTATCTAAGGTTGAGGCTAAGGAATTAAGTTGAGGGGAACAAAGTCCCGCACATCTATAATAATTTAGAGTAATTATAGTTGGCTTGTTTTGCATYAACTCTTTTAAACTAACTTCTTTATCTTTTTCATCTAAAAAAATCAAATCTAAATCTACAAAATTTCCTTGATGTTCGTACATACCTAATTTGTCAGCACTAAGATTAAAAAATAATAATATCATAAATAAAAATTTAAACATGTTTATCCTTATTGTTTTTAATGATTAATTATACTWCTATCTATCTTTATATTTATTAGGAGCTTGAAAGTAGATTATATTATTAATACAAATATAAATATTTTATGTTTTTATTAATTGTTATAGGTTTTCTATATATTTGTGATAAAAAAAGGAGTTTGTAATTAGATAAAATAAGGAGGACAGACTATATGTCTGCCTCTAGTTTTGCTTGCATTGAACTTTTATCTAAAGTTCCAATATCAACACCAAGTTCTTTTAAACGTTCTAGAACTGGTGGGTGTGTATAATGAAAAAATATATATAATGGATGTGATAAAGGAAAACTTTTATTTTCAGTTACTAGTTTTTTAAGAGCATTAGCAAGTTCTATCTCACCACCCTTTCCAGCCAACTCACTTCCCATTTTATCAGCCTCGTATTCATTATGTCTACTTACAATTCCCATGATTGGCATCATGACAAATCCTAATACTGGCATAAAAAGCATAAGCAAAATCATTAAAACATAAGGTGATTGAGATAAACCAAGTTCTGTATAAATAGAATCAGGTAAGTTTCCAAATATACCAAACATTGAAAAAAGCATAAAACCAACTAATGCTATGTTTTTATAAATATCACCATGAGCAAAGTGACCAAGCTCATGACCAAGCACAGCTAACAACTCTCTTGTACTTAATTTTTCGATTAAAGTGTCATAAAGTACTACCCTTTTTGCTTTACCAAAGCCACCAAAATAAGCATTTAGTCTTGCATCACGTTTTGAAGCATCTGAAACAAATACACCTGAACTTACAAAACCTGTTTTATCCATAAGCATTTTTATCTCGCTATCTAAGTCTTTATCTTTTAATGGTGTTAATTTATCAAAAAACATTGCACGGAATGCTGGATATAACATATTTATTAAAATAACTACTCCAAATATAAATATAAAACTCCATAACCACCAAAGAGTAAAATTTGTAATTATAAGATATATACCCCAGATGACAAGTGAGCCGAGGAGTAAGGTCGTAATAAATGAAATTAAAGTATCTTTTATCCATTGAGCTAAACTAGACTTATTAAAACCAAACTTCTCATCAAGTACAAACTTCTCATAATAAGTAAAGGGTAATGAGATAATAGAACCTATAACTAAAAAGCCAAGTACCATAGAGATATTTAAGATGGCATCATTTTCAAAATATATATTATTTTCTAAAAACTTAATACCAGTACCTATCCAAAAAATAAAAAGTATATAATCAACAAAGGTATTTAAAAGAGTCATTTTTTCTTTTGCGACACTGTAGTTACCAGCTTTTAAAAAATCTGCATCACTTAATAATACTGCCTTAGCTTTTTTTGCTTGGTTTACAAAACCAATTTGCATTACACTAGTATATAAGTTTATTAAAACGTATAATGTATATACAGCTATTATAGTCATTAACATCTATTTACTTTCCTCTAAAACATAATCAACTACCTTAGATTCTAAAGTAACCGATTTTATTAGTTCTACAACTTTTAAATGTTGCTCATGAACTGCATAGGCTTTTAAATCCTCTTTAGAGATAAATGTTGCGTAAAGAGATAAGTCAAAGGCTCTTTGTGAATTAGAAAAATCAATACCAACTTCAAGAGATTGAAGCTCAGGGATTAATGATACTAAATCATTTAATCTTGTCTTAACTTCTTGTATATTTTTTTCTTTATTTTCATCTTTGAATTTAAACATTACTATATGTACTATCATTTTCAATACCTTGTATTATTATTGATGAAATTTTAGCTAAAAAAGGTAAAAGTAAACTCTTAAAGAAGAGCTTTCCAAAAATACTCAGCAATTACAACTATAAGAGCTATACCAACTAGGTTTAAAACTAAACCATATCTAGCCATATTTTTTATACTTACAACTCCGCTACTCATAGCTATAGCATTTGGCGCAGTAGCTATTGGTAACATAAAGGCGTATGATGCACATACAGTAGCTACCATCATAAATAAAGTAGTGCTAATACCTGTTTGCTCACATACTGAATACATCACAGGAAGCATTATAGATATAAGGGCTGTATTTGAAGTTATCTCTGTTGTAAAAGTGATAAGTATAGCTACACTAAAGATAATCATAATTGGAGGTAATTCAGTTATAACTACCAAAAATGAGGCAAACTCATCAGCTAAACCAGTAGCTGAAAAAGCCTTAGCTATAGAAAAACCAGCTCCAAATAAAAACATAATTCTATATGGAATCTTAGCCTTATCTTGCATCCAATCTAAGATATTAAAAGGTGGTGCAAAAAGTAAAAGACCAACACCTAGTAATATACCAGCCTCACTAAGTCCTAAACCATCCCAGTAAGGTTTCAACTGTGCATTTACTAAAAGCAAACTTACCAATGCAAATAAAAGAAATAAAACTTTTTTCTGATTTTTATCTAATGGTTTTTTGCTAGAATTTATATCTATATCTATATCTTTTACTCCAAGACTAAGTAAATAAGCTACTGTAAAAAACATAAGAAATACTAGGGGACTTACCATCATTACCCATTTTAAAAAAGGGATAAGTTCCATACCCTTATCTTGCATAATTCCAAGCAATATTAGGTTTGGAGGTGTACCTATTGGAGTTAAAATACCACCAACTGTAGCACCATAAGCTATAGATAAAACAAATCTTTTTTTTAGTTTTGCATTCTCTGTTAAAAATAAAGCGATTGAAATAAGTAAAAGTGTAGTAGTTGTATTTGAGAGTATTGAGCTTAAAAGTCCAGCTGTTAAGGTTAGTGAAAAGATTATACCCCTTGGAGTTGAAGGAAATATAGCAAACATCTTATCAGCCATCCATTTGTGTAAATTAGTCTTCTCTACAGCAATAGCCAGCATAAAACCACCTAAAAATAAATATATAATAGGATGCGAGTAGTTTATAGATGTCTCTTTTGTTGTAAGAATTGAAAACGCTGGAAATAATACTATAGGTAAAAGTGACACTACCCCAAGTGGTAGACCCTCATTAGTCCATAATGTAACTAAAAGTGCAATAAGTCCTAAAAGCGAGGCTTGAGTTATTGTAAAAACTGTTTGAGATATAAGAAAAACTAAAAATCCTATCAATAATCCTAGGGCTATTTTTAAAAACTGTTCTTTGTACTGAGTCAATTTAGAATCTCCAAATATATTTATATGAAATAATAATACAAAAAAGCAACTTGAAATAAAGTTTTTTCTTAAGTTTCAAATAAAAATATCGTAATTATTGTCATCTGAAATATACTAAAGTCCTATTGTTAGGTACAATAGCTAAAATATAATTAAATACTTTTTGTGATAGTTAATTGTCATATGTAGTATTAAACGTGTAAAGTGTTCGTTTAATAAATAGTTATATACTCAGAGGAATGCTACATTAAATAAAAAAAGGATTTAAAAGATGAAAAAGGCACTAATTGTAATAGATTTACAAAATGATTATTTTCATGGTGGAAGAATGGAACTTCAAGAGATAAATAAAGCTTTAGAAAATACAAATAAATTATTAGAATTTGCAAGAAAGCAAAATTATAAAATTTACTTTATACAACACTTTTCAATAAAAGAAGGTGCAACCTTTTTCGTACCAAATACAAAAGGTGTTGAGTTGAATAAAAACTTAAATATTCAAAATGAAATAATAATTAAAAAAAATTATCCTAATAGTTTTAGGGAAACAAAATTAAAAAATGAATTAGAAAAAGAAAAGATTGAAAGTTTAATAATTTGTGGAGCAATGACCCATATGTGTATTGATACAACTGTTAGAGCAGGATTTGATCTTGGATATAAAATCACAGTAGCAAATGATGCTTGTGCTACAAGAGATTTACAATTTAATAATGAGATTATTAGAGCAAAAGATGTTCACAATAGTTTTATGAGTGCATTAGGAAGTATTTTTTGTGAGACGAAAAATACAGAAGAAATCATAGGTATATAACAAAACATCATATACTAACAATTAGCAATTAAGCTATCATAAACCTAGAGAGTTTTGAACATATAACATGTCGGACAAAACATAAATCAGCTA
>NVUO01000033.1 GCA_002733155.1 Sulfurimonas sp.
AATTAGCTGATTTATGTTTTGTCCGACATGTTATATGTTCAAAACTCTCTAGGTTTATGATAGCTTAATTGCTAATTGTTAGTATATGATGTTTTGTTAGTTTTAACTCGAAACAGCTTCAAATATTTCTAATTTTAATGACTCATCAAATTCATTATCATCTATAATCTCTTTAATGATTTTTAATAGTAAATCATCTTTAATTTTACCTTCGGCTAACCATACAACTATATTTTCCATTTCTAATATAAATCTTTTTATACAATAGTCATAACCATTTAATTCTAAAAAATAAGCACCTAAAGTTAAGCTAGAACGTTTATTTCCGTCAGAGAAAGGATGAAATTTATTAACTGCATAAATGATATGCTTTAATTTCTCTTCAAAAGTTGGATAGTACATATCGTTTTGAACATGCTCTAATGCACTATCAAGCAAACCAATTTCTCTATTACCACTTAATCCGCCACTATTTTCAATTATCCAATCATGAACTTCAATTGCATGAGCTGTATCAAAATAAAAGATTATAGTTTCCATTATCTATCTTTAAGACGTTTTAATACTGCTAGTGTTTCAGGGTCTGAAAGCCTTTCTTCAAGTGATTTACTTGTTTCTCCTAAAAATTTGTCAAAATCACTTTGTGGAACTGACTCTATATAGTTTTCTAGTTTGTCATGCAGTGCATCCCTAAAACACAAATCACGACTAGCCATTTTCACTCTTGCATCTTCAATGACTGGTTTTAAGTATGGATTATTTGCAATATTTTCTATTAAAACACTTAACTCTTTTGGCGTTAGTTTTCTGCCTAGACTTTCATATTCTTTTTTCATATCTTCTGCAAGTCCATTTTCAATACTTGCTATTACATTTAAAATTTCTGAATATAATGTATCTCTTAGGTTGTCTTTTTGTTTCAAATCAAGTATTTTTTTATATTCCGTAGCATTTTCTAAAAATATAATTGTATATATTTTATTTGTATATTTGGCATATTTATGTTTACCCATATCGAGATAATAATCTAGTGCATTCGTAAATTCTTGTCTATAACTATATTCTTTATATGAAGCAGGTATATAACCATCTTCTCTTTGATTAATATATTTAGTATGTCCCCCTGATTTTTGAGCCATAACATCTATTACAATATCTAAAATTTTATTTCTAATAGCTTTTGCTTTTTTACTTTCAGTTATAAGCATTGCAAGATTTAATACTGCACGAAATGTAAATACCCCTAGTGTAGGTATTTTAAGCATGTCTCCGACATTTATGTCGGAGACATAATCTTTAAATTCTTTAAACTCAATACCTTTTAAAACTTTATATCCGTTTTTTACTAACTCTTTATTATTATGTTCTAGGTATCTTTCAATAGTTCTTATGTCAACTTCTAATAATTGAGCAACTTTAATTTTTGTAAAAATTCTTTCATCTTTCCAAGTGATACCACCAAGAGCTAAATGTAATTCTACTTTTTCTAAAGCATAATGGTTGTTTAAAATATTTTGTCTACTTACAGTTGATGAAGTTAAATCTTTTATCATATTTTTCCAATTTTTTAAATATAGTGTTTTAATTATAACATTTATTAGAATAATCTATTTTTTGTTTTGTTAACTTTTTTAAAATAATTAACTATTGGGTGGAGAATAAGACCTCCTAAAAATAATAGGACTCCCCATAATATACTATTGTTATTTAAAGAATTTGAGTATATTTTATCTTCAGTTCTATCCATGTCGGTGTTTAATTTATCTAAATTTTTTGTTACTGTATTATATTTTAGATTCACTTTTCTAAGATTTGCTAAAGTACTTGGATCTTTTTCTATTAATAATTTTATAGCTTGTATTTTTTCATTATTAGATATAACTGCATTATTAAGTTCTTGTATTTTAGAACTTAGATCAAAAGATTTAATATCCGTAGACGTATTAATTAATAGATTGATATTATTTATATTTTGTTTGATAGTTTTTAACTCAAAATTAATTTTTTTGAGTTCTTCTTTTATTTGAACTTGTCCCTTAATAAAGGCTAAGGTAGGTTCCATTGAAAAATAAGCCATAGCTATTATAGATAAGCCAACAAGCATCATTGCATTAAGTATTTTTTCTATTGCATCAAACAATTTTAATTCCTTTGTAAGTTAACGTTTGAATATAGCCAATAAATTTCCGCTAGGTAATTTATTGGCTACTAGTAGCCACCTTAAAATCCACTTAATTTATTAATAAGAATCAATTATTTTGTATAGAGAGTGAGCGATTACTATCAGCTTACGCATTACAGCTATTTGTGCAACAGTAGAGTGTTTAGCATTCTCTTTTAATTAAAAGGAAAACACATGAAAAAAATAATATTAGGTTTATTACTGTTAGCAAACTCAGTATTTGCACTGAGTTTATCACAAATAGACTTAGGTACTCATCCAAGGGCTTTTATAACACAGGTTGATATAAGAGATCAGGGAGAAATTGCAACTAAATTAAATACTACTACTTATCAATATTGGAATTCAAGTTACCCTTATGATAGTTTAAAGTACAGTGGTAAAATAGAAAGTTGGGTTTACACTTTTTCAAATAATTACACACAATTTTATAGCTATAGTACTTATTGGGATTAATATATAAATCCTAATGATTTATCAGTCACATATATATATTTTGATACAGCTGGATATTCTATGAGCGACATATCATTTTATAAATTTGAAGGTGGAGTAAAAACAAGACTTACACTATCACCTATTTATGTATTTGGAAATATTTGGGCGTTTAAACATATAAATTCTAGTAATGTACGATCATATGAAATGAGAACATTTATCCAAGCGACTGATGGATTGGTATCACTTGGTAATGACATTATAATATCTAGAGATACTAAATAAAACACTTATCGATATAAAGATTAAACTAGCAGGCTTATCCCTTTATATCGATACTATCATATATTTTATAATTTTTAAAAATATCTAATGCTTCTTTCATATCAGGCATATACTCATCTCTTATCAATTGTTTATATCCAGCATTATTTCCTAGGTCTTGATAGCTAGAATCTAGTTTACTGTAAGCACCTTTTACAAGGTCTTCATTATTTAACATAAAGTTAAATTGATTTATCTTTTTTTCTATCTCTGATGTCATAGCTTGTTGATTTTCAAGTATCTTATAAAGTTCCCAATTTCCATCTATTCCATATTTTCTTAAATCCATGACACTATTATTAGTGGCGTTAAAATCTATTTCATTTTTAGTATATTTTGGTTGCTGGGCATCAGGATCAGCTCGTCCAGCTTTTATTAATGTATCTAAGAAATTTCTAACACTATAACTTGTATCCATAAAAGAAGATCTAAGTTTTCCAGCATATATTTTGGCATCATCAAGTGATTTTCCATCTTCTAATCCATCATAAATTACAGCATTAGTAAAGCGTGCCAATTCTCTTCCATTGTGAACACTTTCATCTTTTCCCCAGTTATTTACTGGATACTTATTTTGGATCTCTTTAACACCTTTCATCATATCTGAGTATGCTTCTTCTCCACCAAATATAGCATAAGCTGCGTCAAATGCTATTTTTTGTTTATCTTTTTGCTCTTGAGTTACCTCTTTACCTAATTGTATCGGTTCTCCATCATATGCTGCATCTACTAGTTTTAAAAACTCTGGACCTGTTAAATAGTTTGGATAAGCTTCATATATCTTAGATTGTTGAAGTTCCTTACTTCCTTTTGTATAGGTCTCTGGAATGGGAGTATATACATCTTTATACTTTTCTTGCATCTCAGACATTCTGTCAGTCTTTTTTGTTTGAGAGGTTACTTCGTATGCTGATGTTGCTTTTGTAGCTTGAGTTTTACTGGTAGCATAAACTTGGGTATTAGCATTTGTAGATGTAACATTCATAATTTGTCCTTTACAATAGTTAATTTATAATAAGCAATAAATATACAAAAAAAAACAAATATTTAATATCTTTAAGATAAAATTGCATTATGAATAAACAAGAGATGAAAGAAAACTTGACTAGACTTGATAACTATTTAGTAAAAAATAGTTTTTGCGATAGTAGAAACAAAGCACAAGTTATGATAAAAGAAGCATATGTCAGTGTGAATTCTAAGCTGATTTTGAAAAGCTCATTTAAAGTTAGCCAAGATGATGAAGTAAAAGTAAAAGAACATAAACAGTATGTATCTCGTGGGGTATTTAAGCTTAGTAACTTTTTAGATGAGTTATGCTTAGATTTAGAAGGCGCTATTGCCTTAGATATTGGCTCATCTACTGGTGGTTTTACTCAGGTTCTTTTAGAAAATGGAGTAAGTGAAGTAAGTGCGGTAGATGTAGGACGAGAGCAATTACACCAAAGTTTACGTGATGATAAGCGTGTATTATCATATGAGAGTTGCGATATAAGAAAGTTTGAATCTACTAAAAGTTTTGATATAGTAGTATCTGATGTATCTTTTATTTCATTACATCATATTTTGGATGATGTAGATAGATTAGCTAAAGATAGAATAATTCTACTTTTTAAACCGCAGTTTGAAGTTGGTCGTGAGGCAAAACGTGATAACAATGGTGTAGTTTTAGATGAAAAAGCTATACAAAATGCAAAAGTAAAATTTGAGGATGCATGTAAGTTAAAAGGATGGACTTTGATATTACAATCTCCTTCACAACTTGCTGGAAAGGAAGGTAATCTTGAATACTGTTACTGTTATGAAAAATAGCCAGGCTATAGCTATTGGTGGTTTTGATGGGATGCATATTGGGCATCAGCATCTTTTTGCAGAATTAGGAAAAAATGGAACTATTGTAGTTATTGAAACCGGTTATGCAAATATTACTCCAAAAAAAGAGCGTGAAAATTTTTCAACTTATCCCATTTTGTATCTACCACTTGATGATATTCGTCATCTAGAAGCAAAAGAATTTATAGAATTTTTAATGCAAAAGTTTTCTAAACTAGAAAAAATAGTAGTTGGTTATGATTTTCACTTTGGAAAAAATAGAAAGTATTCATATGAAAATTTAAAAGAGATATTTCTTAAAGAGAATGTAGATGGTGAAGTTAAGATTGTTGAAGAAGTTACTTTGGATGGTGATTCTGTTCACTCTCACAAAATTCGCCTAAAACTTCAGATTGGGGATATTAAAGGGGCAAACGCTTTTTTAGGACATAACTACACTATAAGAGGTAGTTTAGTTCAAGGTCAGGGCATTGGGAAAAAGAAGTTGGTAGCTACTATTAATATAGAAGCGAAAGACTTTTTAACTCCTAAAGAGGGTGTATATGCTACCCTTACCCGTATAGATGATGAGGAACATTACCACCCTTCAGTTTCATTTGTTGGACATCGTGTTACTACAGATGACAGTTTTGCTATAGAAAGCCATATTTTAGATGGTGAAGTATTGTGTAAAAGCAGGGCAAGTATTAGTTTTGTCTCTTTTATAAGGGATAATAAAAAGTTTGATTCATTAGATGAATTAAAAATAGCGATAAAAAGAGATATAACTATTGCTTCAAAAGAATTAAAGATTTTAGCATTATAATAAAGTAAATAAAGAGGGTATATGAGAAAAAGAGAATATTTAGATACAACAACCGATATAGGTTTTAAGTTTTATCAAACAAAAGATGATTTTTTAGTTGATGAAATAAATACAACAGAGTTTAAAGGTAAGGGTAATTACCTGATTTTACATATAAAAAAGCAAGAACTTACAACTTGGGATATGGTTGCAATTTTTGCTGAATATTTGGCTATACCTGCACAAAAGATAGGCTACGCTGGACTTAAAGACAAACATGCAACTACTACTCAGTATATATCTATAGATGCATCACATGAAAAACTACTAAAAAAGTTTTATCATAAGCAGATAAAAGTTTTAAGTACTACTAGACACTCGTCTTCTATTCGTATGGGTGATTTAGATGGAAATAGATTTAGTATTAATCTCCATTTTGTAGATAATATAGATTCAGGACGTATAGAAAAGTGTGCACGTAAAATTGCTAAAAATGGTCTTCCAAATTATTTTGGTTATCAGCGTTTTGGTAGGGATGGTGATTCTTTAAAACAAGCCCAAGAGATGATTAAAGGTGATGTATTTATGGAAGATACTAAGGTAAAAAACTTTTTAATCTCAATTTATCAAAGTACTTTTTTTAATGACTGGTTAAGAGAAAGGGTAATTTTAAGCCTTGAAAAAAATGAAGGTAAATTTATGCTTTTAGATGGTGATGTGTATCAAGACTTAAAAGGTAAGTTCTCTACACCAAAGATAAAACCAACAAGAGAGTTTCAAGCACAAAACCTTAACCCAACTGGACTTTTATGTGGGCGTGATGTTTTTCGTGCGCGTGATGAAGCTTTAAAGATAGAAAAAAAGTTTGATGATGAATTTTTACAAGAAAAGGGTTATCGCAGAAATGCTCTAATTTATCCAAAAGATATAGAGTGTAAATATATAAGAAAACAAACAGTTTTAAATATCTCTTTTACTTTACCAAAAGGTTCTTACGCGACAGTATTTTTAGAAAGTATAGCTAATAAAAATTATTCAGCTAAAGATGTAAAAAAGAAACAAACACAGGCTAAATAGAGTTTTTAATCTGTAACTTCATATTTTTAGATGCTAAGGCATAACCGCCATTTGTAGCATCTAAGAAATGAGCTCTATCACTTTTTCTATCAAAGATTACACAAGTTATTAATGAAGCATTATTTATATGTAAACCATAATATATTTTTTTTCTTCTTATGTAGCGTTTCTAAATAATCTTCAAGTTGGATTCTAATTAACTTACTTGTATCAAAAAGCATTTTAAAGTTTTTTTATATATACCTAAGTAACTTGCATAATTAACCGATTTATGTAGCCTCAGTGGAGTTGATTATATCTGCGATGATTATATCATCAAAACAATTGAATAATTTAATTGGGTTAGATTCTTATAAAAATTATTTATGTACAGGTCTTTTAGCGCAGTTTAATTATTAGTTGAATATAATTGCGTAATTAATTATAAGACAGGGAGTACGCCTATGGGTGAATTGTTCACATTTTTTGGTCTAATTTCACATGATAAGACTTTTATTTATATGACACACATGTTATTATCTGCTGGTATCGCGCTTATACTTGTAAAGATGGCTATGTCAAACTTGCAAATGGTTCCAAGGGGAGCTCAGAACTTTATGGAAGTATATATATCTGCTGTTCTAAAAATTGGAGTAGATGTTATGGGTGAAGAGAATGCTCGTCGTTATGTACCATTAGTTGCTACAATTGGTATTTTTGTTGCTATAGCTAACTTGATTGGTATAGTTCCAGGTTTTGAAGCTCCAACATCATTCTTAGAATTTGCTCTTACTTTAGCATTAACAGTATTTGTATATTATAACTTTGAAGGTATCCGTCGTCAAGGTATTATTAAGTATTTTAAACACTTTTTAGGTCCAGTTTGGTGGTTATATTGGTTAATGTTCCCAATTGAAATTGTTTCTCACCTTTCTCGTTTAGTTTCTTTATCTTTCCGTTTATTTGGAAATGTAAAAGGTGATGATATGTTCCTAATGGTAATTCTTATGCTTGCTCCATGGTTGTTACCAATGATTCCATTTGCACTTCTTACTTTTATGGCTTTATTACAAGCGTTTATTTTTATGATGCTTACAACTGTGTACCTTGGTTCTGCAGTAGCTATAGAGGAACACTAAGTCTTAAGACTTAATTCAAATATGCAAAAAGATAAATTCGATAGAATTATAAGCTTTTTGCTCGGAGCATCATGGGCGATTGTCATTTTCGGTGCTCTAATAACTTTTCAACTTTTTTCATCTTTAGGTTTTGCCTTAGCCTTCTTTATTACAATCCTTTTTGTTGTAAGCTCACTTTTTATGATTTTATTTATTGATGCTTTTTCTATAAATAGAAAAAGACTTATAGAAGATAAAAAACAGACAAAACTTTTAGAACAAATAAATGAAAAGATAACTACTAATTAAATAATATTAACTTATTTTTAATAAAGGACCTTGCTATGGGTACACTATACAAAGAACTTACATCAAAGATATTGATTTTATAAATAAACAAAAACTTTTTTATATAGCATCATGTGCTAAAAACGAGGTGAACCTTTCACCAAGAGGCTATGATTCTTTATATATTATAAACACCAGTGAACTATACATGATTGATATGTACGGAAGTGGAAATCGTACAGCTAGAGATATCTTAGATGATGGTGAAATAACTATAGTTTTTAATGCCTTTGATGGATCCCCAAAGATACTGCGTCTGTTTTGTAAGAGTGTGCCAGTTATGGAATATAAAGAACAAAGACCAGAATTACGTAATGCAATAATAAAACTATGAAGAGCCAGCTAATCTATCTTTTTAGTATAACTTTATAAGATAAAAAGCAAATATTTGCTAGAATAGATGAATTATATAATTTATCTAAGGAATAGAATGTTTGAGACAGTTATAGGACTTGAAGTCCATGTACAATTAAACACAAAAACAAAACTTTTTTGCTCGTGTCCTACGAGTTTTAATCATAAACAAAATGTAAATACATGTCCAACATGTTTAGCATTGCCTGGTGCATTACCAGTTTTAAATAAAGAAGTTATTCATAAGGCTGTAATGCTTGGAACAGCTGTAGATGCTACTATAAATCAAACATCGTTTTTTGATAGAAAATCTTACTTTTATCCAGATAGCCCATCTGCTTTTCAAATTACTCAACTTTATACCCCTATAGTTGAACATGGAAAACTTCAAATAGACCTTGAGGATGGAGTTACAAAAACTATACGTATTAATCGTGCCCATATTGAAGCTGATGCTGGAAAAAACATCCATGATGGTGATATCTCAAAAGTAGATTTAAATCGTGCAGGCACACCACTACTTGAAATTGTATCTGAGCCAGATATGAATTCAGCTGAAGAAGCTATACTTTACCTTAAAAAACTTCACTCAATTATTCGTTATTTAAATATTGGTGATGCAAATATGCAAGAGGGGTCATTTCGTGTAGATGTAAATGTATCTATCCGTCCAAAGGGTGATAAAAAACTTTATACTCGTGTAGAAGTAAAAAATATCAACTCATTTAAGTTTATCCAAAAAGCTATAGAACTTGAAGTATCACGTCAAAGTGAGGCTTGGGAAGATGGTATTTATGAGAAAGAGATTTGCCAAGAAACTAGACTGTTTGATCAGGTTAAGCAAGAGACTCGTTCTATGCGTGGGAAAGAAGAGGCAGCAGATTATCGTTACTTCCCTGAACCTGATTTATTAAAGGTAGTAGTTACAGATGAAATTTTAAAAGAGTTTTCTGTAATTCCAGAACTTCCAGATGCTAAACATGCTAGATTCATTAAGCAATACAAGATGAATGAATATAACGCTGGAGTAATTACTTCTAGTATTGAAATGGCACACTTTTTTGAAACTATGATGGCTACAAATGGTGTTAGTGCAAAAACAGCAACTTCACTTTTAACAGTTGAACTTCAAGGTCGTCTAAAAGGTGATGCAAATATTAGTAATTCTCCTGTAGATGCACAAAAACTTGGCTTCTTGGCTTCTCGTATAGATGATCAAACTATCTCCGGCAAGGCTGCTAAAGATGTACTTGATTATTTAATGGAGAACGATATCGATGTAGATTTGGTTATAGATACTCTAGGACTTAAGCAAGTTACAGATACGGGAGCTATAGAGACTATGTGTGATGAAATTATCTCTGCAAATCCTGATAAGGTTGAACAATACCAAGCTGGTAAAGATAAACTATTTGGCTTCTTTGTAGGTCAGGTTATGAAAGCATCTAAAGGTAGTGCAAATCCTCAGGCAGTTAATGAGGTTTTAAAAGCAAAACTAGGATAGGTTTTGCTTAAGTTTTTGTTAGTAGATATAGCGTATTTCTTAAATACATCTAATAAATATGCAAAGATAAAGTTATTTTTTTATGACTTTTTAGAAAATAACTCTAATAAATATAAAAGATATTTTGATTTTTTTATGATTACACTTATTTTAATAAGTGTAGTTATCCTTATACGAGAAGTAAAGTTTCATGTTAGTGATGAGCTTCTTTTTTTTAATAATTTCGTTATTTCCATTATTTTTTTAATTGAATATATATTAAGATTGTGGCTTAGTGGTAGTGTTAGTACTATTATAATAAAGCAAAATGAACATGATACTATGCTTGGAAATAAGTTTAAATTTTCTAAGGCTCTAAAAGATATTTTAATTTTAAAAATAAAATATGTATTATCTATAAAAGCAATTATAGACTTATTGGCTATCCTTCCATTCTTTCATCAGTTAAGATTATTACGTTTATTTATACTTTTTAGGGTCTTTAAACTTTTTAGATATACCAAAAGTATTCAAACATTTAGCTCAGTTATATCTTCTAAAAAGTTTGAATTTTTAACTCTAATGATTTTTGCATCCTTAGTTGTATTTATCTCATCAATATTAATATATGCAATGGAGGCAAATAACCCAGCTTCATCTATAAATACACTTTTTGAGGCTATTTACTGGTCAATAGTTACCATATCAACTGTGGGATATGGAGATATTACCCCAGTTAGTGAAGCTGGAAGAATTGTAGCTATATTTGTTATAATAGCTGGAATCGCAGTTTTTTCATTTACTACATCTTTAGTGGTTACAGCCTTTACTGAAAAGTTAGATGAGATAAAAGATTTAAAATTAGTAAATGATATATCTAAAATAAAAGAGTTTTATTTAATCTGTGGTTATGAGAGTGTAGCTAAGGATGTTGCTTTAAAACTTAGTAGTAACTTTAAGGTTATTATACTTGATGAGGATGCCTCTAGAATAGAGTTAGCAAAAAAAGATGGTTTTATAGCTCTTAATTATGACCCTGGTAGTGTTCAAAGTTACTTAAAACTTAAAATAGATATAGATACTCAAGTAAAAGCTATACTTTGTTTATCTAATAGTGATGTAGAAAATGTATATACAGCGCTTACAGTTCGCTCGATAAATAAGGATATATTTATTTTGTCTATCTTATTAGATGGGGCAAACAAAAATAAATTGAAGTTTGCTGGTGTAAATGAACTTCTTTATGAAAAAGAATTAGTTGGAATGATTGCAAAAGAATATGTAGGTCAGTCTGTTGCCTTTGAAGTTATTCATGCCCTTAGGTCAAACTATAATGGTATAGATATGCAAGAGATAGTTATAAATGATAGAATTCTTAGCTCCTTTAGTTTAGTTAGAGATTTAAATAATAGAAAATATAATATTGTACTTTTAGGTGTATATAAAAAAGATAAAAAAGTATTTTTGTTTAACTCAAAAGATGAGACTGTATTAGAAAAGGGTGACTTTTTACTAATAGTTGGTGATGAAAAGTTTATAAAAGAGTTTGATAAATATCTACATAAAAGGCAGATTAAATGAAAAATGCTTTAATATTTGGATACAACGATTATGCTTTTGAAATAGCAAAAAATATATCATCTACATATGAAAATGTTTGTATATTTAAATTACATGATGATAAAAGTTCACTTGCTAAAGAGCAAGAAAAATATAAAATTTATGGATTTGATCTTAGTGATGACTGGGATGAGATTGTAAATGATTTTGATGTATCTGAGTCTATAGTTTTTTGTACACTAGAAGATATAGCAAAAAATGTGTTTTTAACAATCTCTTTAAGGGATACTTTTAAGGATTTAATTATCATATCTATAGCTCAGGGAAAAGAGAGTGCATCAAAACTAGAATTAGCTGGAGCATCTAGGGTAATACCAACTACAGAGACTACAGCAAAGATTATAGTAGATATGTTGGAAAAACCAGTTGTCACAAAGGTCTTACATAGTATCTTGTATGAGCAAAATGATTTGCAAATTGCTCAAATAAAAGTAAATAAAAATAATATATTTGATGATAAGTATCCAGCAGATATTAACTGGAGTAGGGAGTATAAAATTATACTTTTATCTGTTGTTTATGAAGATATGAGCCAAGAATTTATATATTCTAATAAAGCTAAGCATCATCCTATACAAAGTGGGGATATTTTTGTTGTAGTTGGGTATGATAAAGATATAATAAATTTTGAACAATTACTAGGGAGTAGGGTTTGAGTAAGATAGGTGTGATAGGGGCTGGTAAGTGGGGTTCTGCATTGGCATATGCATTTGGAATAAATAATGAAGTATATATAAGTTCACGTACAGCTAGGGATATGAAAAATTTTGTATCTTTGGAAGAAATTTTAGAATGTGAGTACTTAGTTATAACTGTACCAGCTCAAGAAGTCTCATCTTGGTTGAAGAATAACTTTGTTTTTAAAAACCAGAAGATACTTGTAGCATCTAAAGGTATAGAAGCAAGTAGTGGTAAATTTTTAAATGAGATCTATTCTAAATATATACCAGATTCTAACCTTTGTTTTCTATCCGGTCCATCGTTCGCATCTGAGGTTATCTTATCACTTCCTACAGCTTTAGTTATAAACTCTAAAAATGAAGACTTAAGTGAAAAATTTGCTACACTATTTCCAGACTTTATAAAGGCGTATACATCAACAGATGTAGTTGGTGCTGAAGTAGCTGGTGCATATAAAAATGTTATAGCTATAGCTGCTGGAATTTGTGAGGGACTTGGACTTGGTAAAAATGCAGCAGCAGCTTTAATCTCTCGTGGTTTAGTAGAGATGCAAAGATTTGGTTTGGCATATGGTGCTAAGGCTGAGACATTTACAGGGCTTGGTGGGGCTGGTGACTTGTTTTTAACAGCTAGCTCAAACATGAGTAGAAACTTTCGTGTAGGGTTAGGTATAGCTAAAGGTAAAAATCAAGCTGAGATTCTAAAAGACTTAGGTGAGGTAGCTGAGGGTATTGGCACTACTTACGCTCTAAGTAGAATCTCTAAAGAAAAAGATTTATACCTACCAATAGCTAAAGAGGTTTATGAGATGCTTGAGGGTAAAAGCCCACAAGAGAGTTTGAAAGACTTGCTTTCTCAATAGTTACCAAATTTACTTATTGTCTATTACAAATTATTATCTTTAAATGTTAGCTCTTCAATAGTTTAATGTAGAGGTCAATGTTATCAACACTTTTGTGATAAACATCTTGCCAAATTTTATTATCATGATAAGTAGTTATTGATTTATTAAGTTCATAATTATCTATATAACCTTATCATCATCAAAGCCAAGAGCAAAGTAACTTTTCCTTGCACTTTGTATAACAAAATATTGGTTTGCACTAACTAATTCTTTGATAGAATCTAAATTATAGTGCGATACTCTTTTTTGCATTAAAATCATTCTTAAATACGATATTAACCAAATAGGTTAAATTTATCAAGAAATGTTTTACCTAATTATAGGCTGGTTGAGTAGAAAGTTGGTAGTTCGTATACATATAATAAAAAGTACCTCCAAGATATATTAACCATCCAACTATTGGAATAAACAATAAAATTGTTATTAGAAAATGTATTGCTGTTGGAACTATTGTGCTTCCGATAGCTTGTTTTGCAATAAACAACCTTGATATAAATGTACCAATAAATCCAAAGAAAAATGTGATACCAACTGCAACTAATCCTAATAATGTACTTGTGTTTTCTGCAACTTGGTCTTTAACAAAATATATATCTTTAGCATTTCCTTCCGCATCTGTTTCAAAATCTACTTTCATCTCTTTTTGTGGCTTAATACTATCTTTCCAATTTTCTTTTGAAAATTTATACCTTGAACCATTGTCTCCTGATATTGTTCCTGTATTATCACTAATATCATATCCTAGAATTCTACCTATCATACTCAATCTCCTTAAAATTATTGTGCTAATAAATCAGTCACATAATAAATTTCAAGTGAAACTTGTCATCTAACGTTTATTGCTCTCCTTGCATTTGTTATAAATCTTGTTAAATATGTCCTTGGTAAAGATCAAAAATAGGGAAGGCAAGTTCGTAGTCGTTCCATTCTATTTCACCATATTCTAAATTAAAATTTTCAAATAATTGTTTGTTTTTATACTTTTGTATATCAGGATGAGATGAAGATAAAATAAATGGTTTAAAATCAACAGTGTTTTCTTTACCATCATTAAATTTAAAGTGTATTTTATAGTCAGATATATAATCTGCTTCTTCTATGTTTATAGTTTTCATTATTTTACCTTTCCTTCAATTTTTATACATACAATTGATTTATGATAAACAAAATAATCTATCCATTTTTGTACAATATCGTCTTTGAATGTTTCTACAAAATTTTTGAACTCTTTTAGTTCCTTTTTCGATAAAGGTTTTCTGCCTTTTACATCGCTTATTCTAATTTCAACAACTTTTCCATCTACAATAATAAACTCGGCTTTTGATTCAAGACCTTGATGCTTTCCATGAACATGGATTGGTTCATGCTCATTTGAGTAAAACATTATAATTATTCCAAGGTATTCAAAAATTTTAGGCATTAAGTCCTCACTTACTTCTTTTTACAATTATAGCAAATTTTACTACTATCGAATTGCTGATATTGGATTAAAACTAAACTTTCCATTTTCTTTTATAAGGGTAGGTGTAATTTTAACTACAGTTTCCTTATTGTTAAAATTGTTAATATATTTTATTGATATTGTCGTAACATAGAAATCATCCGTTCTCTTCTCTATATCTTCTATCTTAGCACCTGTTAATGTTTTGTACTCAAAACTATTAAGCAAGTCTCCAGCAGGTTAATTTTGTCTATCTCTCCAACTCTGTTGAGTATACTTTACCATCTCTTTAAAATTCTTATATTACTGGTTTAAACATACCAATAATCATTCCAATTATTGAACCTAAAAATAAAAATACGAAAAAATTTGCCATAGTTTTTGTCTCATTGTGTTTATAACGGTTGTCTTGAGAAATAAGTTGCCCGCTAGGGTCACTTATTCTCTCTTAGTTCTTGTTATATTTTAATTTTCTTTATAATATAGTGGTCTGACCAAAAAATTTTAAATATTAAATACTAGAGTTGATTTTTTCCCTAAATATCTTAATATCATGTGATATTATATCAATATTTTTAAATAAAGATTTTTTACCATACCTTAACTCATGTAGAGCTGTTTTTGCTTCTTTTGCTTGTGTTTTATAGTTTTGTATTTTGTCTAGTATCTTTTTTGTATCTCCATTAGAGTACTTTTTTAGGGCTTGTATATATCCACTTAAGTATTTTAAAGCATCCTTGTAAAAAGATTTATCATCATTTTTGATAGTACCAACTTCTATCATGATAGCTTGTAAATGTTTTTCGAACTCACTTTTAGCGTCTCTTAAATAAACTTCTTCATATTGTATAAGCTTTTTCTTTAAAAGAGTATTTTCTTGCTCTAAGGAAAAATTGTATTCATCTAAGAAGATTATATCATTATGATATTCAATGATTTCATCATTTAGTTTTTTATTTAGTTTTTTATTTAGAGTAGTTTCTTTTTTTAGCTTTTTTTTGAGTTTTTCAATAGTTTTGTTCATAATACTTACCTTTTTATCTTTTTGATTTAAATAAATAATGTAATTAAGTGACAATAGTTATTGACGTCAATATATATTGACAATTGCAATAATATCATCATTCAAATAGAATGTCAACATACATTCATTAACAATAAATAGGATAAAGATGCGATTTAAAAGTGTATTGGCTCAGGTGATGGCAGAAAAAGAGATGAGTATTAATAAGCTTTCCATTATCACAGGTGTTAGCAGACAATCTCTTAACGAATATCACAAAGATAGAATCCAGCGTTATGATTCTCAGATAATAGCTAAGGTTTGCCAAGCACTTAAATGTGAAATAGGTGATTTGCTCAAGTTTGAGGAATAATCACTTCTTGTGGTAGGACAATGGTGTTGTTCAATCTTCAGCTTAATAACTTAGTTGTCAAGAAAAAAGTCAATTGTCCTCACTGGAGAAAGTGAAAAAGAGGTCGAGGTGAAACTTTTATAATGCAAATAACATAAAAGATAAAATTACGGGGACGTGGGTTCAATCTCTCCAACATTTTGTTATGACGTAGTATTTTTCATGGTCTTTTAGTTTGTGAGGATTATTCATTTACTTCATTTAGTGAGTTTCTTGGCTTTTTTGAGAAGTCTTTTTGGTTTTTTCTTGGTGTTTAACTTTCTAAACTCTTTTTTAAAGTTTCTACTTTTTGAAAATAATCTTATCATAAGCAAGGTGTGTAGTTTGACTCATAACGTTTGTCGTGACCAATAATTTCCCCTAGGGGAAATTATTGGTCTCCTCGGAGACTTTGAAATAACACAGCCCTTATCTCTCAACAATTGATGTTTGTTAGGAATTATTAGGAGATGATAGCTGTGTTATTTTACAGTATCTAGGCTTTGTTAGGTATTCTCCTTAAATTTACACTTCCTAATAAAAGTGTTTCCATTTCATTTCTAAATTGTTCAATTATTTCTAATAATATAATTAGTTCTTTACGTAAAATTTCTATTTTCTTAAATTCTTTATAATTATAACGATTAGGTAATTCTGTATTAATATATTCTAAAGTATGTTTTGTATGTTCAAATAAAATATATAGTTTGCTATGTCTAGAAAAGTTATTACCTAAAAGTAAAATTATATTTTCTAAATCTTTTTTTAACATATTTTCTTCAAAAGCATACTTTGTAGCCATATAGTGAATATTATCATCTTTTGATTTTCCAATTGTTGATGTTAGTGCACCACTAATTTCATATGTGGATTTATTTATCCAATGTATACATTCTTTTAACTTTTTTGAATTGTTAGCATACCAATGTAATTCTTCTTGGCTAATTGTTTTTGCTTCAATACCTAATGATATTAAAACACTTAAAAAAGCATCTCTAAATGAATCAGGATTTCTCCACTCTTGAAAATTGGCATATTTAATATGACGTATACTTGTTGGTAGTTCTGAAGAATCAATTAACACCGGCAAGATTTTAAATCCATTATTGTCTTTTTCTCTCATCTTTGCAACACTTAACTCTTCAGTTACCCAACCTGATGAAATTGAATTTTCAGATATAACATATATTAAGTGAGTGGATTCATCAATACCGTTATAAATGCTTTCAGGAATAGAATCTCCAATTAAAATATCTTTTTCATCTAAAAAAGTTTCTATATTGTTTCCAAAAAATGAGGCATCTAATTTTCTAACAAACTCTTTGTCGCAATTTGAATGACTAAGAAAAACTTTTTTCAAACTATCTATCCTTATTTTATGTGTTTTAAACTAGTTAATGTTAAGCTACTTTTGTTAGAATATTTGTAATTTATGAGATTGTGGCTAGTTTGTAGTTGTTTCACAGTCTCTAGTCGCCACCTTAAAATCCACTTAATTTCTTAAAAATAATCAATTGTTTTCAAACTAATGT
The DNA here is from genome assembly GCA_002733155.1 of Sulfurimonas sp. Classification (GTDB taxonomy): domain Bacteria; phylum Campylobacterota; class Campylobacteria; order Campylobacterales; family Sulfurimonadaceae; genus Sulfurimonas. The sequence goes on from NVUO01000033.1 coordinate 17,493, forward strand.
ACTTTTTTAAGCAACTAACTCTTTTTCTG
>NVUO01000012.1 GCA_002733155.1 Sulfurimonas sp.
GAAAAAACTGTTGTTGATTACGGTTTATTCCTTCTTTATACTTTTCGCTCATTTACACCTCTCTAAGCCCAGGATTATGGACTTTTAATTAGATGTATTGTACTATTTTAGGGGTTTAAAGCTTGTTAATATTAAGCTGGTTTAGTTAAAATATTTGTAATTTATGAGATTGTGGCTAATTTGTAGTCATTTATTGGCTAGAGTCAACCGTTGTATCTAAGATTGTAATATCACTTCAATTTTAAATATGCCTATTTTGAAAGAAATTGGTAAATTTAATTTTTTGGGGGACAATCCCCTTTATTATTTTTATAATCAGCCAGTCCCCCTATTTTTTTAAATCTTTAATCTAATTTCTTTTTTATCATGATAGTCTAATTCAGCCTATCCCTTTTTATATCACCTCTTAAAGTAGTTAATTTTTACTTGTAATGCTTTTGTAATACTTGAGTAACATTTAAGTAGCTAATACTTCTTACAATTCACATAATTTCAATACAAGGTATATATACAATATGAAAAGCATATTTTTAAGTTCTGTTTTGTCAACATTAATTTTAATGACTGGCTGTGGTAGTGGTACTAATGGTTCAGTCCAAAGTTATACCGATAAAGTATCAGCATCAGGTGCTCAATTAAAGTATTCTATTTTAGACAATAGTATAGAAGACGGTGCAAAACCCGGTTCTAAACTCGAAATTAGAAATGGTGGTTATGGTTCAGCGGCAGCAGCACATCCTACCAATATCAATCAATTTTATGCACTTACCGACCGTGGTCCTAATGCAAAATTTACAGGTGCAGATGGAAAAGGTAAAATTTTTCCTACTCCAGACTATACCCCTCGTATAGGACTTTTTGAAATTCAAGCCGATGGTACCGTTGCCAAAATCAAAGATATTTTACTCAAAGATACTTCTGGAAATAACATCTCAGGACTACCCAACTCATCAGCACTTGGTGGAACCGGTGAAACACCTTATGATAAAAATGGCGCAACTATTGTGAATAGTGATGGAAGTATCAAAACAGATGATTTTGGTCTCGATCCAGAAGGTTTAGCCGTACTTAACGATGGTACTTTTTGGATTAGTGATGAATATGGTCCTCATATTGTGCATTATAATGCTAATGGTCAAGAGATAGACCGTATTAATGCTTTTTCTGATGACAACAGAACCAAAATAAATCTTCCTGCTGAATTTGGTAACAGACGTGCAAATCGTGGAATGGAAGGCTTAACAATAACACCTGACCAAAAAACTTTAGTCGGTATTATGCAATCTACAATGTACAATCCAAGTAGTTCTGTCAAAAATTTAGATATTACCCGTATTGTTACTATCAATATTCAAAGTGGTACGATAAAACAATATCTCTATAAACAAGAAAAAGCTCAAAATTCAAATTCAGAAATTGTTGCTTTAAGTGATGATTCTTTTCTTATTATTGAAAGAGATGGAAGCTTTTTAAAAGGGGGTCCAAAAGATGCTGATCCTGATGCTCAAAAACATGTTTACAAAGTTAAACTCTCTACTGGTACAGAACTAGAAAGCATTTCTTTAGGTGCAGGAATGGTACAAAATACTTCTTTAGGACTTACAATTGATTCTAAAACTTTAGAAGAAATGGTACTTGAAGGAGGCTGGGAAGCATTGTCCTCAATTGGTATTAAACCTATTGCAAAAACACTTATCATAGACATGGTAAAAGAGAATGAATTTCCTCATGACAAAATGGAAGGTTTAATTGTATTTAATGATTCCACTCTTGGTATTCTAAATGATGATGACTTTGCAACATGGTCAACAGGTGGTGTTTTAKWRSWAAAAKAKSWNAMTGAGGGAAAAATTGATGCAAGTACCCTTTATATTGTTAACAATTTAAACCTAAAACCAGAATAATGAAAACTCTATTTTTAGTAGTTTCATTTTTTGTAATATCATCACTTAATGCTCAAACCGATGTAGGGTCGAGGGAGTACAAGCTTATGCTTGATGCTTCTGCCTTTGTAGGGAGTAATCCTCAAAGTGTAGTCACTCAGTATTGGAGTGATTTAGATACTATTATTACTAATCAATTAAATAGAAATTCAAATGGTAGTTTCTCTCTTTCAAAAAACCGTACTGTAATGATGTACGATACACAAAGTAGTTGTCTTTTAAAAAATAATAATTTAATATTTAGAGAAAGAGTTCAAAATAATAATCGTGAAGTGACTTTAAAATATCGTTCACTTGATAGATATATTGCAGGACATCAAGATATGTCAGGTACAAAATCAGATGCTCAAACAAAGTTTGAACAAGATTTAGGAGTACCTTACACCTCAAAATTTTCACACTCTACAACTCAAAGTATTTCAAATTCAAAAAATCTTAACAAGCTTGATGATCCTATTGGACTTTATCCCGATATACAAAAGTATAACTTTGATAATACCACTGCAATTGTAAAAGTAGGTGGTTTAACCATTTATGAAAAGGTATATAAAGGAACTTCCATAGATTTAGGAAATAAAGATGGTGAATTTTCTTTAACATTGTGGTATCTTACTGCCACGTCGACAACACCTGTTNTTGCCGAAATATTATTCAAGTATAAAGATGCAAATGAAAATTATAGTGAAAATGTTGTAACACGAGCAAAAAAACTTTTTGAACTCATGCAAACTATGACTGCATGGAATGATACAAATTCTACAACAAAAACAGCTTATATCTATAATTATAATGCCAGTTTTTGTCAATACTGAAAAGATAAGCACACAAAATAACGCAGATTAAAAAGAATTTATTAAGTTTTAACAAGTACTACCTGTTTCTTTTGTTAAGCATTTAAAAAAACAAATACTATAAGACTAAAGTGAGTTTCACTTTGGTTGTGATACAATCACATACAAAATTTAATTATTGGAGTTCATTATGCAAACAGTAGTAGTGCAAGTTCAAGATGATTATATTCAAAAATTTATGAATTATGTTAATAATCATAGTGAAAACATTACTATCTTTAAAGATGAAAACTTAGAAAATGACTCATTTTTTTATGAAAGAAAAAAAGAGTTAAATCTAATCAGAACTGATATAAAAAATGGAAAAAGTAAATTAATATTATTTGATGAATTTGAAGATAAAACTAACAAGCTTGAAAAAAAACTTAAACTAAAATATGCAAATTAAACTCGATAGAAAATTTGAAATAAATTTCAATATTATCTTTGAGTATATCGCGAAAGATAAATTTTCTGCTTCAAAAAAATTTAGAAAAAAACTATTTGAGCAAATCAAAAATCTTCCAAACTTCCCATATAAATTTAGAAAATTATATTATTTTGATGATGAAAAAGTTATAGACATGACTTTTAAAGGCTATACAATTATCTACGAAGTTGACCTTAATAACAACACAATAGTAATTTTAAATATATTTCAAAAGAACAAGCCATTACTGTAGTTCCAATACAAAAAAACATCATATACTAACAACTAGCAATTAAGCTATCATAGCCTTGAAATGGAAAATAGTAGAAATATATAGATGATGTGGCTAATATCAGGACTAATGCAGGAAAATAAGTATTAACATTATTTTCAGAACAGCATACTCTGAGGCATCACCAAAATCACTCAAAAAACGAATAGTTTCGCAATAAACGTTACGAACCCATTGAATCTACCGTCTAGCATGATAACGAAATCTTTTCCATAAAACCTTCTAAAAAAACTTTTTCCTCTTTAGTAAAACCCAACATATCTTTTTTTATACTACTTAAAATATTTTCTATAGATTTTTCGCACTCAGCTAAAAGCTCGTTTATCTCTTTTTTTGTTAAGTCACAACTTTCAATTCCAAAACGGATTAAAAACTTTTTACTCCACCATTTTTTACTACCAAGTAAATGAAGTGCTGGTATATCATTTTTTATGTACATAGTTGTACATACCACATCATATGCTGGGGCTAGTTTTATATCTGATATATTTTCATAAATTAAACCATAGTTTTTTAGATGTCCGTCACCATTTTTAATAATATTGTTTAAAACTACCATCTTAAAAAACTGCTTCAAAGATTCTTTTTTATGTATAGGTGATACAAAGCTTTTTATAGTTTTAACTATAGCTTCGTAACTACCTTCATATTTATCATCTCTTTGCTTTACCTGAAGTACGCACATATCTTCAAAACCAAGGTAAGTTYCATCTTCATTTACATCAAAACGTTTCATAATAAATAGTTTATGATCATCAGATATATAAAACTCTGGTGTAGTTATATTTGCATTTTTAACTATGAGCATTGAATAGTACTCATTWAAAGCCAAATGAGCATATTCATCACCAAATGACTTAACTATATAGTCTTGAAGTTTCAAAGTAGCCTTATCTTCTAAGCAAGCTAAAACTTTTGGCTGAACCCCACTTAAAGATGAATTTAAAGCAAACATTGATACTAGTTCATCAAATAAACCTTCATCTTTTGAATATAGTAAATTATCTAGAGTTAAATTTTCTTTATTTTTTGTTATTTGATTTTTATAATTTACTCTAGCTTTTATGTTTGAAGACATTATCTGTAAAAGTCCAAAATCATCTGTTTTTGCTATTTTAGAAAAATGTTTTTTTATTATTGAAAGTAAATAACCTTCCGGTAGATGCATTTCAAAGATTGGATGCAAAGTATTGTTTAAATAGTTTTTTACTCTAACAGGCATAGTTAAAGATATATAATTATCTTTGTTTGAAGATGTATAGTCAAATATATATTCCTTATCTTCTTTAGTTAATTTTCCAGATAAGTTTTTAGTTACATATATATCTAAATCATTTTTCATCTCTTATCTCCTCAAAACTTGGAAATGATGACTTTTCGTGAAGTGTTATTTCAAAGCCTAGATAATCTACTATTTGGAAAACCTTTCTAATACCAATATCTACTCCTGATGAATTTTCAAATGCACTTAGAGTAGCGCGAGATATATTTAAATCTTTTGCTAAAGTTTCTTGTGATATTTTTTGTTTTTTTCTATAAATAGATATAAGTTTACCAAACTCTTTAAAATCCAAATTATTCCTTTTTGTATTATATATTAGACATTTTAATATTTTTTTACAATTATGTCAAATATTTTAGACATTTAAAGAAAATACTTTTTTGATATAGGGGATAACTTCAACAATAATATCTCAGACTATAAAGATGCCCTTGTATTTAAAGAGATTATAGACGGTCTTCATTGTCCATATTATTTAGTTCGTGGTAACAAAGGATCTAAACGCTCTTTAAAATTTCAAGATATATTTATGAAAAATACTCCATTAATCATAAGTAAAAATAACTGGCTTTTAGAGTTAAAGGGTTACAATATTTTAGGACTAGATAGCTGTATAACTAATGCAAATAATGGCAACTATTCAAAAGAGACTATAGATTTTGCAAAAAGTGTTTTAAATACTAAAAAAACAACCCTTATTTTAAACCATCATCCATATACAAATTATTGGGGTGGCACTGAGGAAAAAGATATTCATAAATATGTTTTAAATAATACAGATGAAGTTCAAAAAGAATTATTTTCTTACGATAACCTTTTACTAACTTTATCTGGTCATAAACATATAGATTCAGTAACTGAGTTAAATAAAACAAAAGTTATTGTAACTAGAGGTTTTATAAGACCACTAGATTTAGAAATGTACCCTATGAGATATATAAAAGTAGATAATGGCAATGTTAATGAGAAACTAATCTATACATCATAATAAGCTATATGCTTATTATGAGCTTATGTTAAAAGAATGACCTTGCTTTGCTATTTAACTTTCTTTCGTCACCCTGAACTTGATTGGGGGTCTAGTTTGTTTTATTTAACTTTACCTAAAAATTCACAATCAACTGTATTTACTTTAACTAAGTCATCTACTAAAACGTGATACGGTACTTGAATAACAGCACCAGTCTCTAAGGTAGCTGGTTTTTTACTTCCACTTGAAGTATCACCTTTGAAGTTTGGAGGTGTATCTGTTACAACTAGTTCCATAGTTTCAGGTGGTTGAACTGAGATAGCTTTATTTTTGAAAAAGACCATGTCTACATTGGTTCCATCTTTTAACCATTTTGCTGCATCATCACACTGCTCATAAGTTAAACCTAGTTGGTCATAAGTTTCAGTATCCATAAACTGATACATATCACCATCGTCATAAAGGTACTGCATAGTTTTAAAGTCGATTATAGGCACTTCAAACTTATCACCAGCGTGAACAGTTTTCTCAACTACTTTTCCATTTAAAAAACTTTTCATTTTCATACGAACAAATGCCGCACCCTTACCTGGTTTAACATGTTGGAATTCTACAATTTTATATGGAACTTCACCTACAATTAAACGCACATTTTTTTTGATATCACTCATACTGATAGTTGCCATTAAATACACCTTTGGTTAAATATTTTTGAGGATTTTACACAAAAATGGCTTAGAATGTGATTATTTAAGATTTAGTTTATAAAGTTTAGAGTTGTCAAATATTTTATCCCCATACTTTTTAAATATAGCATTAGCTAAGTTAACTGTATCTAGTTTATCTTGAAAACCTTGTTTAAATCTTTCATTAAACTTTCCATCTTTATTTTACCAATTATACCAGTCTTTACCACCTTGTGTCTCATAGGCCCTTGTTTTTAACTCATCTAATTTCTTATCTATTAAAGAATCATTTTCTAGTAAAAATGAATAAAGTTTTATGTCATATAAAATTCTAGACTTAACACCTATAGTTTCATCTTTTATATCCTCGGGAAGTCCATTAAAAAAGCATCAGTATCCGTATCCATCTCACTTGTATAATTTGAGTATTATGGAGTAAATACATCTTGATATTTTTCATATAATTCATACTCTGATTTAAAATAAGGTTCATATTTAGCAAACTTTTCAGCTAGTTCTTTTTTATAAGCATCTATATCTAAGATAGCATCCTGACCTGGCATTGCACGATATTTTTGTATAATTTCTTTTGTGTTTAATGTTTTTGTAGATTCAATTGCTACAATAAGTGTCTCTTGTTTTTCTTCTTCTGCCTCAAGCTTAACCTCTTCATAAGCTGTTTGCAAGACCTCTTTTAAACGCTTAGTAGATTCTATTAACTCTGATGATGAATATCCACCATCTTCGCGGTCAAAAATATTATCTACTTTATCAAATATATCAAGAATAGTTATTGTTTTTGGAGTATAAGGTTTAGAAAGTTCATCATTAAAAGAGAGTATCATCACCCAAAGCATTTAGAGTTTTAAGCCAGACTTTTTTTGCCTCATCATCCATATGTTGTGGAACTGAAGCTATTTGTCTACCAATCCCTACTTCAACAAGACCATTATTATTAAAATCATACTCTTCATAATCATGTACAATGTGTATAGACTTAAATTTTTAACTATATTTRMWTNNTTKGWAKATYCAAWSSANATWTCNAKANAKATTTNYTTYTAAATWYWWWKYTATYMWMWKCAWTCCATTGATATATTTTGTTAAATTAAAGCAATAATCATTCCTGTATATTAAATACACTAAAATGCTATAATGTCATTATTATAATAATTAGGATTTTAACAATTATGGAATTTATTTTAGAAAAAACTTCAGGCAAAGCTCGTGCGTGTACTATCAAAACTGCACACTCTACTATAAAAACACCAGTATTTATGCCAGTTGGTACACTTGGGACTATCAAAGCCTTAGATATGCAAGATGTAGTAGAACTTCTTGGTGCTGAGATAATTTTAGCAAATACTTACCATACTTATCTTCGTCCAGGTGATAAGACTATAAAAAAGATGGGTAAACTTCATGGATTTTCAACATTCCCTAAGAGTTTTTTAACTGATAGTGGAGGTTTTCAAGCATTTTCCCTATCTGATATCTCTAAACCTAAAGAAAATGGTATAGAGTTCCGTTCCCACATAGATGGTTCTAAACATTTCTTTACACCAAAAAAAGTTATAGATATTCAACATAATCTCGGCTCAGATATTATGATGATTTTAGATGATTTAGTAGCACTTCCAGCTACACAGGAACGTATTAAAACTAGTATTGAGCGTACAACTGCTTGGGCTAAACAAAGCATAGAATATTTCCGTGATAAACAAAAAGAAGGCGTAGGGCTAGAGCAGAATATATTTGCAATTATCCAAGGTGGTACTGACAAGGCTTTTCGTACAAAATCTGCAACTGAATTATGCGCCATGGATTATGATGGTTTTGCTATTGGTGGACTTTCTGTTGGTGAGTTAAATAACGAGATGTATGATACAGTTGAGCATACTATCCAGTACATGCCAGAGGATAAACCACGTTACCTTATGGGTGTAGGTACCCCTGAAGATTTGATAGAAAACATTGAACGTGGTATTGATATGTTTGACTGTGTAATGCCAACTCGTAATGCAAGAAACGGTACACTCTTTACTTCTTTTGGAAAACTAAATATAAAAGGTGCTAAGTTTAAAGAAGATGAAAAAGCAGTAGACCCTGAGTGTAACTGTTTAACTTGTCAAAGATATTCTCGTGCATATCTAAGCCATTTATTTCGTGCACGTGAGATTACATATTTCAGACTTGCGACTATACATAATCTTCACTACTACCTTAACCTAATGAAAGAAGTTCGTGAGGCTATACTCCAAGATAGGTTTGTTGAGTATAAGAAAGAATTTTATCAAAAGAGACAATAAAAGCTAATATTAATTTTTATGTCCTATAATTATGAACTAATTTGTTAAACAGTGGGGATATTATGAGTACTAAGGAATGTATGACTTTAGATTCATCAGAGGAACAAGAAATCTCAATTACAACTAATGAGTATAATGAACTTCTAGACATTCAACAAACTATACTTAACATGATTTCTTTAAAAGGTAATACTAAAAATATTTTAAGTGAGTTGTGTAAACTTGCTGARAATTTATTACCTAACTCTGTAGCCTCTATAATGATGTTAAACAAAAAAACTGGACTAATGAGTGTAATATCCGCACCATCTATTCCCGAACATGGGCATAAGGCACTTGAAAATCTTAAACCAGGTTCTGGTGGTGGTTCTTGTGGTAATGCAGTATTTCATAATGAGGCACAATTTGTAGTTGATACTTTTACAGATAATAGATGGTCAGACGTACGCCAAATAGCTGTCGATTTTAACTTATGTTCATGCTGGTCTATGCCAATAAAAGATGAAAATGCAAATGCTATAGGATCTTTTGCTTTATCATCTTTTGAACATAGATTACCTTCATCTTTTCATAAAAAGCTTTTACATAGTGCTGCTTTAATGGTTAGTATTTTACTTAAAAACAAATCAATCAATCAACAGATTAAATTTATGACGTTTCATGATTCTTTAACTAACCTTTACAATAAAACATATTTAGAGAAAATTTTACGTAAAAACAAAAAAAACATTCTCCTTCTCGTAAATATTAATAACTTTAGTTATATAAATACTGCCTATGGATTTGAAATAGGAGATAAACTATTAAAAGAAGTAGCAATAGAATTAAAAGAAAATTTTAATGCAAAAACAATCTGTAGAATAAATGCAGATGAATTTGCGCTTATATATAATAAAGAAGTTGATATTGTAAAAATAATTTTAGATATTCAAAACTATTTTTACAATTTGATATTAAATATTGAAAATATTATTTTAAACATCTCCTTTAATTACGGTGTAGCTTGCAGTAAAAAGGATGTTCTAAAAAATGCTGCTTTAGCATTAAAACAATCAAAAGAAAATGGAAAAAACCATTATTATATTTTTGACAAAAATAGTGATGCTATAAATAGTGCGCAAAGACAAGAGTTTATAGCTTCAAATAATCTATTAAGAGATGCTTTAAATGAAGACAGAGTTGTTCCTTATTTTCAAGCTATTCACAATAACACAACAAATACCATTACAAAATATGAAGCCTTAGTTAGAATACTAAAAGATGGTGAAGTAATATCACCATATAAGTTTTTAAAACCAGCTAAATTATCTGGTCTTTTAACAAAAATAACAAAGGTAATGATAGATAAATGCTTTAAAATCATGGCTCCATTAAAATATGATTTTTCTATTAATATAACAGAAGATGATTTAAATAGAAATTATCTATCTAATTACTTGAGTGAAGCAGCCATAAAATACAAGATAGATGTAAAGCGCGTTACTTTAGAGATTTTGGAGGGGGTAAGTTCAACAGGCAAAAAAAATCATATAAAACAACTTAGTGAAATTAAAGCACTTGGATTTAACTTAGCTATAGATGATTTTGGTGCTGAATATTCTAACTTTGAGAGAATTCTAGACCTAGATATAGACTTTATAAAAATAGATTCTAAATATATAAAAGATATAGATACAAATAAAAAAAGTTACGAAATCACAAGAGCTATAGCATTTTTTGCCCATAATGCAAACATAATATGTATAGCTGAATTTGTTCATTCACAATCAGTTCAAGATATTGTAAATAAATTAGGAATTAACTATTCCCAAGGTTACTTTTTTGCAGAGCCTAGGGCAGAAGTTATTTAGATATCACTTTTAAAAACTTTAACAATTTCTCCACTTAACTCTTCACAATTATAAAGTGATTGTTTATTATTTATAATTTTTGTAATATTTGGATTAAATAAAACTGCATTTACCTTAGAACCAACTTCTAAAATTCCAGCTTTAATACCTATACACCTAGCAGCATTTGATACACTAAGCTTAACTAAATCACTCATACTAATCATCTCCGTCTTTACAAGTTTTGTATAATAAAGTGCTAAAGTATCATTTAAAGCCTCACATCCATACTCAGCGTCATAAAAAGCCACCTCTTTATTTACAGGTGAACTTGGTTGATGTAGGCTTGTAAGTACATCTATTTGATTGTTTTTTAGAGCAACTTGTAGAAGGTACATATCATTTTCATTTGCTAATGGCGGGTCAAGCTTAGCTGTAGTATTAAAGTCTTCACATGATTTATCTGATTTTACTAGATGATGAATTGAGACTTCACACCTTACATCCACTCCATCTTTTTTTGCTTGAGTAATTAAAGATATTGAACGAGGTGATGCTATAGATTTAAAAAGTATTTTTATTTTAAAATGTCTTGCAATTTCTATCATACGTGATACGTGTAAAACCTCACTAAGGTCTGGTATACCAGCGAGTCCAAGCTTAGAGCTAATATCACCATCAAGCATCACACCACTTTTTATCAAAGAATTATCCTCAGCCTTACAAAACAGTGTAACATCATACATTTGACAATATTCAGCTATTTTTATTGCTATATCATTTTTAGCTATAGTGCTCATATATGGTGCTATAGCCCCTCTTTTTAAGAGTATCGCTATATTACTTAAGCTATTATCATCTTTGAGTGTATTTATCATCAAATCAATTTTTGCAGCATCTATGTTGTGTAAACCATGTTGAGCAAATTCAAAAACTATTTCACTATCTATCGCTGGTGTACTATCAGCATYTAATACAATATGACCAACTCCACCAAGTAGTGCTTCGTCTGCGATAGTTTTAATGTTTTTAGAATTAAGTATGGAATCTTGTAGTCTAACGTTTAAATCAATTAATGATGGTAAAAAATAACAACCATTAGCCTTTATAATTTGATCATCTTTTAAACCTAATCCAATTTCTATAATAATACCATGCTCTATACGAATGTCAGCTTTTTTTTCACCATTAATATCACAAATTATTGCCTCTGATATTACCATTTTATAACCCTTTGTTTTGTTATTGTAATTATATCCTATCAATTAAGTAATACTTTAGTATACTTTTAAAATATTTTACATATGAACAAGGTATTTAATGTTTCAAGGTGATAAACATGCTAATATAACTATTAAAGAGTTCCACGATATTTTAATAATTGAAGATACTAAGTTTATAGATAACTCTTTAAAATCAACTCTTGAAAAACTCAAATACACATGTCAGCAATCATTTGACTATTCTAATGCCTCTTTTTTATTAAAAAACAATAAATTTAATTTTATTATACTTGACCTTCATCTTCCTGATGCTTATGGAGAAGAACTTGTAGGTAAAATAAAAAACTTAGCTCAAGATGCAAAGATAATAATTTTAACTACAGAAAAAGATTTTCAAACAAGGGATAGTCTTTTTAAATTTGGCATATTAGACTATATAGTTAAAGATAAAAATTTTCATAAATCCATAGAATCTATAGATAAAATAATTAAAAGTATAAAAAATAATTACTTAACTTCAATTTTAATTATTAATGATTCTAAGTTAATTTGTAAACATGTCCAAAATATACTATCTGTAAAAAATTATAATATCATCTCAGCATTTAATGCAAAAGATGCTCTAGAGATATTGGATAAACAAAAGATAAGTTTAATTATATTAGATATGGAACTACCAGATATGCATGGTTTAAGTGTATTACAAAAAATTAAAAATAATAAAAAACTAGATGATGTATCAGTTGTAATATTATCTGGCTCTAATAACCCTGAATTACTAAGAGAGAGTATTAAACAGGGTGCCTTGGATTACATAAAAAAACCTTTTAATATTGAAGAATTTACACTAAAAATCGATATAGCAATTTCTTCACACAAAAAACAYATAGAACTATTATCTAATCAACAAATTCTTCAAGAATACAAAGATGCTATAGATAAAAGTAGTATAGTATCAAAAACAAATGCTCAAGGTCTAATTACTTATGTAAATAATAATTTTTGTAATATCTCTGGATATACAAGAGATGAACTTATGGGTAGGAGTCATAATATTGTAAGACATGGAGATATGCCATCTTCAATATTTGAAGATATGTGGATTACCATTAAAAATAAAAAAACATGGGCAGGTATAATAAAAAATAGAAATAAGGACAATGGGTCTTATTATGTAAATACTGTTATTAACCCTGTTTTAGATTATAATGGAAATATTATAGAATATATTAGTATTAGAACTGATGTAACTGAACTTGAAAATATAAAACAAGAACTTGAAAACAATCTAAATATATCAAATAAAAACTTTTCAGAGGCATATAAGACTGCGCAGCAATACCAGACAGCTATAGATAAAAGTAACATATTATCAAGAGCTGATATAGATGGTAAAATCACATATGTTAATCAAGAATTTTGTAAAATATCTGCTTACACGAAAGAAGAACTTATTGGACAATCCCATAATATTTTACGTCACCCAGATAATCCAAAAAGTTTATATCAAGACTTATGGCAAACTATATCATCTGGAAAAATATGGAATCACAAACAGCTTAAAAATAAAGCTAAGGATGGAGCTACATTCTATCTAAACACTACTATAATTCCTATTTTAGATGATGATAAGCTAATAGAATATCTAGCTGTTCGACATGATGTTACAGACATTGTAGATGTACATATAGAGATGGAAAATGCTCAAATAGAGATTATACATAAACTAGGCGAAGTTGGGGAGAGTAGATCAAAAGAGATAGGTTTTCATATAAAAAGAGTAGCTGAGTACTCTAAATTATTAGCTTTACTGGCAGGACTTGGAAATAAAAATGCAAACTTATTATATTTAGCATCACCTATGCATGATATTGGTAAGATTGGAATTCCAGATTCTATACTACAAAAACCGGGTAAACTAGATTCTGATGAATGGACTATAATGAAAACACATTCAGAGATTGGTTATAATATTTTAAAAGATTCCACAAGACCGATACTAAAAGCTGCAGCTATAATTTCTTATAGGCACCATGAAAAATGGGACGGAAGTGGTTATCCAAATAAAATTTTTGATAAGGAGATTCATATATTTGCTAGGATTACCGCTATAGCAGATGTATTTGATACACTTGGTAGCGATAGGGTATATAAAAAAGCATGGGAACTTGAAAAAATAATTGAATTATTTGAAGCTCAAAGAGCTAAACATTTCGATCCTGAACTTGTAGATTTATTTTTAAATAACTTAAATCAATTCTTAGAAATTAGGGATAAATACATAGATAAAAATTAAAAACTAAAAACTAAAAACTAAATGTTAAACATTAAATTTTTAATACTATCTTTTATTATAATTTCATAAATATTAATTAATCAAGAGGTTCAATTGCGTTTTTTTCTTATACTATTATTTTTATTTTTAACAAGTTGGGCAAAAACATCCTACGAAATAGGTAAAAATYTATATATGCAAAAAAATTGTTATACTTGTCATGGGATAAAACTAGAAGGTCTTCATAAGTATCCATATCTTGCAAATCGAGCTAAGGGATATATGACTTATAAACTAAAAAGATTCCGTTCAAAAATTTCTGACAACCAACAACAAGAGATGATGATAAGCTTTGCAATCAACTTAAGTGATGAAGATATAGATAATCTAACTGAGTATATGTATAATTATGTAGATGATATAGAGATTCAAAGGTATGATGATAGTTTTCAAACATATGGGGATGGTGGATCATGAAGCTTTTAGTATCAGCCCTAGAGCATTCAGCAAATGTACATCTAAAATCTTTAAAACAATACCTTCATAATGATGTAGAGTTGATTGGTATTTTTGATAAAGATTTAGGTAATTCCATAGTTGATTTACGTGCCCTTGCTATTATGGGTTTTGTTGATGCTATCAAAAAACTACCATACTTTTTTAAGCTAAATTCTCAAATGCTCAACTTAGCAGAAGATGCTGACAAGATTTTACTTATAGATAGTTCAGGTTTTAACCTGCCCCTTGCAAAAAAAATCAAAAAAAAATATCCAGATAAAGAGATTATTTATTATATATTACCTCAGGCTTGGGCATGGAAAGCCAAAAGAATCCCTGTACTAGAAAAAACTATAGACAAGTTAGCATCTATCTTACCATTTGAAAAAGACTATTATTCAAAGTCTGCGCCTATAACTTATGTGGGACATCCATTATTAGATACTATTAAAAACTTTAAAGAAGAACTAAATGAAGATATTAAAAAAGTAACTTTTATGCCAGGTAGCAGAAAAGGTGAAATTAAAAAACTTATGCCTATATTTAAAGACTTAAGAAAAAAATTAAATATACAGGCGAGTATAATAATTCCAAAACATTTATCAGATGAAGACATAAAAAACTTATACGGTGATATATCTGATTTTGAATTACTTAATGATGCACATAAGACCTTATTAGAATCAGATTTTGCATTTATTTGTAGTGGTACAGCTACACTAGAAGCAGCCTTAATTGGAACTCCATTTATTTTAAGTTATATAGCTAAACCACTTGACTATTTTATCGCTAGTAGGCTTGTTAAATTAAGTCATATTGGTCTTAGTAATATTATGTTTACTAACTTTAATGATAGAGACTTACACCCTGAATTTATACAAGATGATGTTAACGTTGAAAATCTTCTTGAATCTTTTCACAAGTATGACAGAAGTAAATTTTTAAGTGATTCAAAAGCACTACGTAGTTATTTAAAACATGGTAGTTCAAAAACAGTAGCAGATATGATAAATTATAAAAAAGAATACGTATAATGAATTTTAGCATAAACTCTTTTGGAAAATTACTATCCCTACTAGTAGTAAGCATCTTTGTTATTTTTATATATTTATTAAATGACTTATTTAAGCAAAGTGAAGATTTAAAGCAGGTTGAAAAAAACAAATATTTAATGATTTTAAAGTCGGATGAGTTAAGACAAAGTTCAGATGATTTAACTAAATTTGCAAGGACATATGTAATTACATCTAATGTAGAATATAGAAATAATTATTATAAAATCTTAGATATAAGAAATGCTAAAATAGCTAGGCCATTACATTATAATAGAATTTATTGGGACTTACTAGAACCACTTAGGAGTCAAAGACATCCACTAAAAAACAAAAGCTCACTACATTATGAAATGAAAAAACTTCCATATACAGAATCTCAATATAATTTACTACAACTTGCTCAAAATAATTCTGATGACCTAGTTTTTCTTGAGTTAAAAGCATTTAATGCTATGGATAATAATAAACAAGACTTAGCTATTAAATTACTTTATTCAAACGAGTACCACAAGGCAAAAGAAAAAATAATGTTACCTATAGATAAATTTTTATTTTCCCTAGCTCGGCTTACCCAGAACCAAATAGATTCATATAATACTAAAATAGATAATTTATTTAGCCAAATTTTATTTTTAGTTATTTTTAGTTTGTTTATTTTTTCTTCATCTTTATTTGTACTTAGAAAAAAAGTGATGTTACCAATTTTATCTTTAACACGAGATATATTATCGTTTAAAACAGGTAGTAATGAGATTGGAAATAAAAGCTTTTATGATGATGAGATAGGTATGATGTCTAAACAATTTTATTCTATGAAGAAAAAACTAGATGAAAAGTATGAGACTGTAAAACAACTCTCACTTACAGATTCTTTAACTGGAATTAGAAATAGAAGATCATTTTTTGAAGTTGGTGAAGGTTATGTAAAACTAGCACTTAGAAGAAAAAAAGAACTATCATTAATAATGCTAGATATTGATTACTTTAAAAAGATAAATGATACATATGGTCATGTTATAGGTGATGAAATATTAAAAAAATTAACAAAGTTTATACAAATAAACCTAAGAGAAAGTGATATCTTTGCTAGATACGGGGGTGAAGAGTTTGTGGTTTTATTAGCTGATACTGATGCTAATGGTGCCTTATTTGTAGCTCAAAAAATACGTTCAAATATTCAAGATACTCCATTTATAAATGAAGAGTATTTAATAAATATTACAGTAAGCATGGGTGTAAAACAACTTAAAGATGAAATATTATTAAGAGAGCTAATACGAAATGCAGATGAAGCCCTTTATAAAGCTAAAGAAAATGGTAGAAATAGAGTTGAATGTAACTAACTATTTAATACCATCTAAGTGTTTTAAAAACTCATCTGGTTCAATAAATCCAACTATAGTTTTAGATTTTTGAATCTTTAAATCTTCATTAAAAAATATCATTACTGGTGGTCCAAAAACACCATACTTTTTACTTAATTCTTTTTGCACTTGTGAATTTTCTGTAACATCAGCATTAACTAATACATATTCACTTAGTTTAGCTATCACTCTTTTATCTTTATATGTAACCTCTTCTAGTTCCTTACAAGCTGTGCACCAAGCAGCAGAAAAATCTAGCATAATTTTTTTACCCTTATTATTTGCTAAAACTACATCTAATTCTTTTATTGATGTAACTTTTTCAAATTTTAAATGGCTTAATACTGCATTATTTGAAGATACAGTAACTGATGATTTTAAAAAGCTTAATGGTTTTAGCATACTATTTGATCCACCAAGTACACCTATAAAAAGTGAAGTTGCATAAATAAATATAACCATAGCTATACTACGTCTAAATATATGTGCCAAGGATTCAAATGCACCTAGATAAATTGAAAAACTAATACCTAATACTGCATATAAAAACATAATGATTTGAGCATCAACTACACGCTCTAACATCCAAATAGCTACGCCAAGCATCATAACACCAAAAATAGCAGAAACCATTGTCATCCATGGACCAGGTTTAGGCATAAACTTACCAGCGCTTACTCCAACAACTATAAGGGGTAGTCCCATACCAATACTCATGGAAAATAAAGCCATACCACCAAGTACAGCATCCCCTGTTTGACCTATATATACAAGCGCACCAGCTAATGGAGCTGCTACGCATGGCCCAACTATAAGTGCTGATAAAAAACCCATTATAGCTACACCTACAAAACCACTACGAGAAGAGTTTGAACTAACTTTTGCAACCAAAGAATCTGGCAATTTTAACTCATAAAAACCGAACATACTCATAGCTAATGCTACAAAAACTCCAGAAAATGAATAAATAACCCATGGAGTTTGAAGGGCAGCTTGAAGGTTAGATCCAAAGAGTCCAGCCAATACACCAGCTATTGTATATGCAACTGCCATAGCTAATACATACACTATAGATAAGGCTAAAGCTTTTTTAGTAGTAAGCCCCTCACCCTGAGAAATGATTACACCTGAAATAATAGGAATCATAGGAAATACACATGGAGTTAAAGCTAACAATAAACCAAAACCTAAAAATGTTAATAATATAACTATTATACTTCCGGACTTAATAGTGTCAGCTATAACATCTGTTTCTGACAATTCATTCTCTTCATTTATTGAATTTTGAGAAATTATATTTTTTAAATCTTTTTTTACATTTTCTTTAGTTTGAGCTAATTCAAGTTTAGAACTATCTATATTTAAAGTGAATTTTTTAGTATATGGCTCGTAACATAAACCTCTATTTGAACAACCTTGATAAGATACCTTTAATCCTATTGTTTTTATATCTGATAAATTAGAAATTTTATTTAAGTTTATTAAAAATGTAGGCGATGTAAGATACACCTTATCTCCATGATAATCTACATTTTTTGGCTTAACTATACTTGCTATACTAAATTCGCTAGGATCTATAAGTTCTAGTTTTATAGAATCATCATATAGATATATCTCTTTAGCTATTCCTATTTTAACTTCTATTTGAGCCTTCTCATTGACTAAAGCACTTGGTTTAAAAGCTTCATCAGGCATCAAAAATTTTGGTTGGACAGCAAATACTGAAACTGCCAACAAAAAAAGTAAAACTATTTTTTTCATTTTTATACTTCCTTAAGTTATTACATAAAACTACACGTAAATAATGTTTAAAATATTGTGTACTAAATACACATTATTATATCAAAATAAAAATTAATAAACATTGTCTTTTTTTTATCATAATAGAAGACATTAAAATAATATTAATATTTATTCGTTATAATAATTATAAATATAATTTTAAGGTTATTTATGTCAGAAATTGATACAAATCTTACAAATGAATTCACAAAAAGTTTATCCCTATTATATGTAGAAGATGACTTAATTGTTCAAAAACAAACTAATAAATTTTTAAACTTATTATTTAAGTCAGTTGAAGTAGCCAATGATGGGAAAGAAGCATATCTAAAATATCAGGATAATAACTTTGATATTGTAATCACAGATATAAATATGCCAAATATGAATGGACTTGAGTTATCTAAAAAAATAAAAAAACTAAATCCTCAACAGGAAATAATTGTAACATCAGCTTACAATGATTCCGAACAACTTATTGAATTTATAAACTTACATGTACGTCAATTTATGCTAAAACCAGTAGAAATCAATAATATGCTTTTAACCTTGTATACAGTAGCTAAATCTATAGTAAATGCTAAAGTTATAGAGGAATATAAAATTCAAATTGAAAAAAACAACCAAGAATTAAAAGAGAAAAATGAAGAACTTGAAAATGTAGTCAAAATTTTAGATACAAAATTATCACAATTATCCATACATGATAAAACAAAGTATAAAGATACAAATTTAAAAAATATAAATAAGATACACTTAAATGAGCTTAAAGAGTTGGAATATAATATT
The DNA here is from genome assembly GCA_002733155.1 of Sulfurimonas sp. Classification (GTDB taxonomy): domain Bacteria; phylum Campylobacterota; class Campylobacteria; order Campylobacterales; family Sulfurimonadaceae; genus Sulfurimonas. The sequence continues at coordinate 19,558 of NVUO01000012.1, forward strand.
AGTGGGACTATTACAATTGTAAGTTTATCTGAAAATATAAAATATAATAATATAAAAGTTCTAAGAAATTTATTTTTAGAATACTCAAATATTCTACTAAATTATAAAGACTACAAACAACTCACTGAACAAATCAACGCCTTTGTAGAAGTTTTAAAAAATAAACCAGATAACTTTATAGAGCATATTCACAATACCTCAATACTTCTGAAAAGTTTTATTTATGTACTTAGAATCTGGAGATATAACCTTGAAAATGGAAATGTTATTAAAGCATTTAAACTACATTCTTCTATGATAAATGATATCGTCACCATAATTACCATAATTGAGGGTAAAAAAATGATATAAAATCAGATAAGAAAGTTGAAATATTTAAATAGTTTTATTTTTAAGTATCTTATTATAAATATTGTCTTACTCTGTACTCATGATTGATTTAGATACAGATATATGTGTATGTAATTCTTTAAGTGTAAAAGATATTGCAAAATGCATAAAAGAAAACAACATAGAGACTCTTGATGAGTTGTTAGAAAACAAGGTCTGCCCAGTTGGAGATAAATGTATAGCATGCAAAGATGAAGGGTATAATAATGATGGGCTAAACCTACCTTTAGTTTTATTAATGGTCAAAAAAAAGATGGCTTAAAAGCTACTTATTTTTATGAATAATAAAAAGGTGCAAATAACCATAATATTTTATAAGTTTAATATTTTTTTCCAAATCCATATCTTTTTGTAAGTCTAAAAAAAATATATTTAATTCATTTTCATCTAAATCACCAACATATTTATAATCACTATGTTCTTCACAATTAAGTCGTATAAGACGGTGGCTTTTAGTATTTGTATCTTGTATCCATATTTTCATATTCGAATTATATACTTTTTTACTAAATAAGTTAATTTTTTATTTCAAAAAATATTTTTAAGCGCTTCATTAGCAAAATTATTCTACTCTAGCAATAATATAATTTAGGTACTTTTAAAACAGGAAAATACAATGGCAAATAAACTAGCACTAGAAGACAGTCCATACTTACAACAGCACAAAAACAATCCAGTTAACTGGTATCCATGGGGTGATGAAGCTTTTGACTTAGCTATAAAAGAAAATAAAGCTATATTTATATCTATTGGTTACAGCTCTTGTCATTGGTGCCATGTGATGGAGCAGACTGTATTTGAGAATCAAGAGTGTGCAGATATTTTAAATAAGCACTTTATATCTATAAAAGTTGACAGGGAAGAGAGACCAGATATAGATAAACATTATCAAGAGGTACATATGTTACTAAATCGCCGTTCAGGCGGTTGGCCGACATCAATCTTTTGTACGCCTCAAAACAAGCCATTTTTTGCAGGTACATATATAGCACCTAATTCCAATCAAAGTAGTATTGAGGGTATGGGTTTTATTGAGCTTACTAAACTAATCGGTAATAAAATCTCTCAAAATGATGCTCAGGTTTATAAAAATGCTGAAGAAGTTGAAGCTTTTTTAAATCATATTGAGCATCCTAAAGAAGCTACTGTTTTAAAAGAAGATTTTAGAAAAAACTTTATGCTTCAAGTAAAAAACAATTATGAATCTACTTATGGTGGTTTTTCAACAAAAACAAAATTTCCGCACACTTCAACTCTTACTACACTTTTAATTATAGATAAACTATATGATGACAAAGCTGCTCGCGCAATGTTATTAAATACACTTAAAAATATGAAAAAAGGTGGGATGTATGACCTTATAGATGGTGGTTTTTGTAGATATTCAGTAGATAGCCAATGGAAGATACCTCATTTTGAGAAAATGCTTTATGATAATGCCCTACTTTGTGAACTCTATACTAAGGCTTACCTAACTTATAAAGATGAAAGTTTCTTAAACACTGCTAAAGAGRTAGCTGAYTTTTGGTATAATTTTATGAGTGAAGAAAATTTATTTTTCTCTGCAAGTGATGCAGATACTGAGGGTGAAGAAGGTATATACTTTATTTATGAATATGATGAGGTATATAATCTTTTAAAAGAGAAAAACTATAAAAATATTGAAAATATATTAGATTTATTAAGCATTACTAAAGATGGTAACTTTGAGGGTAAAAATATTATACGTTTTAAAGATGAAAAAATACCAGATTTTTTTGCAGATATAAAACCGCTATTACAAAATCTTAGAAAAACAAAAACTTACCCATTTATAGACAAAAAAATTCAAACATCTTGGTCAAGTATGATGATAAAAGCCTTATTTAACCTAGGTGAGATAGATCTAAAATACAAAGATATGGCTATAAAAAGTTTAGATGCACTTTTAGTTACTATGTATAAGGATAATACTCTTTACCATACTACCTTAATCCATAAAGAGCCTAAGGTTGAAGCATTCTTAGAGGATTACGCCTTTATCTCTACAGCTTTAATATCTGCTTATAATTCTACCTTAGATGAGGTATGTCTTATAAAAGCTCAACACTTTGTAAATCTAGCCTTAGAGAAATTTTATAAAGATGGTGTCTGGAAGTTCAGTACTGGTGAGTTTGAAACTAAGGCTGATATATCAGATTCTACCTATGCAAGTTCAGTTAGTGTTATGGTAGATGTTATGTTAAGTCTTGGTACATTACTTGAAGATGATAAGTATACACACTTTGCTTACAAAACTTTAGAGTATAATTCTTATGAACTAGGTAGACGTCCAGTAATTTATCCATACATGTTCAGCCAAGTTCTTAGATATATAAAGGGTGATAGGCTTATAAAATCATCTCACAAAAATTTAGATGTAAATTCTTTCGAGATAGCATCTTTAAAGTATCCATTTATATACAAAAAATTTGATGAAATTGAAGAATTTTTAGTATGTGGGGATAAAAGCTGTTTTGCAAATACAAATAATGTGAAAAATTTAGATAAAATTATAAGTAATACATTTTAGTTGCTATAATTTAAATAAAGGAGTTCAATATGAAAAACATTATGATATTAATCATTTTAGCAATCAGTATTGCCAGTATATTTAGTGCTTGTGAACCTAACAAATATCAACATCCACTTCATAGATCTAAGTAGGGCTAGGATTTGCTAAAAAAACTTTCTAAGTATATGTATATGATTAAACTTGGCTATGGATATATAAGTGTATTTAAAAAAACATTTTTTCATCCATTTATAAACCAAGATTTATCCTATAAACAGCTTTCAGCCGACCGCCAATCTTATGCCAATACAGTTATTGATTTTTTAAACCTAAAAATCAATACTGTTGGAAATATTCCAGAAACAAATAAGATTTTATATGTTATAAATCATCGTTCCTTATTAGATATTATAGTGATGGAGCATGTATTTTCTTTAGATAAAAAAAATGGTGCATGGATAGCTAAAAAAGACTTATTTGATTCTTTTTACGGTAAATTTTTTGAGTATAGCGCTTGTATCAGTGTAGACTTACAAAATAAACGTGGTTTATTAAAGTTTTTTAAACAAATTAAAAACTGCTTTATTAAAGCAAATGATTTTAATTTATACATTTTCCCAGAGGGTGAACGTTTCTCTGGTCATGGTATACAAAAATTTCAAAACGGAGCTTCAAGAATAGCTATAATAAATAAACTAGAGGTAGTACCTGTATATATTAATGATAAATTAGAAGAAGTATTTAAAAACTCCCCATATAAAGAGACAAAAACTATTGAGATACATTTTGGTGAGAAAATTGATGCAAAAAACTTAGAAGAGGAATATAAATTTTTTATGGAAAAGGTTAATAATGACTAAAATGACTTTAGGTGTAAATATAGACCATATAGCAGTTTTAAGAGAGGCTAGACAGATAAATGACCCAGATATTTTAAATGCCTTATATATAGCATGCACAAATGGAGCTGATCAAATAACTATACATCTAAGAGAAGATAGACGTCATATTCAAGATATTGATGTTACAAATATTATGAATTTTTCTACATTACCTGTAAATTTAGAATGTTCAATAAATAGAGATATTTTAAATATTGTTAATGATATAAAGCCTCATAGGGTCACCTTAGTACCTGAAAAAAGGCAAGAAGTTACAACTGAGGGTGGACTTGATGTTTTTACATATGAGGACGATATAAAATATGCGATTGAACAACTCCATGATYCTATAATCCCTGTTTCACTTTTTGTAGACCCATCTATAGAAGCTATAGAAAAATCAAAAGACTTAGGTGCGGAGATGGTTGAACTTCATACTGGCTCATTTGCAAATATTTATTCAATGTTAAACTCCTCACTTTCATATTCAAATCATTCTATTAAAGAGCTTGAATTACCTAGGTATGAACTTCAAAATAGATTGGAAAAATCTTTAGATGATATAAAAAATACAGCTATACATGCTAAAAGCCTTGGACTTGAAGTTGCAGCTGGACATGGACTAAATTATAATAATGTATCTTATATGATTAATATTAACGAAATTACCGAGTTAAATATCGGTCAAAGTATCATCGCTAAAAGTGTATTTTGTGGACTAGATAAGGCCATTAGAGAAATGAAAAAACTCACAACTAGAATCTAATGAAAAAGATAGCAATAAGTATAGGTGACTTAAATGGTGTTGGTATTGAGATAGCACTAAAAGCGCACAAAGATATTTCTAAAATATGTAAACCTATTTACTGCATAAATAAACAGATGCTAAATCRAGCTTCTAAGCTTTTGAATGTAAAAGTTCCAGATGACTTTGTAACTTATCATGTAAATGGAGAGTTTAATATTAAGGTAGGAGAAGTAAGTAAAGAATCTGGAAAATATTCTTATGATTCTTTTAAAACTGCAATTAAACTTTGTGAAGATAAAAAAGCAAATGCACTTGTCACTATGCCTATAAATAAAGAAGCTTGGATGAGAGCTAATATAGAATATAAGGGTCATACAGACTTACTTCGTCATCATTTTCAACAAGATGCTATTATGATGTTAGGCTGTGATAAGATGTTTGTATCTCTTTTTACTGAGCATATACCTTTAAAAGATGTGTGCGCATCTATAATATATAAAAAACTAAAACAATTTCTTTTAGACCTTCATAAATCAATCCCAAATAAAAAAGTAGCTGTACTTGGTTTAAACCCACATGCTGGTGATAATGGAGTATTGGGTAATGAAGAACTTAGAATTTATAAGGCAATTAAAAGTGCGAATAAAAAAATTGGCTTTGAAAAATTTGTAGGTCCCATAGTACCTGATATTGCTTTTACACCATCTTTTAGACAAAACTACAACTACTTTGTTGCAATGTATCATGATCAGGGTTTAGCACCGCTAAAGGCTCTTTATTTTGATGAGAGTATAAATATATCTCTTAATTTACCAATTATTAGAACCTCAGTTGATCATGGTACTGCTTTTGATATTGCGTATAAAGGGGAGGCTAAGACACTTTCATATATAAATGCGATTAAGAGTGCCTTAGATTTTAATACATAAACTAGACCCTAAATCAAGTTTAGGGTGACGACAGGAAGTTATACTTTAAAAAGCAACGTCATTCCAAAAAAAATAACGTCATTCCAAACTTGATTTGGAATCTAGTGTAGGCTGACGATACTTAATTATTTCTTGAACTTTTTCAAATTTACATCCTCAAGAATAGTTGCTGCACTTTCATCTAACTCTTTAGCTAATAAACCTGTTTTATTTGCTATATCTAAAGAACTTTGAGTATTTGTATTCATCAACTCAATAAACTCAGTAAACTTTTCAAGTTTACTTGATTGTTCCTCTAGTCCCTCAACGATAGTTGAAATAGATTGAACAAGAGTATTTACACTTATATTTATCTCTGAGAGAGATTTTTGTGTACGTTCAGCTAGTTTTCTAACTTCATCAGCTACTACTGCAAAACCACGACCATGCTCACCAGCTCTTGCAGCTTCAATAGCTGCATTAAGTGCAAGTAAGTTTGTTTGATCAGCTATATCACCAATTATAGTAATAACATTTTTAATCTCTTGAGATTGTGAACTAACCTCACTAGCTTGATCAACCATTGCATTAATACTTGATGTAATCTCCTCTGTAGCTTGTGAAGATTTTTCTGTATTTACTGATTGTTCATTTGCTGCATCTATTAGGCTTACAACAAACTCATTTAAGGAGTTAGATTTAGCTTGAAGATTATGTGCATCATTTGAATTTTTTACTAACATTTTTGATATATCTTCACCCAATTTATATACCATATTATCTATGATAGAATCACAATCTGGACAACCAGCTGTGAAGTCCATATTTGTATATGAAATTAAACTTTTTTCTATTGAGTTCATATCAATACCAACAGATTTTTGTAAACCTGCTAACATTTTATTAAATTCATCTTTTAGCTCTGATAACATTGGATTTGATGTTTCAATATTTATTCTTTGGCTAATATCGCCCTTACTAATAGACTCAGTTACAAAGGATAAATTGGATAATAATTTTTCATCATCATCTATCTGCTCTTTAACTTTCTTAATATTTTCATTTATACGTAAGGACAACTTTCCAATCTCATCATTAGAATTAATTTTTATAGCTTCAATATCATTATTTTCTTTTGATAAAAACTTAAAAAAGTTAGTTAAGCCATCGGAAAAATTATCTAATTCTTTTACAACATATTTATTTATTACAAAATATAACATAATAAACGTAAGCACTTCAAGGAAAAGTATCAAAGCTATAGTGATTTCAACTACAGCATTTGAGGCATCTTTTNGTTCCTCTATAGGTATAATAACCTCTAATACACCACGTACATCACCTAATTTCCAATCATTTTTAGGTGTATCACTTCTTGTATTATGACACTTTACACAAGCATCAGCTACCATATAGTCAGCTATAGCTATCCTTACAACCTCTTTAGAATTTAAAGTTTCAGTTTTTGTATATGCCCCAGTTGCCCCACTTTCAAAGTTTGCTAAAGCAGACTTAGCAAAATCATCAAGTTTTCTTGAAGCACGATTAGGGAACGGATAATTACTATATAGTCTTAACTGCATGCCCCGACCATCTCCTGAAATAATTTTACTTAAATCATGTATCATTGTTGCAGGAAGAGGGATAGTATCAGATTTTTCATCATGGTCGAAGTTAATCTTCATAGCGTGGTTTTTCTTAACTGGTACTACTACTTTTTTTGTATAATAAGCACGAATTTTTTTATACTGATCGACAGTATTTACCCCTATTTTTATACTTTGAGTTACCATATGAGTCTGATTAAGACTCTTTACAGTATATGCAATAAAAAATATACTAAATATTGAACCAGCTATAACTGGGATAAAGATTTTCATCTTTATCGATAAATTTTTATACATTATTTCTAATCCCTTAAAGTAAAATTAAAAGAATACTGCCATAAAAAAACTAAAAGTTACTTTAAAGGTGAGACATTGCAGAGACTTGCTTCAATTTTGGTACGAAACCCGACACTAACATCAGACCAAGTTTTACCCTTATGTAATGCGTAACATGCTTTATTTATTGATTTTAAAGCTGTAGAGGCACTAAAATCTAAAATATCTATAACACCCTTTGCTTCAAATATAGCATTAGAATAAGTATACTTCATTGGTAAACTTTTTGTAATACCATTCATAGTTACATCTAAAGTAACTACACCAGTCCTAGGCTGATTTTTTATTTTTTTATCTGCTTTTATGTCAATGATTTTTGCATTTATGTTTTTTGTACTCATTTTTTGAAAAAAGAAACTAACAAGTTTAAAATCACGAGATTTATTTTTTGAGTTTACACTTGATGTATCTATACTAACAGATGAACCAACTAAAATTTCACGAAAGTTTTTTCCATTTTTTGCAACTGGAGTATAAGTTACTTTATTAAAAACACCAGATACACCTATCTTTGAAGCTGTTTTATAAGCCTTCCAAGATACATCTATCTTACCTTTTTGTGATAATACACATCCTGATTTTTCATCTGCAACTAAACCTGATACCACCATAAGTGATATAATTATACCTAAAAGTACTTTTTTCATTTATATTCCTTAATTTAAATATGCGAGTATAACTATTGGTTTCTTACAAACTGATATAATTAAATAAATAATTAATAGTACAAGGATTTTTTGATGAAAAATATGTTTTTAGATGCAATGAGTTTTAGACATGCTTGTAAAATATTTGATGAAAATAAAAAGATATCAGATAAAGAGATTAGAAGCATATTAAGTGTAGCACAAAACTCTCCATCATCTTTTGGTATGGAAGCTTGGAAGTTTTTAGTTATAACTAATGATGAACTCAAAGCTAAACTTCAACCAGCTTGTTGGAACCAAGTTCAAATCACTACATGTTCACACCTAGTTGTAATCCTAGCTGGCATAAATTCGGTTAAGCCTGAATCTGGTTTACCAAAGAAAAGGTTCTCTCGTCGTAATATGACTAAGGATAAGTTAGAATTTTACCTAGATTTATATGCAGATCATTTAAAAGATACACTCTCTAATGATAATAATATTTATGATTGGACTTCAAAACAAACATATATAGCTGCAGGAAATATGATGACATATGCAGCTAGTTTAGGTATAGATTCCTGCCCTATTGAAGGTTTTAATAGAGCAGMTATAGAAGATATTTTAAATCTAGATAAAAAAGAATACCAATTATCTATGATTTTACCACTTGGTTATAGAATAAATGAACAGTCATCTAAATTAAGATTAAACTTTGATGAAGTTGTTGAGTTTATAAACTAAAGTATTTTAAACATAATGGTATTTTTATCATTATGTTTTATAATCTCTAAATTTAACTCTTTTGCCAAATACTCAAATGTTTTAATAGTAAAAAAACCAATATGAGTAATATCTCTGATATACCACCATGTTAAGAACTCTTGAATATCCAATGGTCTAAAGGCTGTCATAAGAACTAAAAATCCATCTTTTTTTATATGCGAGATTAACTCTTTTAAAATTTCTATTGGATTATTTAAATGTTCAATTACCTCAGTTGATAAAATAAGCTCATAAGTTTTATCTTTATACACTTTATTTGGAAAATAAAAAAGGTCATATCTATCACATTTAATATCATTACGCTCCAATATAATAGCTAAAACCTCACCCTCACCGCAGCCAAAATCCAAAGATGTATATATAGATTCTTTATGTTCAAGCACAAATTCATTTACTAAGTCTTCAAACATTTTTACATAACCTAGGGATTGCAGATTATTATGATGTTTATCATAATGACTTTTTTCTGATATCTCATTTATATAAAATTTTTTATCTAAAAATATATACTCACATTTTAAACATTGATAATAAATTTTTGAAGTTTTTTCATCTACTAAGATTCTAGTATCTGTATTACATATTTTACAGTTATTAAAGGTTTTCAGGGGTTAAGTCTACACTTTCTAAAAAATGGCGAAGTAAGGTTATAGAATCTTTAGATAAGTCATTATTATGAGATAAAGCTAATATAAACTCTTTTCCTCTAAGTGAAATTCTAGCCTTATTATGTTTAATAATTTCTATCTCAGCACCATAATGTTTAAGAGATGATAATAATTTTTTAACATCTATATTTCCAGAGATTGGGTGTTCAAATATCTTCTCAATTTTTATCTTATGTTTATGGCTCATAAAAAGTTCCTTATATTTTCTTTTTAAATATCAATAAAGTTTTATCTTCACTATCATAAAGTGAAAATGTTTGCTTATCCACTAACTTTAGTTTATCTAGGTTTTGAAAAATTTTAATTTTATGAAAGTATTGCACTATTGTATCTTGGTATTTCTTATATAAAGAATCTTGCTTTTCAAATAATGTAAACTGTGTATGTAGTTTGTCATTTACAAACTCTGCATCAACTATAAGAAATTCATCATTTTTTTCTTTACACATACTACCTTCAGCTACATCTGAAAAACCATATAAAGTATTTATATCAGCTATAAAGATACCCTCATCATCTAACTTATCAGCTACTGAATCAAGAAATTTCAATAAATCTGGCTTATCCATAAAGTTTAAAACATCAAATATACTTACAATAGCATCAAATTTACCATCTACATCTGATATATCTACGCACTCAGCATCTAAACCTTTTGCCTTACACTCTTTTACCATCACTAAAGATAGGTCAAGGCCCTTACAAGTTACACCATCACTTATCATACGTTCCATAAAGCCACCACGACCACAACCTACATCTAAAAGAGTTTTAATATTTAGTTCATCCAATTCTGAACGATAAAGGTCATATAAAGCCTCTGTAGCCTCTTCTATACCAAGTAAATGTTCAGCTTTTGCATATAAATCTAAATTTGTCATAGTCTGTGTCATTATTTATTAACTTGTTCAGCTTTTATAACTTCATTTATTTTTTCATATATATCCAAAAGCTCATCTTTTTTAGCTATATAACTATTTTTATTTGCGATTAAATAAGTAGAAGAGGTCATAATATCTTGAACTACCTCTAAACCATTTTGTTTCATAGTAGCACCAGTCTCAACTATATCAACTATCATATCAGCTAAATCAATAAGTGGAGCTAATTCAATTGAACCATAAAGTTTAATAATATCTACTGATACTGCTCTTTCCTCAAAATAACGTTTGGTGATGTTAACCATTTTAGATGCTACTTTTAATTCAGGTTTATTAAGGTCAAATTTTTCACCTTTTTTCATACCAATAGCTACCTTGCATATACCACGTTTAAGGTCAAGTAGACGTATAACATCTAATCCTTGCTCCTCTAGGGTATCTAAACCAACTACACCAATATCAGCTGCTTGATGGTATACATATGTAGCTACATCTTGATTACGAACTAATAAAAAACGAAACTTCGGAGTCTCAAGAATTAACTTTCTATCATCAAATTTAAAACTATCACCAAATATAGTTTCAAAAATTTCTAAAGTCTCTTTTGCGATACGACCCTTTGGCAGTGCAACTGTTAGCATATAAGTCCCTTAACGTTTTTCATAAAATTTATATAATTTTCGCCATTTTACCTAAATATAACTCAAAGTTCTATAAGAGACTACTTGCGAAGAGATATTTCGAACTTAGCACCTTTTTTTGTATTAGATATATTTAATTTACCACCCATATTTTTTTCAATTATCATTTTGGCTATATATAATCCTAAACCAGTACCTTTTGACTTAAATTTTGTTGTAAAATATGGTTCAAATATCTTATGCATGATATCTTTTGGAATTCCACCAGCATTATCTTCTATACTAAGAATAATCTCATCTTTTTCATCCTTAGTTGTTATCACTACCTTAGGTTTATCTATCTTATTTTCAACTAATATATCCTTAGCATTTTGTAAGATAATGATTAGCACTTGTTCTAGTTCACCAAAGTAATTATTAATTACGTTTTTTGATTTATCTTTAATCTCTAGTTGAATAAAGTTTGATTTAAATGTAGCATCAATAATTTGAATAGTCTCTCGTATAGCTTGACCTACTTCAAATATTTTTTTTGCCTTATTTGGATTAAAAAAGTTTCTGAAATTATCTATTGTTTTTGACATATACTGAATATTTTCATTGATAAGAGTTTGAGACTTCTCAAAACTATCTATATCATATTTATCTAGAAGTAATTTTACGTACATGTCCTGATTTACTAAGGCTAAATTATTTAATGGTTGTCTCCACTGATGTGCTATATTTTCTATCATCTCACCAATAGATGCTAATTTAGCCTGTTCTAATAACATAGTCTCTTTTTCTCTAATATTTTCTAGTTGTGTCTGAACCTCATTTTTTAAATTTTCATTTAAATATTCTAATTTTTTTTGTTCCTCTTTTCTTTTATGTATATCTCTCCAAACTACATGTACAATATCTTTATCAAAATAATGGATTGGTGTCAAAACAACCTCCACCCATTGTTCACAAGAATCAACTCTAGTATATACCCATTCAAGTTTATTATTTAACTTTTTAGATAAATCGCTTAAAAGTAATTCAGCCTTATCTTTTGAGAGTTGACCATCAGGCTGATACTCTGGCGAAATCTCTTCTAGTCTTTTACCTACAATTTGCTTTTCTTTAGTAAACCCTAACATATCTAAGGCTGACTGGTTACATTCAATAAAAACTCCATTTTCAATAATAAGCATGCCATCAACTGCATTTTTAAATACTATCTCATGCATCTCCCTATGGTTTTTTATCTTAGTAGTTTGTAATTTAACTGCTGTTTTTAGTTTAGATATCTCATTATTTTTTTCTATACGTTTTAATGATTTTAGTTCTTTATCTAGAGTTGTTTTTGAAGCATAAATATTAAACTCAACAAAAGAATCTTCCTTTTCATCTTCATAAACTTCATCAGCCCAACAGTTTGTCTCAAATGCATTGGAAAATATGCCTATAAGTTTTCCTTTTAAAAATGGACAACCCCAACGATCWTTTTTTCTTAGACTACTTTGCATATTTAATTCCCAAGGATTATGTACCCTTACTTTTACCTTGTGATTGTTAAAATCTAAATCAAGCAGCTCAAACCTACCCCAACCAGCTGCTTCAACAAACTCAGCCCATTTAATAAAAGCATCTTTAAAACTTGTAGAAAATGAACTAAGAATATTATTGTGATATTGTGAAGAATCCTTACTAGATGAATCAGCTACTAAAAGAGAGAATAAATCTTTACCTATCTCTTTAACTAGTGGATTAAATATATTTAAAAGTGAAGGGTTATTCCAAAGAAGAGTAAATCTTGTACCAAAAAAATCAGGGATTCCATTTTCCGTATCCCAGTTTATTTCAGTACAATTCATATTAATTTTTTTATGTTTATCTATATTCATACTTGTATTATTCCATAAGTTTCATTAAACCCAAATTGTAAAATAATACTAGTTTTTATGCTAACAATTAACATACATTAAAATCCTATATATACTTTAACATAGCTCTAAATATAAGATTTTTATCTATTTTTGCATTTTTAAATATTTTTGAAAATTTCAAAGAATCGCCACCTGTTAAATATATTGCTTTATTTAAAGATATAACCTCTGTATAAATTAACTTTAGGTAAGCATAACTAATAGAATCTCTAGAGTTTTTAGGCAAACTCTCTAAGTTCAAATCAAAATTAAACTCATAATTAAGCGCAGATGAAATGTTTTTGTATGTATCTGACATAGCTTTTATACCTGGATAAATAAAACCACCCTCAAATACACCATTATTTACAATATCAACAGTTACAGCTGACCCAGCATCAATTATAACCCCATCTTGGATAGACTCACATATTATAATCCTATCTATTCCCATAGTTTCATAATAAGCTGTTTTATCTATTTTTTTTGATATATCTATCCAGTTATTTAGTTTAAGTAATATTTTTTTTATCTCTGTATTTACACATATATAATAAACTAAGCCCTTAACATCTGATGGATTAAATACTTTTACATCTTCTTTATAATCAAAATCATCTTTTAAAAAATGATAAGATGTATTGCCAATATCGCAAAGAAGCATTACTGAATTTTCCAACCCTGAGTTTTAAAGGCAAGTTTTGCTTTTGAACAAAGTGGTGCATCTATAAAGATAATCTTATATTTAAAGTTATGATTACAATATACACTCAGTTTCATATATATCTCTTCAAATTTGTGTACATCTTTCATAAGTAACTTACTCTTTTGACTTACAGCAAAAATAGCCCAAAAATATCCAGATGTATCCGTAGCCTTATACATTTTGATTTTATTTCTTATGCCTAAGTCTTTAGGGGCAATTTCAAGCATTTTTTTATATATCTTACCTCTAGCTCTTAGCTTATCTACTACTTCTTGCATATCTATTTAGTACCTTTATAGTGAAAATGCCTTTGACGAGCACTTTTTACAAAGTAAAATGTAGCCGAAAAAGAATAAAATTTTTAATAATTTATTTTAGCTCAATTATCTTTTGAATCTCATTTAAATTATCACTTACTCCAAAACAACTCTTCATAGTACAGGCTATATACTTTTTATACTTATCTTTTTTCAAAAGTACATATGGATATTTAATTTTTTGTATTTTTTGTTTATTTTTTAATAATACTTCTTTTGTATTTTTAAGTATAACTACATCATGTTCCAACATCAGATATGCTCTAGCTATAGCTGACACATTTGCTTGATAATCTTGAAGCTGATTTTTTACAGATTCTATAGAATCTCTAGCTAAACTTTCATAAGCCCTTGAATATTTAAGTGCACTAAGTTTTATAATATTTTGTATCATTTTTGATAAAGCAGATATATAATGAGAATCTAGTAAATCAGCCTTTATATTTAAATTATCATCACTTGCATACCAAATTTTCTTTTTATAAAATTTCTCTTTAGCCTTAGATAAAAGATAAGTTGCAAAGTTTAGTTTTTCCTCATCAAAACCACTTTCATATGCAGCTATTAAAGCTCCAATCATATAACTATAATCTTCTAAAAAACCAACTTCTTTGACCTTATGTTCAATAAGAGCTTGATGATATAACTCACCCTTATTAAACATAAAATCTGTTAAGGCTGATAGATGTTTATCGGCTTTTATCTTATATTTATAATCTAAGATAGATGCCTTATAAAGTGCCTCAATCATTAAAGAGTTCCAAGCTGTATTTATTTTTTTATCTATAAATGGATACTTTTTTGCATCACGAATCTTAGATAACTCTTTTTTAAATTCTTTAAAACCTTTAGGTCTGTCTTTTGTATGAAAGTTAAGATGTACCATTAAAGAGGAACTTGAATCTAAGAAGTTCCCATCTAACACATTATCTAATGATTCTCTTATCTCTTTAGAAAACTTATTTTTATTTATGGTATCTTTTATTTGAGATATAGAAAATACAAAATATTTACCCTCATTATGACCTGAACCTGCATCACTCGCAGAAAAATATAAATCATTTTTCATAAAACGTTTATCCAGCATATCTATAGTTTCATCTACTATATTTTTATATAAATTTTTATTTGTACTAACATATGCCCGAGAATATACAGATATCATTTCAGCTTGAGTATATAACATTTTTTCAAAGTGAGGTATCTCCCAATCTACATTTATTGTATATCTGAAAAATCCACCATCTATATGATCGTAAAGTCCAAGTAAAGCCATAGCATCCAACATATCTAGGCTTTTTGTATGCATCTGCTTTGAATCTCCAAGCAGGGCTAAGTCCATCATAAGGTTTATCTTCGAAGCTTCAGGAAACTTTGAGGATATTCCAAAACCTGAACTTAAATCATCATAAGACTCATTTATTGAATCTATTAATGAAGATACAGATATTTTTGTATTTGTATTTTTTAATCTTTTATATTTTTGCTTGGAGAGTTTGTCGATTGCTTTAATTTTATCTTCTAGAAGATTATTTTTATATTTAAAATATAAATCAGGCAATAACTTATCAAAACCTATATAATCTTGTGAACTTTTTGCAGGTATATATACCTGCATATAAAAAGGTTTTTTATCACTTGTTAAAAATATGTTTAAAGGCCAACCCCCAGAATGATTATTTACTTTTTTAAATAACTCTTGATACTTAGAATCTAAGTGTGGCATCTCCTCTTTATCAACCTTAATAGAGATAAAATATTTATTAAACAGTTTGGCTAACTCTTCATTTTCAAAGGATTCTTCTGCCATTACATGGCACCAATGACAGGTTGAGTATCCAATTGAGAGAAATATCGGTTTATTTTCTTTTTTTGCTTTAAGAAGTGTTTTTTCATTCCAAGCATACCAATTTATAGGGTTAGATGCATGTTGTAGTAAATATGGCGATGTCTCATATTTTAACTCATTTGCACTAGATATATTTATAAATACAAAGAGCATAATTATTAAATTAATGAATCTCATAACTAAAACCTTTAATAACCATTATAACCTAAATTCGTAAATTTAACACTTTTGTGATAAAATTAGAGTAGTTTTATGATATAATTTTTTCTTAATTATTTTATAATATAAGATTATTAAAAGGAACTTCTTATGAAAATACTGTTTATATTATTCTTTGCAGCTCTAGTATATGCGAATGAATCATTAGCACTTAATAAGGCTATTGATTTACTAAAAGTCAATAACTTAGAGATTAAAAATGCTAATCTAGATTTAAAATCTGCAAAAAAAGATTCGGATATAGTTTATTCTAGTAACTGGGGAAAATTAGACTTTATACAAGACTTTGTTAATTCTAATGATGCTGGAAATGTATTTGGATTTAAATTAACATCAAGGGAGGCTTCTTTTGGTGATTTTGGATTTGCAGAATTTGACAATACAAATCCAAATATTTTAAATGTTCAAGCAAATGATTTAAACTATCCAGATAGCAGAAACTTTTTTAGCAGTAAAATAAGATATGAAGTTCCACTTTTTACAGGTTTTAAAATATCTTCTTATGAGAATGTAATGAAATCCATGATTAGAATTAAAAACTTACAAAAAAATCAAATAATATATGAAAAAATATATGAAATAAAAAAAAGCTTCTATGATATGGCTCTTTTAAAACAATCCCAAAAACTCTTAACTACTATATTAAACAATATAACTAAACTTGAATTTACCACACAAAGTATGATAGAGGTAGGTTATGCAAAAAAAGTAGACCTGCTAGAGGTTCAATCTAAAAAAGGAAATATAAAACGTCTTATACATAAGATAATATCAAATCAAAAACTTTTATACCATTATATTAGCTTTTTACTAAATCAAAAAATTACGAAAATCAAAATTCCATCCATAGAAGTAAAAATGCCTATTTTTTCAAATGAAGAGATTTTAAACTCTAATCTTAAAGTACTTCAAGCAAATAATGCACTCGATATACAAAAAAGCATGATAAATGTATCACAAGCCTCATATTATCCAAGTCTAGGAGCCTTTGCTGAGATAGCTACTGCTGATGATACTTTTTTGGGTGATGCAGGTAAACACAGTTCTTATACAATTGGAGCAAGATTAAACTTTAATATCTTTAATGCTGGAATAAATAAAACTAAAATTGAAAAATCACGTATACAATACTTAAAAAGTAAAAACCAAGTTCAACTATCAAGAATTGCTATATCACTTAAAATTCAAAGAATAAGGACTCAAATCCAGACTTATGATTTAGATATACTATCCCTAAAAAAGGAGTTAGAACTTGCTAATGAAATTTATAATAACTACGAAGCTAGATATAAAGAGAAATTATCATCAATGAGTGATGTTATAATCAAACAATCATCTCAAATTCAAAAAATATTAGAACTACAACTGACATACAATAAAAGAAATGAGCGTATATTCGCCTTAGAAAAAATTGCAAATGGGGAACAAAACTAATGAAAAAAATATTTTTAATACTATCAATGGGCTTACTTAGCCTAAATGCCGAAATAATTACACTCTCAGGCAGTGTAATTAGTGATAACCAAAAAATGATTACTAGCCGTTTTATGGGCTTTGTTACAGATGTTAAAGTTTCAGATGGAGATTATGTTAAAAAAGGCGACTTATTATATACAATTGATTCAAAAGAGATAGATTCAGCTTTAATACAAGTTAAGCTTAGTATATCTCAAGCTGAATTATCTTTGCAAATGTATAAAAATCAATATACAAATATAAAACTAAATCTAAACCGTCATAGACGCTTACTAGCTAAAGATATGGTTTCAAGATTTGAGGTTGAAAATCTAAGCTTAGCTGCAAAAAATTTAGCTACAACGATACAAATTGCAAAAAAACAAGTTATTCAAGCTAAGGCACAAGAGGCTGAGGTAAAAAACCAATATAGGTATTTAAATATTAAAGCACCAAATGATGGTGTAATTGTAAGTAAAAACATTAAAGTTGGGGAGATGGCTATGCCTGGAATGCCAGCTATAGTTTTATCAGACCTAAGTGACCTTAAGATATCAGCAGAGATAGCTGAAAGTAACTTAGCACGTATTAAACATGGTACTAGAGTTCAAATAGCTATACCATCATTAAATATAAAAGCCTTAGGAAAAATTAGTGCAATTATTCCCTCATCTAACCCAATGACACATACATTTAAGATAAAAGTATCATTTAAACATGCAAATAAGTCAATATACCCTGGTATGTATGCAACTATAGAGATTAGATAAGGAAACTATTTTGCAAAAACAAAACTCATATATAGCAAGCGATATTGCTGGTAAACTAGCCTCTGCTTTTTTAAAAAGTCCACTCACTATTGTTCTTGGTATATTTTTACTATCCGTTGGTTATTTATCCCTAATGATTATGCCAAGAGAAGAGAACCCACAAATGGTTGTAAGTGGTTCAACTGTAATAGTAGCACTTCCTGGTGCTAGTGCAAAAGAGATACAAAGAGTAATAGTAAAACCACTTGAAAGAAAACTAAAAGAAGTAAAAGGTGTAGAAAATATTTCTTCAATTTCTATGGATAATGTAGGTATTGTAAATGCAGCTTTTTTTATAGGTGAAAAAAAAGAAGATTCTAATCTAAAGATATACGATAAAATTATGCAAAATTCTAAGATGTTTCCTAAGGGTGCTATGAATCCTATTATAAAACCCCTTGATATTGATATAGATATACCTGTTTTAAGTGTAGCTTTTTATTCTAATAACAAAAATATGAGCAAGACTGAATTATATGATAAGGTTAAAGATATTCAACACCATATAAATGGTCTTAAAAATGTAGCAGTTACAGAGCTAAAAGGTGGAAATAAACATCAGTTTAATATAGAGGTAGATTTAAATAAACTCTCAGGTTATAATATATCTATGGGGCAGATAGTAAAAGGGGTACAGTCCCTTTCATATTCAACCCCAGCTATTAAAAATAGGACTAAAGACAATCAAATCATTATGCTTAGTGTTAAAAATGCTATTGAGGATGTAAATGATATTGGAAATATCATCATAGCTAAATATATGGGCTCAGCTATTTATCTAAAACAAATAGCAAAAATCACAAATAGTTATGATATACAAAACTTCAAATCAGCCTCAATAAGCATTAGAGATGAAAACAATAAATTTATGAAATTACAAAATCAAGTCACCCTAACTGTCTCAAAACTTCAAGGGACAAATGCTGTAATAATAACAAATGCGGTAAAAGATGAGTTAAGTATTTATAAAAAATCTCTTTATAAGGATGGGATTAATTACGTTATAACAAGAGATGATGGACAAAGGGCAGATGATGCTGTAAATGAACTTGTATACCACCTTCTATTATCTATTTTAATTATTGCAATTCTTTTGATTTTAGTGCTTGGTTGGAGGGAATCTCTTATTGTTACATTCAGCGTACCAGCTATACTTGCTATTACACTTTTTATAGCATATCTATCGGGTCAAACGATAAATAGAATCACCCTATTCGCATTTTTACTCTCCCTTGGTCTTTTAGTTGATGCTGCAATTATAGTTATAGAAAATATTCATAGACATTTACATTCAGATGATTCTAAAAATATATCTGCCGAGGATTTAATGATTAAAGCAACTGATGAGATAGGCCCACCTACAAATATAGCTACCTTAGCTATTATTATGACAATGGTACCTATGGCTTTTGTTGGACAGATGATGGGACAATTTATGAAACCAATACCAGCAAATGTTCCAGTAGCTTTAATTGCATCACTTTTTGTAGCCTATATATTTACACCCTACTTAGCTCTAAAAATGTTAAAAAAACCAGACCACAATAATAGGAGTCATAAATGAATTCTCTTGCCAAAGGCAAAGCTTTAGTGACTGTGCATAATCTGGACTTTGTTCAGATTATGCAAGATTTTAATAGCAGGATATATAATGTTTGATAAGTTTCATAACATAATATTTATCGGGATTAAAAGCAGAAAAAAAAGAAATTTTATTCTTATTTTAACTCTAATATTTTTTATATTATCAGTATTAATGGTAGCTCCAAGTAAAATGGTTTTAGCAAAAATGCTTCCAGGGAAAAATAATGATACTTTTAGTATTTATGTAAACTTGGCTAAGGGCAGTTCCATACAACAAACCAAAAATGTAACAGATTGTATAGTTAGTCTAAGTCAGGCTGAAGAAGAAATAAAAGATATAGAAGTATTCTTAGGCATGGGTAGTCCACTTGACTTTGCAGGATTAGTAAAAGGCTCAAGCTTTAAAAATAGTGAAAATGTAGCTGAGATAGTCATAAACCTATCAAAGGCTCATAATAGAAATGAGACTTCATTTATGATGGTTAAAAGAATAAGACCATATATACAAAAAACCTGTGCCTCTATTTATCCAAATATTGATATATCATTTGTTGAACCACCAGCTGGACCACCAGTGCTTGCAGCTATAGTAGCAGAAGTTTACGGAGATGATGCAGATGGTATAAGAGAATTAGCAAATAAAGTATCAAATGTATTTAAAAATACAAAAGGTTTAGTAGATATACAAATCCAACAAGATAAGATTTATGATAGCGTTGAAATTCAAGTCAATAGTACAAAGGTATCACTATCTGGTATTAATATTAAACAGTTAAATGAGGTACTTTACCTAGCTTTTGAGGGCATGCAAATATCTGTAAAAAATTCAGACTTAGTAAATGATCAAATACCTATATATCTTTCACTTAGTAAAAAAAGTAAAAAATTCATCTCAAAAGATATTAACTCAATAAAAGCAAAATTAAGCTCTTTAAAATTAATGAATAATATAGGGACGATGACTCCAATAACTGAATTAGTAAATATTATTTCTAAAAAATCAAATCCTTTTATTATGAGTAAAAATCTTCATCAGATGACAAATGTTATGGCTGAAACTGATATGGTATCTCAGGTATATCCACTTATAGAGGCTAGAAATGAAATAATAAATAACTTTTCAGATAAATATTATATAAAAGAGATAGGCTTGTTTAATTTAGAACTAACAAATAAACATAACGATAAGGTATATAAACTTATTTGGGATGGAGAGATGGAAGTCACTTTAGATACCTTTGTTGAGCTTGGTGTTGCCTTTATAGCTGCACTTGTACTTATCTTTTTACTTATGGTTATTTATTATAAAAGTTATACTCTTAGTGCTATCATTCTTATAGGCTCTTTTTTATCAATTATTGGTGTAATTGTAGGGCATTATATTATAGATATATTTACAGCCGATACTTTCTTTTTAACAGCTACTTCACTTATTGGTTTTATTGCACTTATTGGTATAAGTTCTAGAAATTCATTATTATTAATTGATTTTACTAGATTACTAATGAAGGATAAACATATGCCAAAAGCTGAGGCTATAGCTTATGCAACTGCAACAAGAGCAAAACCAATATTTTTAACTGCAGCTGCTATTATATTAGCATCTACACTTCTGGCTAGTGATGCTGTATTTGGAGGTCTTGGRGTATCTTTAATTTTTGGGACTATTGTAGCAGTTATAAGTTCCCTTATTGTAGTACCAACTTTATTGTTTAATGCCAATTTACAAAAACACTTTAATTTATAAGTTTAATGACAATAAAGATTGTTTTTACTAATATGCAGATGAAAAATTATAATATAAAGAGATATAAATGAAAAGAAGAGATTTTTTTAAAGCATCACTAATAGCTGCTAGTTCAGTAAGCTTAACTAGTTCATTAAATGCTGCATCACAACCAAAGGATAATCAAAAAATATCAAAGGTAGCTTTTCCAGAGAAAAGGCCAATGATTACATATTCAGATCGTCCACCACTCTTAGAATCACCTCGTGCAACTTTTACTAAGGCTATTACATCTAATGATGAGTTTTTTGTAAGATGGCATATGCCTGAAATTCCAACACAGATAGATACACAAACATTTAAAATCAAAGTATCTGGTTTAGTAGAAAGGGAGTTTGAAATATCTCTTCATGATTTAAAAACTCAATATGAACAGGTTGAAGTTACAGCTGCTCTTCAGTGTGGTGGCAATTCACGTTCAGCTTTTTCACCAATAGCTGGTGGAATTCAATGGGGATCAGGTGCTATGGGCTGTGCTAAATGGAAAGGTGTACGTCTTAGTGATATTTTAGAGCGTGCTGGACTTAAAAAAGATGCATATTGGATAGGATTTAACGGTTTGGAGACTGCAGCTTATTATAAGACTCCAAACTTTATACGTGAACTTAGAATTGATGAATTAGATAACCATGTAATTATAGCTTATGAAATGAATGATGAAGATTTACCATATTTAAATGGATATCCAGTAAGACTAGTTATCCCCGGAACTTACTCGGATTCATGGGTAAAAATGCTAAGTGAAATAAGAGTTACAAAGGACTATGAAAAACTTTTTTTTATGGATATAGCTTACCGCGTACCTGATAATGAAACACAAAGTGAGACTCCAGAAAAAAGATATCCTCGTACTAAACCTATTGTAAAAATGAATGTAAAGTCGGTTATTGGTTACCCTGAAAATAAAACTATAATACAAAATGCTTCACATGTAGTAGTACGTGGAGTTGCTTTTGATGATGGTACTGGGATAACTGATGTATTAGTATCAATAGATGGTGGTAAAACTTGGGAAAAATCTATCTTAGATAAAGGTGATGCTGGACGTTACGCTTTTAGAGCTTTTAGATATTCATTTAAACCAAAAGAGTATGGTAAGTTAACTATCATGTCTAAGGCTATAAACAGAGCCGGAGATGAGCAACCATTTGCAAAAGACATAGGCTGGAATCATGGTGGTTATAAATATAACGGCATAGATGAAGTTACAGTGGAGGTTGTATAATGAAAAAATTATTATTATTAATTTTTATATCAGTTTCACTTTTTGCACAAATAAAAAAAGGTGAAGATATAGCTGTACCATATTTAGCTTATGAGATTAAGATGGGTAAAGGTTTTGATGCACTTCAAGCTAACTGTTTAACTTGTCATTCATTTGGATATATAATAAACCAAGGTCCACAATCAAAAGCTTTTTGGGCTGGAAAAGTTGTAAAGATGGTTGTACATTTTAAAGCACCAATCACAAAAAAAGACACTCAGACTGTAATTAATTATTTATATAAACATTATGGAAATGGAAAATTAAAGTAAGATTTTATTTATCTACACTCTAAAAAGTGTAGATAAAAAGTTTATTATACACGAGCGTAGTTTACAGTAGATGTAGCTTCAAGTTCTAAAAGTTCATTTAAAGTCACTTCATTAACCGCGTCATCAACTAAGATTACAGCTAAAGCTTCTGCTTTATCATTTCTTGCAAGTGAAAAATCAGCTATGTTAACATTGTTATTAGCTAAAATCGAGCCAATGCTTCCAATTACACCAGGTACATCAGAATTTTTAACTAAAMCTAAATCACCCTTAAGTGCTACCTCAATGTCAAAACCATTAATAGCTACTATACGTTGTACATTATCATCAAATATAGTAGCTGAAATAGTAGTAGTACCTTCAGATGTTGTAAGTTTAATAGTAATTAAATTTTTATATACACTAGAATCAGCTAAGGCTTCTGATTCAATTTTAATCCCTTTTTCTTTTGCAACAAAATCAGCATTTACATAGTTTATAGTATCGTCGCTACTCTCGCTCATTGCACCAACGGCTACAAATGTAGAAAGACTATCTACATATTCAGCTATCTCACCTTGACCTGAAACCTTAATAGCAATTATTTGTGACTTATTCATTTGAGATTCTAAAAAACCTATCTTTTGTCCCATCTCTAAAAATGGTTTTACAAATGAAGGTATCTTACTCTCATCTATAGGTAAATTCATTGCATGTGGATAAGATATACCTTTTGCAGCAGCTATAGCATTTTGTGCAGCTTGAGTACCAATATTAAATTGAGATTCATAAGTATTTGCACCTAAGTGAGGTGATACTACTATATTGTCTAAGTCTAAAAGTGGGTGATTTATTGCAGGTTCTTTATTAAATACATCAATACCAGCAAAACGAATTTTACCATTTTTAAGATTATTTAAAAGTGCCTCTTCATTATAAAGACCACCACGCGCACAGTTAATAACTACTACACCATCTTTCATTTTAGCAAATTCAGCTTCATCTATAATACCAATAGTTTCTTGATTTTTAGGTGTGTGAATAGTAATTATGTCACAAGATAAGATATCTTCAAAGTTTTTAGTATAAGTCATATCAAGATCAGTAACCTTTGATGGGTTAATATATGGATCATAAGCAACTATATCCATCTCAAAAGCTGCCGCACGTTTAGCTACACGTGAACCGATGTTACCAAAACCAATAACACCAAGTTTTTTACCCTTCATTTCATAACCATACCATTTTTCTCTTTTCCAGATTCTTTGGTTTTTAAGATGATCATGTGAGTATGGAAACATTCTCATACATGAAAGCATATGAGCCATTGTAAGTTCAACTGCAGCTATAGTATTAGCAGTTGGAACATTCATTACAATAATTCCCTCTTTAGAACAAGTAGGAATATCAACATTATCAACACCAACACCTGCACGTACAATTGCTTTTAAGTTTGTAGCATTTTTTATAAAAAACTCGTCAACATCGGTTGAGCTTCTTGTAATTGCAACATCAGCTTGAGGAATAATTTTCTCTACTAGTTCAGTTTTATCAACATCTGCAGCCATTATAAAATTTATATTTTCATCATCTTGAAGCATTTTTAAGCCAGCTTCATGAATATGGTCACAAACTACTATTGTATGTTTTTGCATTATTTATCCTCTTTGAACAACGAAACTTTCGCTGTAATTTGATAGTTTTTTAGTGATTGAACTAAAGAGTTCAGTCTATTTATATTTTCTGAATAGATTAATAAATCTACACTAAGTTTATCTTTTTTGAAAAAATATCTTAATTTGTGTTGTTTTAACTCTTCTTTTAAACAAAATAATTGATATGGGTCTAAAAGAGAAGCGGAAAGTTTATAGATTGTTTTTGCAACTATCTTTTCATCCAAATCTACTTGGATAAAAACTTCATTAACAGGATAATGGTAGCCTATTTTTTCAGCTTTGGAAAAATGATTTAACCAGACATTATTCTGTTTTTTTACAATAACTTCATTATTATGTGCTAATGGTTCAAGATTAATAGATCTATTATTTGTATTAATTGAAACTAAAAAAAAGATAATAAATATAGCCACTCCTATTGATAGGAGTGGTGCAAACCACTTTAAAAGTTTTTGCATCTATTTACAATCTTTTGCATATCTATTTAGTTAAATTTATCTTTAATTAAATCGCCTAAAGAATGTGAAGAATTATCATTAATCTCTTCTAACATAGCCTGACTTTTAATATACTCTAATTTTTTAACAGATAAACGGATACGGTCACGACGAGTATCAATAACAGCAATTGCAGCTTCAATTTCTTGACCAGCTTCTAATTCTTCTTTGATAAGTGGAGATAAGTCCTCATCACGGATTAATGCATCTACGCCATCACCAAGAGAAACAAATACACCAAAGTCTTTAATATCACGGATAGTACCTGTTACAGCTGTATTAACTTTATTATTTTTAGAGAATTTATCAATAGGTGATTCTAAAAGAGTTTTTCTATTTAAAGATATTTTTTGGTCTTCATTATTGATTTTAGCAATCTTAACTTCAACTTCTTCACCTGATTTTAAAACATCTTTACATTTAACGCCTTTATCCCAAGAGATATCTTGATTATGTAAAAGACCCTCTACACCCTCAATACGAACAAATGCACCAAAATCAGTAAGTGAAGTTACTATACCTGTAACTATATCACCCTCCTTAAAGTTTTTCATAAACTCATCAAATGGTTTAGGAAGAAGTCTTTTTAATGATACACGAAGTTTATGAGTATTAGGATTAATTTCAATAACTTCAACATCAATTTCTTCACCTACAGTTAAATAATCATTAGGATTTTTAACATTTTTATTCCATGAAATTTCTGAAATATGTAAGAAACCTTCAATATCATTACCTAAGTCAACAAATACCCCGTAGGCTTCAATATTTGAAACAGTTACAGTGATAGTATCACCTTCATCTAATTCTGATTCAACTTCAGCCCATGGGTCTGGAAGAACAGCTTTAATAGAAAGTGAAAGATGTCTTTTGTCTTTATCATAAGAGATAGCTTTAACAGTAACTATATCACCTTCTTCATAAAGTTTTGAAGGGTTAACTGGACCCTTGTAAGAAATCTCATTGTAATGAACTAAACCATCTACACCACCAACATCTACAAACATACCATAAGATGTAATTTTTTTGATAGTACCTTCAACGATAGTATCGCTTTCCATAAGTGCGTCAATGATTTCTTTTTTCTTTTTACGCTCTTCATTAAAAAGTTTACGACGAGATACTACGATTGAGCTTTGTTCTTCATCAATTTTAACAACTTGTGCTTTAATTTTACGACCAACTACATCATCAGTATCTTTAAACGCTGCTAATGAACGAGGCATAAAGAAAGAAACTTCATCAGCTTCTACTACATAACCACCACGGTTTTTCTTGGTGATAATACCCTCGATAATTACATCTTCGAAATTTTCTTTGTTTGCGTCTATAAATTCTATAGTTTTTAGTTGTTCTAAAACTTTTTTGTAAGAAATTTTAGGACGTTCATTATAATATCCTGTAATCATTACTTTAATTTTATCACCAGTATTAAATAGTAATTCACCATCTTTAGAAATTTCATCTAAATTAATAATACCTTCTAGCTTATCGCCAACACCAACTAATGCTCTATTTTCATCCGCTTGGATCTCAACAACTTCGCCTTCTACTATACGGCTAGTTTCTTGTTTTTTTTCACTTGCAGCAAACATTTCTGCAAAATTTTCTTCTTCTAATGATTCGTTATCGAACGCCATTACCTATCCTCTTGTTACATATAAATTCCGTGATTATACCTAAAAAAAGTTTATAAATATATTAATTTGATGGTAATTTAAGAATAGAAAGGGTAAATAACTAATTATTTATATTTTTACCAATAGAATCTATGACATTTTTAATAATCCAGTCTGGTGTAGATGCTCCAGCGGATATACCACAAAACTCTTTATTTTTAAACCAATTGTAATCTAAATCTTTTTCATCTTCTATATGATAACTATCCTGACAAAAATCATGAGCTATTGAAAAAAGTTGCTTAGTATTAGATGAATTTTTACCCCCAATAACTATCATTACATCAGCATTTTTAGAGATTTTTCTAACAGCCTCTTGATTTTCAAAGGTTGCATTACAAATAGTATTAAAAACTCTAACTTCTTTATATCTAGGTATCAAATAATTTGCCACTTCCATATAATCTTCAACTTTTCTAGTTGTTTGGGCTACTAAGGCTATTTTATCTTTTAAGTCTAAATTTTCAAGATCCTTTGGACAAGTAACTACCTTTGCTCCGTCAATGGCGTATGACTGCACTCCTTTAATCTCAGGATGAGAGTCATCTCCAAAAATTATAATCTCATAACCATTCTCACTCATTTCTTGACAAATTTGCTGAGGCTTAGTTACATATGGACAAGTTGCATCTACTACATCTACTTTATTTTCTATAAGTTCAGCTAACTCTTCTTTAGGAATTCCATGTGTACGAATAACAGCCTTATCTCCAGCTTTAAAAGTATTATGATCCTCTGTTAAACTAACTTTAAAGTCCTCTTCTAATCTTGCAATCTCTTTTGAGTTATGAATTAAAGGTCCATAAGTTGAAGAGTTTTTATTTTCTTCTGCTATTTTAATTGCTCTTTTAACACCAAAACAAAAACCATAGTTCTCTGCTAGTTCAATTTTCATAATATTGTTTCCTTTACAAAGGTAATAATTCCTTTGTATATTTCTTTTACTAAAGATACACCTACCGCTGAGAACAGCTTAAGAAATTTCTATTTTTGTAATTTTTTTTAATAATTCAAAAAAGTTTGGAAAAGATGTATTTATACAATCTAAATCCCTTACTTGCATGCCACATTTAAGACCAGCTATTATAAAACTCATTGCAATTCTATGGTCACCCTCACTATTTACTAGGGCTGATTTTAATTCACCACCAGTTACTGTATAACCATCATTATATTCTCTAGTTTTTATACCACATGCATTTAGTCCATTTACAATTGTAGATATTCTATCGCTCTCTTTTACACGAAGTTCCTCAGCATTTTTCACAACTGATGTACCATTAGCACAAGCCATAGCTATACTTAAAGCTGGAAGTTCATCTATAAGCCAAGAGATTTTATCTTCTATTGTGATTGCTTTTAAAGTTGCATACTTAACATATATATTTCCTGTAGGTTCATACTTATTATCAATATTTTCATATCTAATGTTTGCACCCATACATTCTAAGGCTTTAAAGGCCTCTATCCGTGTCTCGTTTAAAGTCACACCTTCTAATACAATATTGGAATCTGGTGTAATTGCAGCAGCTACTGCAAAGAAAAATGCAGATGATGGATCAGCTGGCACTCTAATCTTTAAAGGATTCAGTAATTTATTCATAGGTTTAATAGTAGTTTTTAAACCATCTACATTAATCTCTGCACCCATACCTTTTAACATTCTTTCAGTATGATCGCGTGACAATTCAGGTTCAGTATATACACATTCACCATCAGCTCTTAGGGCTGCTAGAATCATACATGACTTAACTTGTGCAGATGCTATTTTACTATCATAAGTAAAGGCTTTTAGAGATGAACCACGGATACTTAATGGAGCTAAATTTGAATCATCGCGTCCATCAAATATTGCACCAATATCCCTAAGTGGCTGAGTAACTCTTTTCATAGGACGTGAACGTAGATATTTATCACCAGTTAATACAAAATGACCATTTGCTGAACTTAAAAGTCCACAAAAAAGTCTCATACCAGTCCCAGAGTTTCCACAATCAAGTATCTCAAATGGTTCTTTTATTCCATCTGATGATATCTTAATAATATCACCATCATCATCAACTTTAGCACCTAAGTTTTTTACAATCTCTAAAGAGTTTAAAGTATCTTCAGCACGCAAAAAATTTTTTATCTCGCTAGTACCATCTGCTAACATTGCAAACATAACCGACCTATGTGAGATTGATTTATCTGGAGCTATTTCAGAGATATTTAAAGAAAATTTAGATGCAGGAAATACCTTAGCTAAACTCATCTAAGTCCAATTCCTAAATCATTATTTAGAACATCTAAAATTTTATCCATTGATGCTGTAATATCTTCATCTTCTAGTGTCTTATCAAAAGATTGAAGTATAAATCTAATAGATAAACTCATATTATCACCAAGTTCCTCATTTGAGTACTTATCTACAGGATAAAAACGAATTAAATTATTTACATTTGCTAAATCAATGGCAGATTTAACTTTTTCATATAACATGTCTTTAGGCATAATGACACTTAAGTCCTTAAATGAAGCCTGATATTTTGATGATTTTTGTGCAACTTTTAATCCATATGGAAGTTTATCAAAATCTAGTTCACACATATATGTAATATCTAAATCATAAGTATCTTCAACATTTGGATGTAGACGGAAAATTTCACCAATAAATATACCATCAATTAAAATCTTTGCACATTGGTAAGGATGAGATAATGAATGTGATGTTTCAAATTCACGTAATTCAAACTTTCCAATAATATCAGATACTTTTTGAGTAAAAAATGCAAAGTCTATTTTGTCTGGTTTTCCTGCATTTGCAAGTGTTTCTTTTTCTTTATCACCAGAAAAAAGAAAGGCAATTTTTACAGATTCTTCTCTTTTTTCATTAAATAATGAACCAACTTCAAAAAGTTTAATAGATGAATATCCATTTTTTGAGTTATTTGAAGCTGCTTTTAAAAGGCCAGTTAAGAGTGTAGATCTTAGAGTATCTAAAGTATTTACAATAGGGTTTAATAGTTCTAAGTTTTCATCTAAAGTTTTAAAAGAATACTTATCTAAAATCTTTTTTTCATCAAAAACAAAATGAAGTGATTCAAAAAAACCACTATAAGCTGAACGATGTCTATACATCTGTTTCTTTTTATAGTCTAAATAATCATCTTCGAGCTTATTTTCTTCAGTAAATATAAAAGCTTTTGAAGGAATATTATCAATACCAACTAAACGGACTATTTCTTCTACTATATCTTGTTTATGAGAAATATCATGTCTAAACCTAGGTACTATAATTACAAAACCATCAGCTGAAGATTTTGATATATCAAAATCTAAATTTTTTAAGATTTTAGATATTTTAATCTTACTAATTTCAGCACCAACGATAGCATCAATCTCTTCTTTTTTTACGCTTATAACTTTTTCCTCATAAGAATCACAAAGTTCTATAGTACCGCCAAATACAGATGAAGAAGAATTGTTTTCTATAAGGTTTAAACAAAAGTCTAGACCTCTATTTAGTTCAGGTTCACTTCCTCTTGATGTTCTATAATACATTGGACCAGCTATTATTTTAGATTCTTGCATCTTTTTAGAGATAATATCTGGTGGAATATAAGAAGCTTCAATTAGAACTGTACCCTCATCATAGGTAACTTTAGATACATCTTCTTGGATAATACCAATAGTTGATGCTTTTTCATCTGACATAATTGACGCATATCCATTCTCATCAACTTTTAGTTCAATTTTTGCTATTGTTTCATTATCCGCACAAAAGAATCCATAATTATATGCCCTAAGTATTACCCCCGAGCTATGTGTAGCATAAAGCATAATAGATTCTATATCAGTATCCCTCTTGTCTTCAAGTTGAGCAAGACGAAGTTTTACAATAAATGGTAAGTTTAATTCTTTCAAATCTATTGCACGATAACGTAAGTTAACATTTAAATTATCTTCATGAGATAGAGTTAAAATTCTTCCAATTCCAACTCTTTTATCCTCATCTTCATTTATGTTATGATTTATTAATGCTCTATCGTATGCAGCTGACAAATCTCTTGCAACTCCACGTATACTTAAACAATCACCACGGTTAGCTGTTAACTCTATTTCTATTAAATCATCAGAAAATATAAGGTTTGTACATAACTCTTGCCCTAATTTATAATCCCCGATACTAGAATCTAATTCTAAAATTCCATCTTGACAGTCCTCTAAACCAATTTCACTAGCTGAACATATCATACCCTCAGATTCCACGCCACGAAGCTTAACTGGTTTTATAATCATTCCATTTGGCATTTCAGCGCCTATAGTTGCTACAACTACATCAAGTCCAGCACGAATATTTGAAGCTCCACATACTATTTGACGGATACTTGTACCAATATCTACCTGACATATATTTAGTTTATCAGCATCTGGATGTTTTTCACATTCTATTACATGACCAAAAATAATTTTTTTAGGAACTTTATAACTTTTTACACTATCAACTTCTAGGCCAATGGCATTAAAAGTTTTACATAAATCATCAGTAGAAATTCCATTCAAGTCTATCCACTCATTTAACCAACTTTTAGTAATTATCACTGAAACTGCTCCAATAATTTTATATCACTCTCAAATAAAGAGCGAAGATCCCCTATTTGGTGAATAAGCATTGCAAATCTCTCTACACCTAAACCAAAAGCATAACCACTTACATTTTCATAATTAACTGCTTTAAATACATTTGGATCCACTATACCACAGCCTAAAACTTCCAACCAACCAGTTTTAGAACATACACGACAACCCTTACCCTCACAAAAAACACAAGAGATATCCACTTCAGCTGATGGCTCTGTAAACGGGAAAAAAGATGGGCGAAATCTAACTTCTACATCTCCAAACATATACTTTAAAAAATCTTCTAATATATATTTTAAGTTCGCGAACGAAACTTTTCCAATATCATCCACTAATAGTCCTTCAACCTGATGAAACATTGGAGTATGAGTAATATCATAATCACGACGAAAAACTGCACCTGGAGCTATCATACGAATTGGTGGTTTATGACTCATCATAGTTCTAATTTGAACAGGTGATGTATGTGTACGTAAAAGCATCTCATCTTTAAAATAAAATGTATCTTGCATATCACGTGCTGGATGATATTTTGGAAGGTTTAAAGCTTCAAAATTGTTAAAATCGTCTTCAACCATACCGCCAGTTTTTACAGCAAAATTCATTGAAGAAAAATATTCAACTATCCTATCCATAGTCTCCATTACAGGATGAAGTGCACCTGCTTGAGAAGATGTAGAAAACATTGAAACATCTATAGATTCTGCTTTCATTGCCTCTTGCAACTCTAAAGTTTGAAGAGTTATTTTTCTTGCAGTTAACTCATTCATAAGTGTAGACTTATGCGTATTTAACTCTTTAGCTATCTTAGATTTTTCTTTATTTGGTGCTGTTTTCATCTTAGCAAATCTATCAGCTAATACACCTTTTTTACCAAACACTGATATCCTAATCTCTTCTATAGATTCAACACTCTGTGCTTCTTTAATCGCGTCATACCATTCTTTCAATAGACTCACCCATAATTAAATAAATTTAGAATTGATTATAGTCTAATATAATTTACAAATAGCTTCATTTAGTAATTTATGTGATATAATTTAAGATAATGAGATATAAAAAGGAATTAGTAAATGTGTTTATTTTGTAAGATAGTTAATAAAGAAATACCATCAAATTTAGTTTTAGAAGATGAAGATTTTATCGCATTTCACGATATAAATCCTATAGCTCCAGTTCATGTATTAGCTATTCCAAAAGCTCATATAGGTAGTTTTAATGATATACAAGCAGATACAATGGCAAAAATTACAATATTTATACAAAATATTGCAAAAAAGCTAAATATATCCAAGAGTGGTTATAGAATTATTACCAATATTGGTAATGAGGGTGGACAAGAAGTTAAACATATACATTTTCATATACTTGGTGGGGCTCAACTTCACTGGCCTAAATTAACATAATAGTTATTTTGAAATACTAAGTTTACTAAGAAATATTGTGGGTTGGAGTCTAGAAAAAATTTTTAGAATTTTCTCCCCACTCTCTTTTTCTAAACATATGAGAAAACTCATAAGCTATAACCATTAATACACCGCTAGCTAATAATACACTTGCCATTTCAAACATCAAAAATCCTTTATTGTATTTTCGACATTTTAGGGAAAAACTTTAGGGAAATTCATACTTTCAAAAAGTTTTTAAAATATTCTAATTGTTCTTTTGTTCTTTGACTTGATGTACCACCAGCTGATGTTCTAGCATTCATAGAATGTCTTAGACCTAGGTACTCCATAACATCTTCATTGATTCTATCATCTATGTCTTTTAGATATTTAAAATCAATCTTTGATAAATCAGTATTTAACTCTTCGCTCTTAGCTACAGCTCGCCCAGTTATAAAATGAGCCTCACGAAATGGGATATTACATTTTTTTACTAAATAATCAGCTAAGTCTGTAGCAGACAAATGTCCAACTGAACAAGCAGATTCCATGTTATCAGCTTTAACTTGCATAGTTTTAATAACTTCTTTTAATATATCTAAAGATATTTCAGCAGTATCAACTGAATCAAATACACCCTCTTTATCTTCTTGAGTGTCTTTATTATAAGCTAAAGGAAGACCTTTCATTACAGTTAAAAGACCCATTAATGAACCATATACACGTCCAGTTTTACCACGTAAAAGTTCAGGTACATCTGGATTTTTCTTTTGAGGCATTATTGAACTACCAGTTGAATATTCATCACTTAATTCAACAAAACCAAACTCATTAGATGACCACATTACCAACTCTTCGCTAAGTCTAGATATATGCATCATCATAGTTGAAATATTAAACAAAATTTCAAGAGCGAAATCTCTATCACTAACCGTATCTAAACAATTTACGCTAACTTCATCAAAACCTAAAAGCTCAGCTGTCATATCACGGTCAACATTATGTGGAGTTCCAGCTAAGGCTGCACAACCAAGTGGTGAAATATTATTTCTTTTAAAAGAATCTTCAAATCTTTGAATATCACGTTTAAACATAGATAAATATGCAACTAAATGAAATGCAAAATTAATAGGTTGGGCATGTTGTAGGTGAGTCATTCCAGGGATTAAGGTTTGAGTATGTTTATTTGCTACTACAATTATCTCTTGCATTAAAAGTTTAAGCTTACCTACTATTTCTAGATTCTTTTTAAGCACATACTTCCTAAAATCAACTGCAACTTGATCATTCCTACTTCTTGCAGTATGTAGTTTTTTACCAGAATCTCCGATGATTGCAGTTAAACGTTTTTCAATACCCATATGTAAGTCTTCATCATGAATATTCCACTCAAACTGCCCAGATTCTATCTCTTTCATTACTTGAGAAAGTCCGTTAGTAATTTCTATAAGTTCATCACTAGTAAGAATACCTTGCTTGGCCAACATTGCAGCATGAACCA
Source organism: Sulfurimonas sp. (assembly GCA_002733155.1). Classification (GTDB taxonomy): domain Bacteria; phylum Campylobacterota; class Campylobacteria; order Campylobacterales; family Sulfurimonadaceae; genus Sulfurimonas. The sequence continues at coordinate 54,059 of NVUO01000012.1, forward strand.
ATGAACCTTCAATATCTTCTTTATATAGTTTTCTATCATACATAATTGAAGCATTAAACTCATCTAAAAGGCTTGAAGCACTTGCACTAAAACGACCTGACCACATTTTATCCATAATTATATCCTTAGTTTTATTTCTTATTAATCTTAGTTACAAGCTGGAATTTTACCACTATCTTTTGCATATTCAACTAAAAACTGTTTTAGATGTCTGCTTACTTTTTTATATCTATTGCTTTTAAAGTATTCATGAGATTTTTTTGTATCTTTTCTTAAAATATGTAATTTAGCTAACTTTGAGCCATTATTTACAAATACACTTAACCACTCATCTTGCGTTTTTGAAGTGATGAAAGTTTGCCCACCTTTATGGCATATTACACACTTTTTCACATACTCTTTTTGCCCCTTATATAAAGATGCATCTGCATTTAATGCAATTAAAATAAAAAACAAAAACTTATACATTAAAGATAATACTTATTATATAATTTATCATCTAAATCCCAAAGTCCACGCTCTTTTAATGATTCAACTACACTTTTGGTACAATCAACATCATCTGGCCATTCCCTAGTATAACCATCAAGAGCATTTTTATTTGTGCCATCAATTCCAACCATTAGATCTGATATATATACATCTCTAAGTGCATCCATATTATTTGTAATACGCCAGATAAGCATATAAGGGTTATATATATCGTTTTTAGCCTCATCCACAAATACAACTATACGAATATTTGTACTTAAGTTTACTAATGCATTAAAATACTCTTTTGCAGACTTAGTTTTATTTACACTAATAACTGTTATAGGGTTTTTTGTCCTTCTCATATACTGGTGCAGAGCCTTAGCATCAGGAATAAATTTTTTAATTAATTGTAAAAGCTCATCATCTCCCAGTAATTCTGGAGCTTGTACCTTGTGTGCAGATGTAGCATCAAGTCCAAGTTTACCACCAACTAAAGTCTCAGGAGATGAATGGTCCAGTGCATCCAATATACCCTCTGTCAAAAAAAGTGATTTTGGAGTAAATCTATCAAGTATATACGGAGTTACAGACTCATAATTATCCAATGATGGTGCATTTTCATCTAAAAATATTGCATGTTTGACAAAACTCATCTGACCAGCACCCCAAAATACATGCATAAATTGTTTTGCATGACCCTTATAAAGTGGTTGCATCTTTGCCAGAATAAGATTATGAAAACCGGCATTCTCTGGCATATGATAATCAAGTAAGTCCGGAGCTGTAGTTTTTAATAATGGAAAAAATATCTTTCCAGTAGCCCAACCCATATATTTATCTTCTAAAGGCGGTTTACCGACTACAGTAGCAAGAAATGCTCTGTCTTTTTTCATACTAATAGCCGAAACTTCCATAACTGGGTACTGTTCCTCTAAGGTATAATAACCAGTATGATCCCCAAATGGACCCTCAATGTGCATCTTTGTAGTATCAACCCAACCTTCAATTACATAATCTACATCTTTAGGTATATATAAAGGCGTAGTTAAAGATTTAACAAGTTGTGCTGGTTTTTTAGTAATAAGTCCATACAGAAGTAACTCATTTACACCATAAGGCAGTGGAGCTGTAGCACACCAAGTGTAGAGAGGATCTCCGCCAATAGCTATACTAACTGGCATTTTTTTACCAGCTTTTTGATACTGATCAAAAAAGTGTGAACTATCTTTATGAATCTGCCAGTGCATACCTAGGTGGTTTTTATCATATACCTGAAGTCTATACATACCAAGATTTACCATCTCACCATCAAGACTTTGGGTATATACCTGACCCATAGTTATAAATGGACCACCATCTTGTTCCCATGTAGTTAAAACTGGTAATTTATAAAGATTTATCTCTTCTTCAAAATATTTTATCTGTTGACAAGCACCCTCACCTTTTAATCTTTTGGGAAAAATATTTTTAAGTGAAAAAAGTTCTTTTGCCATTGAAATTTTTGCCATCATTCCAGCTGGAGGTTTCATATGAAGTAAGGAAGTAATCTCATCAGCTACAGATTCTATAGTCCTACCAAAAAGAATTTCACAACGTTTATATGAACCAAATATATTCATTACAACTGGTTCATCAAACTTTACACCAGATTTTTTATCAACTACATTTGTAAATAATAAAGCTAAACCGCCATATTTTTTCTTTACCTCTGCATAAGCTATATGAGGTATTTCAAGATATATATCTACTTCAGCATCTATGATTTTTAATTCACCGTGTCTTTTTAAAAGTTCTATCGTTTTAAGCAATTTTTTGTTTCCTTTTAAGAAAAATGAATACTTTTAAATCTTCAGCCCTCTAAAGCTATGCCTTTAGGAGAGGACTTATTTAATTTATAATCTTTGTGGCATCTCATCTTTAAATGCTAAATCTTCTGCTTTTTTAAGTAAATCAATAGCACCATTGTCTATCATTATCTTGGCCATATCTGAACCTAAATTTTCACATTCATCTTCATTTTTAATAATTTTTTCTTGCATTATATTTGTTCCATCTGGGAAACCTATCATAGTACGAAAAGTAATTTCATTTCCATTTTTAACTGCATTACAAGCAACAGGGGCTGAACATCCAGCTCCAATTTCAGATATAAAGTCCCTTTCAATTTTAGTACAGATAAAGGTATCTTCATCTTTTAAACTCTGGGCTATTTCACGAACTTTAGGATTAGATTTAACTATCTCTATTCCCAAGGCAGCTTGACCCATTGGAGGTATCATCATATCAAGGGAAAGTTTTTGAGTAAATGGAATATCTTTAAGTAAATCTAGTCTATTTAAACCAATCCAAGCAAGTATAATTGCATCATATTGACCCTCGTGAAGTTTTCTAAGTCTGGTATTTACATTACCACGTAAGTCTTTTACTTTTAGGTCTGGTCTTTTTTGAAGTAATTGCATACGGCGTCTTAAACTTGTAGTTCCAACTACAGCACCCTTAGGTAAATCTTCAAGACTTGCATATTTATGCGATAAAAAAACATCACTCTGGTCTTGTCTTTTCGTAACTGCTACCAATTCTAAAGCATCTGGTATATTAGTTGGAACATCTTTTAAACTATGTACAGCTAAATCTGCTTTACCATCAAGCATTGCATCTTCAAGTTCTTTTGTAAAATGTCCTTTTCCACCAATTAGAGCTAATGGTTTATCTAAAATCTTATCACCCTTAGAGACAATTTTATTTAACTCTACTGTAATATTTGGAAAAGACGCCTCAATTCTATCTTTTATATGATAAGCTTGCCAAAGTGCTAAATCTGATACTCTTGTTGCAATTACCAGTTTTTGCATTTATTTTACTTCTTTATATTTATTTTTTGTTTTATCTATTTTACCGTCAAAAAACATTGTAGGTGTACCCTGAACCATAACTGAATCAGCCATTATCATATCATCTTTAAAATGTTTTGTAACTACAGGTGATTTTAAATCTATCTCTTTAATATTTGAATTCATAGTTTTGTTAAATGCTTGTAATATTTTTTTTACATTTCTCTCTTTAGCATCTATTTTAACCTTATATAAGTCAAGAACTATATTTTTTCTTTGTCCTTTTAATTCTAAAGCTATAGCAGCTTTTGTTAATTCTACAGCTGCAGGATGAAGTGAAGGCAAAGGGAAATGATAATAATAGACTGCAAATGTATCTGGTTTCTTTTTCATATCATTTATAGCTTTTGGTACAAAATTTCTACAAAATGGGCATAGTGGGTCTGAGAAAATCACAACCTTATGTTTTGCATTTTTATTTCCATATATAAGATTAAAATCATTATAATATTCATCTTTAAATTTAGGTGCAACTAAATCTTTTAAACTAAGACCTGTTTTCATATCTACAAGCTCTTGTGTAATGAATTCACCATTAGAGAACCATGTCATTTTTTGCTTAACTTTACGATTATCTTTTGCTAAAGTGGCATCAAGGTTAACTACATAAGCCTGCCAACCTTTTGGTTTTTCTAATTTTATCTTATGCTCAATATCAACCTTTATACTTTTAATATTTGGGTTATTTTTAAAAGAGTTTTGTATAAACTTTTTTACAGTCTCATTAGGGCTTCCCGCTTGTAATAAACTATTTAGTAGAAGTGTTGTCGCTAATAATTTCAACATCAATAACATCTGAATCCTTTTTAATATTTTTTGTATCAAACCTAGGTTTGCAAGTACTTGATTTTACATGATAACGGTTAACAAGCATAGATGTAAATACAGAAAACTGCATTAACAATCCAATTATATCAGTAAAAAAGCCAGGGACTATCATAAATATAGCTCCAATAAGTGTAAATAAATTTAGTTTTTGAAATTGTTTTAGGTCTATACAGTCATAAGAGACTGCATTTAAATTTTCTTTTAGAGTAGATTTAAAGTTAATCAGTATAGATATTCCTAMRAMAGSWYTWAWTRMKMTMWMWMKWRATGYYWTMAATYCWSMAATANSAWSATNKATAWANYYWRCWGAYRTTAATACCTCTAAAAAAAGATAAACTACAAAATATATCATATCTTAATAAGTCCAAGAACTTTAGAATATACTTCATCTGTACTTAGTGTAATTTTCTCACCTGTTTTTCTATTATATATTTGAACATTACCATTAGCTAATTCTTTTCCAATAATTACAGTATATGGAAAACCAATTAATTCAGCATCTTTCATCTTAAAACCAAATCTTTCTTTTCTATCATCAAGCATAACTTCAACATTGGCTTCTGAAAATTTTATATACAATTGTTCAGCTAAGTCAACTTGACTCTCTTCTTTAATATTTGAAATCATAATATTAAGCATATAGGGTGCAGTTTCTTTTGTCCATATACAACCATTATCATCATGATTTTGCTCAATTATAGCAGCTACAAGACGGCTAACTCCCATACCATATGTACCCATAATAAAGTGTCGAGTTCTCCCATTTTCATCAAGGTATTCAGCCTTTAAAGCTTCAGAGTAAGTAGTACCAAGTTTAAAGATATGTCCAACTTCAATACCCTTTGTTAATGATAATTTTCCTGAACAATTAGGACAGTTATTATCACCTTTTACTTCTGAGATATCTTTAATTGTAGATATATCAAAATCTTCATCAAGTTTTTGCATATCCATAAATATTTCTATATTTGCACCATATTCACAACTATCACATATAGCTAAAGAATCTTCACCTGAATCTGATATAACCATAATCTCTTTAGATCCAGTACCACCAATAGAACCACTATAAGCTTCAACTACACGAAAGTCAAGTCCAAGTCTAGTGATTATTTTTTTATAAGCATTTTCTACAGCATTAAATTCTCTATCTAAATCTTCAATGGATGCATGAAAACTATAACCATCTTTCATGATAAACTCACGTCCACGCATTAGACCATACCTTGGTCTAACTTCATCACGGAACTTTGTTTTTATTTGGTAAAGATTAATTGGTAGTTGTTTATATGATCTTATACGATTACGAACTAAATCAACCATCATCTCTTCATGAGTTGGTCCTAATACAAAAAGTTTTTCTTTTCTATCATAAAAACGTAAAAGCTCTTTCCCAAACTTATCTATACGTCCACTCTCTATCCATAAGTCTGCTGGGGCTACAAAAGAAAGTTCAACTTCTTCAGCTTCAATTACTGCCATCTCTTCATGAATTATATTCTCTATTTTATTGATTACTTTTTTAGCTAAAGGCATATAAGAATACAATCCAGATGCAACTTGAGATATAAATCCTGCACGTGTAAGAAAAATATGACTAGCTAATACTGCATCACTTGGTGCCTCTTTTGTTGTTGGTATAAAAGCTCTACTTCTTCTCATAATTATCCCTTAATCATAAATTCACATCTGTAACCATTTGGAGCATCACATGAATGTTTCTTCATACTTGACTGAATCGCTCCAGCTATAGTATCTGATTTTGTTTCTTCAGTTGTATTTCTCATTTTTGAAGTTATATCGTGCAAAAATCTTTTCATTAATTGTTCACCCATTTTATTAACTTGTTTTTCGTATTCTTTAGGTATATATCCATTTTTTATAACCCTAGAACTCTCTATTTTTGCTGATGAAAAAGCTTTTTCATACATCTCTTTTATTATTGGTTCTACATCTAGGTTATCTAAAAGTTCAAAAAAATCTACAGTACTCCTACCTATAATACCATGAGCTATTCTAAGACCATTTTCTCTAAATGCTATATTTTCAGTTACAACATTTTTTAAATCATCAATATCATATAAGTTTATACGTTCACCTTTATGATAACTTATATCCCTTGGCAAAGCCATATCAAACCAGTATCTATCAAAATCACATGCTTTAATAATATCATCGGTAATAATTGCTTTTGGTGATGATGTAGCAGTAAATAAAATCTCAAATTCATTAATAGCGTTTGATAGTTCTGAGTAATCTAAAACCTTTACATCAAACTCTTCTGAAAAAGCATCTGCATTTTCTCTTGTTCTATTCATTACATATACATCCGCACCATTTGCTTTTAAATGTTTTGCAGATATCTCACTCATCTCACCTACCCCTATAACTAATGCCTTTTTATTTTTAAAGTCATCTATAACAGACTTTAATTTTGATACAGCTACACTTGCTATTGATACAGGTTTTGAAGATATATCAGTTGCATTTCTTACCTTAGCTGCACATTTAAAAGCGTGATGTATAGCTCTAGCTATTTTTTTACCACAAAAATTGTGATCAGCTGAAAATCTAAATGCATCTTTTAATTGTCCAGCAATTTGTGTCTCACCTATAACCATAGAATCTAAAGATGAAGCTACTGTAAAAAGGTGATGAATTGCAGAACTATCATCAAATATATCAGCACGACCCTCTAACTCTTCTATAGATATACCTGCACGCATATTTAACATCTCAAATATATGCTGAGTAGCCAATGAAATATCAGTACAACTACAAAAAACTTCCATTCTATTACATGTAGATATTAAAATTGTTTCATTTATAGATGGGCTTGTATTTAATTTTGTTAAACATCCATTTAAGTGGTAGTCATCTGGATATGTTAACTTTTCTCTAATGTCTAGAGTTGAATTTTTGTGTGAGAAACTTATATTTAGGTAGTGCATTAAAAACTTCTTTTTATCATTGTTTGGAGTATATTTACTAATTCTACATCATCTTTCATAACAGACATTGCTTCATTTGAAAGTTTTGTAGCTAAAGTAAAAGATTTTTCAACAGTTTTATGCTCCTGCATCTGTTGTTTTATCCAAGAACTGCTTTCTTCACTTAAGTCTTTTGCGTGAAGAGATAGCAGTTTTAATTTATTATTTTCATTTAGCTGTTCATAAAGATATATATATGGTAATGTACATTTACCTTCTGTAAAGTCATTCATACATGGTTTACCAAGCGTAGCCTCATCAGCTGTAATATCTAAGATATCATCAATTATCTGAAATGATAAACCAAGGTTTTTACCATAAAGTGCATGAGAATCTGCATCTTTATTTACTAAAATAGCTGCAGCTTTTGCCGCAGATTCTATAAGTGTAGCTGTTTTTAAATACAACATATTTATGTATTTAGTCTCATCATAGTTAAACTCTTCAGCCATTTTAACATCCATCATCTCACCCTTTGATAACGCTGTAACTGATGCGGCGATTGTACTAGCTATATCTTTGTCAAATAAAACAAGTTCTGTAAAAGCCTTAGAATATAAAATATCTCCAAGCATTACAGCYGTTTTACTTCCATCAGTTGCATTTACTGATGGCATACCCCGTCTAATACTAGATTCATCAATCACGTCATCATGCAACAAACTAGCTCCGTGTATAAGTTCAACAATAGCTGCCAATAATGGAGCCATTTCATGATTCGGTGCTATTTTTAAAATAAGTTTAGCACGTAATCTTTTACCAGAAGAAAGCATATCAAATAAACGAGTCACCTCATTATAATCACACTCACTAATTAGTCTAGCTATCTCTTTCTCAACTCTTTGCATTTTCTCTCTTTAACTATTTCAAATATTTCAAGGCTACTGACATTGAAGCATCAGACAAAAGAAGCTCAAATACTGCTTCATTTGTATCATACTTAAAATCTTTAAACCTAATTAAGATATAAGGAACATTATAAAAATCAGCTCCGCGTGTTTTTAATTCTTGCCTGATACTTTGATTTTTATATCTCATATATAAATTATTTTGAGATACTATCCTATCATAAGATTTAAATACTACTAATCCACCGTTTTTAAATAAAGTCCAACGAAACTTTAAAAGTTTTTCCTTGCCGTCATATTTTACAAGAATTTTCTTCAACTCATCCTTTTTTAACACGATTTGCGTAATTTGACTAAATTCAACTGCAAAAATAGAACTAAAAGTAAAAAGTAAAAGTAAAAAAACTCGTAAAATACCTTTCAATTATTTATTCACTTTGAGAAAGGATAGCACCCATTAATTCTATATAAAGACTTTTAGCCTTAATTTCAACATCATCTTGTTTCATTATTGTAAGCTTATTAACCTTATCATAAAAATTCTCACCAAGTTGTTCTTCTAAAAGTATTTCCATAGCTGCAGTTCTTTGAACAAATTTTTCTAATTCCATTCTAACAATATCATTGTTAGCGTTAAAAAGAACATCCATCAATTTACTCTTTGGTGAACCTAACAATCCATCATCTTCATCTTCAAATAATCCGTACATTTTAAATCCTGTTTTTTCGTTATCTTTTTGCGATTATATCATTACAAAAATAATAATGGCTTAACATAGATTATCATTACTTGACTATCTGTGTACCAACACCCTCAGATGTAAATAATTCTAGCAACATAGAATGTTCCAACCTTCCATCARTTATATGAGCTTTTTGAACTCCGCCTTCTATCGCTTCAAGACAAGCATCAACCTTTGGTACCATTCCACCATGAATAGTCCCATCTACTTTTAATTCTTCAACTTCAGCCCTTGTTAATGTAGTTAACAACTCTTTTTTATTATTTAATACTCCAGCAGTATCTGTTAAAAATATAATTTTATTTGCACCAATAGATTTAGCTACATGAGATGCACATAAATCTGCATTAATATTATAACCTGGGTGACCGAGTTCCTCTCCAGCTGCAATAGGAGCAATAACTGGTACAAATTTTTCATGAATTAAATTGCAAATTACCTCTGATTTTACTTCATTAATATTTCCAGTTAGACCCCATTTTGAAAAGTCTTTGGCTTTTGCAGTAATAAAATGAGCATCCTTACCACTTATACCAATAGCCTTAGCTCCATGAGAATTTAAAAGTGATACTATCTCTTTATTTATTTCACCACTTAAAATCATCTCTGCAATTCGCATAACCTCTTTTGTAGTTACACGTTGACCATCTATAAATTTTGACTCAATATTTAGCGCTTCAAGCATTTCAGAAATCTTTTTACCACCACCATGTACTATAACTGGTTTAATTCCTACTAGATACATCAATAAAATATCTTCTGCAAATTTTTCTTTGAGCTGTGGTGATGTTTGAGCTGAACCACCGTACTTTATAACCACTATCTCTTTATTAAACTCTTTTATAAATGGTAATGCTTCAAGTAAGGTTTTTACTGTCTCTANTTTTTTTTTGCAAATTATWTTCCTCTATATTTGTCTATTATTTTAAATATTTTTTCATCTACATCTACATCTAAATCCAGTAAAGACAATGGCAATCCAAAAGATTGTACTTTCACATAATCCTTATATGTAACTAAAAGTGAATCTGAAGCATCTCTTTTTAAAAGCTCTTCTAATTCACTTTTAATAAAAAAATGATGGTCTTCAAAATAGTTTTTACTAACTACATCTGGTAAAAACTCATCCAACCTTGATGGTCTAGCTATTGCTGTTATTAATGACATTTTATCAGTTTTGTCTTTAAGCTCTACCTTACGTTTAAAATCTAAACCATCCTCTAACACTATAACCTTTTTATTTGCCCACAATCTTTCCCTAAACGGTCCAGATGGTAAACAAGAATCATTTAAAGAATCTACTTTTATAAGTAAGTCCAATTTTTTTATATCATGTTTTGAATAAGCATCATCTAAAAAAACAATTTCAGCCCCCATATCTTTCGCTTTTATAATAGCTTTTTTTCTATCTTCACAAACAATCACTATACTTGAATTAAGTTTATGTGCATATATCATAGCCTCATCCCCACTAATACTAACATCACACAAAATATTATTACCATCACTTACAATAACTAAACCAAAACTATCCCTACCATAGCCACGTAAAATAACTGCAGTATTATCATAATGCTTAGCTAAGGCAGTTACAAGTGGTGTCTTACCACTACCACCTACACTTAAATTAMCAACACTTATTATATTGAWTCCAAAATCTTCAGGTATTTTTGACTTAAAACGCAAATTCATAAAAAAACAATAAAACCAAGATAATGGTAAAAGAAAAATTGATATAAGTTTCTGGAGGGAACTTGGGTTGTAGAAATAATTCTCAACCCAAAATACGAAGTTTTTTTTTAAATTTTTTATTTGTTAAACTCTTGTTGATGATACAGATTTAACTTTATCTATTRCATATTGAACTTCTTTATCTGTCATACTTGGATATATAGGAAGTGACATTACCTGTTGATAACAAGTTAAAGCAGTTGGGAAATTGTTTATTTTTAATAAATATTTTGTTTTATAGTACGTTAAAAAATGTAAAGGGATATAATGAAGACCAACTTCTACACCCTCTTTTTTCAATTCTAATGCAAAAGAATCACGATTCTTATCTACTTTAATTATATAAAGAGAATAAGGATGCTCAGAACTACAATTTTGAGGTGTAGTTATATGACTTACAGTATCTAAATCTTTTGTATATTTTTTAGAAATTTCCTTAAGTCTTATTAAGTTTTTATCTTGTTCTTTAATCTGCGCTCTAATATATGCAGCGTCTAATTGGCTCATAGAATAATCATAGCCAATATCTACAACATCATAAATATATTCTAAAGAATTTTCATTTTTCTTCATAGCATGAGAACCAATAAGTTTAGCACGTTCTATGATCTCTTTATTATTTGAAACAAGCATACCACCTGTACATACATCTTTTTTAAGGTGTGATGAAAAATTAAAACAAGTAATATCTGCACCGGTTGAACCTATTTTTTGACCATTATATGTAGCACCTAAAGCCTCAGATGCATCCTCTACAACTTTTACATTATAAATTTCAGCCATTGCATAAAGTCTATCTAAATCAACAGTCTGTCCAGCTACGTGGGTAACTATAACAGCCTTTAATTTCTTAGATTTATTATCTTCAAGGTAAACTTCTAATTTATCAAGATTAATATTATACGAATACGGATTAATATCAATAAAAATCGGTTCAGCATCAAAATGACGTACAACTTCTGGAACATTAGGATGAGCATTTACCGAACATACTATTTTATCTCCACGTTTTAAGTCTAATGCTAACATAGCTAAGTGAAGAGCTGATGTACCATGTGAAGTTGCTAATGCATAATCACAACCAATATATGAAGTAAAATCATCTTCTAATCTTTTAACCTGGTCTAACTCTTCTCCATCTAAAACATCACTTACATTTGAGTGTGCATCTCTACTACTTTCATACTTACAAAACAGTATATTCATTCTTAAACTCCTTATAGTCCAATATCTCTTGGATAGTTAAAATCGTGGTTGATAGTCCTAGATGTTAGTTTTGCTATAACTGGCATCTTTCTTTTAAATTGATTAGCAAAAATACGCTTAATAATCATTTCAAGCATATCTTTGTCAAAACCTTGTTTTATCATCTCATTTTTGCTTAACCTATCTTCTACATAAGTTTTCAAAGCCTCATCTAATTGTTTATAAGTGTATCCTAAATCTTCTTCATCACTCTGTCCATCCCACAAATCTGCTGAAGGTGGTTTTTCTATGATACTTTTTGTTACACATAGATAATCAGCTAACTCATAAACCTCACTTTTATACAAATCTCCGATTGGATTTATAGCTGATGAGAGGTCACCATACAAAGTTCCATAACCAAGCATTAATTCACTTTTATTACTAGTTCCTAAAACTAAAGCTTTCTCTTTAGCTGATATATCAAAAAGCATAGTCATCCTAAGTCTAGARGAAAGGTTACCTTTTCTAAGCTTATCCATATCTGGATTTAACTCTGCATATGACTGTAATAATGGTGTAATTGGAGCAGTAATTGATTTTATAGAGAAATCTTTACAAAGTTCATCTGCATCATTTAAAGATGAAGCTGAAGAATATTGTGATGGCATTTTCACACAAAGTAAATCATCTTTAAATACTTTTTGCGCTAATACTGCAACAACCGCGGAATCAAGTCCACCGCTAAGACCAAGCACTACTCTATTGAATCCAGTCTTTCTAACTTCATTATCTAAAAAATGTTGCAGATATTCTGTAATCTGTTCATACTTTTTCACTAAAAACCTCTTAAAATCTTAAATTAAATTTAAGTAATGAGATTATATCAGAGTTTAGTAACCAAATAAGTTAAATTTTAAAGATAGATAGTTGTTCATCTAAGGCTTTTGCTGTTGATTTTAATATATTTGATATATTAAATACATTATCAACAGAGTTTAAATTCTCATCAGATGAATCTTCAATTTTTTCAATCTCTAAAATAATTTCATTTATATCAGAAGATAATTTATTTGAAATTTCTGCTGATTTTTCTGACATTGATACTGCTGTTTTCATTACCTCTGCAACACTTTTAGTTTTTTTATTTACTTGTGTAGAGATAACAACTAATTGTTCATAATCTTCTTTTTTTGTATTCATCTCTTTATTTGTTGTTGATATTGATTCTACAAATACAGATATAACTGTATTTATCTCATTTAATGAACTTTGTGTTTTTTCTGCAAGTTTTCTAACTTCATCTGCTACAACTGCAAAACCTCGTCCATGTTCTCCAGCCCTTGCTGCCTCAATAGCTGCATTTAAAGCTAATAGATTAGTTTGATCCGCAATATCATTGATAGAACCTATTACATTCCTCATATTTTCAACTTCTGAGTTTAATGATTCTAACCTATTCACAATTGCTAACTCTTTTTCTAATCCATCTTCAATTGTAGTTCTCATTTTAGATATATCATCATCCATTACAGCTAATGAAGATTGTGCCTCAGTAATATTTTGTTTAGTTAATAATGCATCTTTTGTATTCTCATGCAAAGTATCTTTAACTTTGTTACTAGAAGTAACACTTCTCTCAATAGCTTCAGCCATTTTAGATATTTGAGTTTTCATCTGTGATGTAGTTTGTAATAATTCTTCAACTTGAGATGAATTTATTTGACCACTATTTTTTATATTTATAACAAGCCCTTTAAAATGGGCTATAAACCCATTAAAACTTACAGATATAACCCCCCATTCATCTTTATTATCTATATCTATATGTTTAGTTAAATCATTACTATTATGTGATAATACATCAGAAATTTTTTTGGCTGGTTTTAAAATAAATTTAATTACATAAATCAAGCCAATTATAAATATTAATATTGCAGGCAAGACCATTGTAGCTAACATTTTAATAATATCTGTTGAAACATTATTCAGATAAGATGCATCAAAAATAGCTACAACTTCACCACCATTGTTGATTTTTAATTTTTCTTTTATTAGTAAATAATTACCATCTATTAAAAACTCTTTTGATGATGATTTTATTAAATTAATGAGTCTATCTACTGTTTTAGAATCTATATTTTTATTTTCAACAAATCTATATGCTATCTTTTTTGCTGGCTGTTCTGGAGCAAAAAGCGATTTTGGTATTTTATTACTCATACCATCTACATCAATAACTAAAGCACCTGTTGATTTTACTATGGCTCTTACATCTTTTGATTTCAGCTTCATAATATTTGCACCAGACACAGCCATTTCACTAAGTGGAACCATTGCAGAAAATCCAGCTTTAGCTGTATTTATTATCCCTTTATACTCAGATTCATATTTTTCATCATAGATTATAAAACCTACAAATATAGAAAATATAAATGAAAAAAATACAATTGGCACAACCATTTTATAAACAAGAGATAAGTCTCGGATAAAAGTTTTCAATTTTCCCCTTTTAATCTAATGACTATTTTAAAGTTGCACACTGTCCATTTAAACAAAACGCCCCATAACCAGTATGACAAGTCCTACAATCAACTGGATTTAATCCACTTCCTACTTTATTTGCCGCATCAGTACCATCTTCTGTATATATACTATATAATGGTTTATTAGCTTTATATGTAGTTACAAAAAGAACTTTTAAGTCAATAAGATGCAAAATCATTACAGCACCATCAGGGTAATTTCCATCTCTTTTTACAAATGATGTTTTTGCTTTTGCATTAACAAGTATAGCTATTTTTCCAGGACCACCAGGTTTAATTGCACAGTAAGTAGCTACTGTCTCTTGATAAATTGGGGGTAAAGATGAAACATCTGCATTACAATCTGGAAGTGCACCAATTATAGTTAGTGGTGTTGTAACTTTTTCATATGATTTCCAATCACTTGGAAAAACCGACTCACTACCAGCCATCAATACACTTACCATAGCCATAAAAACCAATACTTTTTTTAACATTTCATTCCCCTTGTTTATCTTTATTTTTATTCTTATAAGCATTGTATACATAATTAACTAAAATTAATATAAAATTATTAATTTTTATATTTTAGTATAACTTAATAATTAGATAGTCATTCCAAGTAAAGCTTAAAATTACTAAATAAGCCTCACCCTAAACTTTCACCCAAGAGTATTTCCTACTGCTAATTAGTTAGAGGATTTAATTAATCAATAATAAATTAAAAACTTAGTAAGATACATAAAAAAGGTATATATGATAATCAAAATTCAAGCCATGGGTCCATATCAAACAAACTGCTATATAGCTACATTAGATGGCAAAGACTTTATCATTGATCCTGGTGTGGGTGCAACTGAGTGGGTATTAAAAAATACAAGTAATCCAGTAGCTATCTTAAATACACATGGACACTTTGATCATGTATGGTCTAACGATGAATTACAAAAAAAATTAAATATTCCACTTTACACTCCAGAAGGTGATATTATGTTTTTAACAAATAGCTCTTGGATGCCTGATTTACCACCATCCTCACCAGATATTCAAGTTAAACAAAATAAAGAATTTGACTTTGATGGTACTAAGGTGAAATTCCGTCACTTTCCTGGGCATTGTCCTGGTTGTTCAACTATTGAGATAGGTGATGTTATGTTTAGTGGGGATTTTATTTTTGAGAAATCAATTGGTCGTACAGACTTTCCATACTCCAATCCAGACGATATGAAAAATAGCCTTAAAAAGTTCAAAAAATTAGATTTTGATAAAAAAGTATATCCTGGTCATGGTTCACCAACTACTATAAAACAAGAACAACAATATATTAACTACTGGATAAACTCCCTATAAGTCTGGATTAACACTAGATATATTTTCCTCTTCTTCTTCAAGAAGGTGAAGTTTTAAAACATGTCTATCTGTAACTACTGTTTTAAATTCAGCTTCAAATATTTTAATTTCACCAACAAAAGCAGTTACATTTACATTTCTTTTTCTTCCCTCTTTATGACGAACTTTAGCTTTAAAATAAATAACATCACCAAATTTTGCAGGTGATAGAAATTGAGCATCACAGGCAACAAGCACTACATTTTTTTCATTTATTGCTACCATTGCTGCATAATCAGCTGCTGAAAATATAAATCCTCCATGAATTAAACCCATATCATCAGCAACCATATCAGGCAAAGTTACTAATTTTAATTCAACATAACCTATATCAACTTTTTCTATCTCTCCACATAAATCATGGTTTATTTTTTGATGGGTATGAATAATAATTTGTTCTTCTTCCCTATATTCATGGAGTTTTAATTCTTCATCATCAATCTTATAATCATCTGTCATCTTTTATCCTTAATTAATTTTACATATACACGAGCTGGAGCTGGGTAACCTTCTACTGTTTTTGTATCATCATCTGGGTTTAGAAAATCTTCTAAAGATTGACCATCTATCCACTCAGTTTTTCTTTGCTCATCTGCCTTAGTTACTAAATTTTCTAATATCTCAAAAGATTCAAATCCAGCTCTTAAACACCAGTTTTTCAAAGCCTTTATAGTTGGTACAAAATATATGTTTGGAATCTTAGAATATGAAGATTCTGGACATAAACACATCTCATTCTCACCCTCTATATAAAAAGTATCTAAAATAACCTCACCTTTTTTATCTAAACCTTTATAAAGCTGTTTTAACATTGCTACTGGGTCACTTCTATGATAAAGCACACCTAAACAAAATATAGTATCAAATTTTTCTTCATAAAACTCTAGATGTTCTACTCCTAAAAGCTCATACACTATGTCAGTTTTTATAAAATGATTTATAAAATCAAACTGAGATTTATATAATGGGGATGGATCAAAACCAACTAAAGATTTTGGTTTATCTTCTAGCATACGAAATAAATAATAACCATTATTACAACCTATATCAGCTACTCTTTTATCTTTTAAATTAAAATAAGGTCTTAAAAGATTATATTTTATATTACTTTTCCATTCAGCATCTATAAATGTATCAAAAAGTTCAAATGGACCTTTTCTCCATGGCATTAATCCCTTTGCAGATTCTTTAATATTTTTTGTATAATTTCCAGAAATTTTTATTGTATCAGCAAGTTCTACATCCCAATTACCATCTTCTAAATTTTCCAGTATTTTACGAAGCGGCTCTATATTTTTCCAAGTCATCCACTTTTGTCTATCTTTACGAATTTGTTTTAAGTTCATTTTAATCACTATAATATATAAATTTAATTATAATTGTATCTAAATAATTTAATTTTTTTCTCATCAGTAGGCATAGCCTTAGTGAGGAGAATTCATCAAAAAATTCACTTCTTTAGTGAAGGAGATAAATAACCATGAGATTAGAAAAAAAAGCTACACTAGTATCAACGTCGGTTGCAGCCTTACTTGTATTTATCAAAATGACAGTTGGAATTTTTAGTGGTTCAATTGCTGTATTAGCCTCAGCTATAGATTCATTTCTAGACTTAATTGTTTCACTGTTTAACTATTTTGCACTCTCAAATTCAGAAAAAGCACCAGATGATACCTTTAACTATGGACGCTCAAAAGTAGAACCTTTAGCTGCAGTTATAGAGGGTTCAGTTATATCTTTTTCTGCATTATTTATCCTTTATGAGGCTTTACTTAAGATAGTGCACCCTAGAAAAATGCAGTACCTAAGTGAAAGTGTATTTGTAATGTTAATATCATTAGTAATTACATTGTTTTTAGTTTTATTTTTAAATCAGGTAGCTAAAAAAACTAATAATATGGTAATAAGAGCAGATGCACTACATTATAAAACTGACCTTTTTTCAAATGCGGCTGTGCTTATAGCCCTTGGTGTAATTTATTATACTGGTGAACAATTAGTGGATTCTATTCTAGGAATTGCTATATCAATTTATATGATTTATTCAGCTATACCTATCATTAAAGAGGGTATTTTAATGCTACTTGATGCCTCATTAGAATCCATAGATATACAAAATATAAAAGATATTATTGAGACTGAACGTTCAATAAGTAATTATCATAACTTACAAACAAGGAATTCTGGTTCAAATATTTTTATATCATTACATGCTGTTTTTAATGTAAGTATAACCTTATATGATGCTCACCTAGTTTCTGATAGAGTTGAAATGAATATTAAAAAACTTTTTAAAGATAAAAAAGTCCATGTATTAGTTCACATGGACCCTTATGATGATTCAGAGATAAATGATATAGAAGATACTTACTAAATTTATTTAGCAAATTCCACAGCCCTGCTCTCTCGTATAACATTAACTTTTATTTCACCTGGATATTGAACTTTTTCTTCTATCTCCTTGGCAATCTCTTTTGCCATTAAGATAGATTCATCATCAGTAATTAAAGTAGCATTAACAATAACTCTAACTTCCCTACCAGCGTTAATTGCATATGCTTGTTTAACACCACTATGGTTATGGGCAATTTCCTCAATTTCTGTTACACGTTTTAAAAAGCTCTCTAGTACCTCACGTCTAGCACCTGGACGGGCAGCTGATAAAGCATCTGCTGCACATACAGCTCCACATTCAACAGAATTAATCTCTTCTTGCCCATGGTGAGCGTATATAGCATTTATAACTACACTATGTTCATTATAACGGTTACAAATTTCTGCACCTAAATCTACATGGTTACCATCATGGTCATGTGTTAATGACTTACCAATATCATGAAGTAATCCAGCACGACGAGCTAATTTACTATCACCACCCATTTCAGAAGCCATTATACCAGCTAAATGAGCTACCTCAAGGGTATGAGCTAAGGCATTTTGACCATAAGATGCACGATATCTAAGTTTTCCAATCAATTTAGCTAATTCTGGATGCATAACTCCAACATCCATATCACTTATTAACTCCTCACCTTCTCTAAGTATTGAATTATCAAATTCTTCAGATACCTTAGAAAATATTTCTTCAATACGTGCAGGCTGGATACGTCCATCTTCAATCAATAATTGTAGAGTTTTTGTAGCAATTGCCCTACGGTAAAGGTTAAAACTACTTACAAGTATTGCATTTGGTGTATCATCTATAACAATATCTACACCTAAAAGTGTCTCAAGGGATTTAATATTTCTCCCCTCTTTACCAATTATGCGCCCCTTTAGTTCATCATTATCTAAATGCACCAAGTTTGTTAATCTTTCTGAGGCAAAATCACCAGCAAAACGGCTAGTAGCCTGAGCTAAAATATAATAAGCTTTTTTCTTTGCCTCAGTTCTAGCTTCATTTTCATATTTTCTTACTATATGAGCTATATCTGCACGAGACTTTTCTTCAATCTTTTCAAGTAATACTTTTTTAGCCTCAACCTGTGTCATACCTGCACAGTCCTCTATATTATTAAGTGCCTCATCCATTTTATATTCATATTTTTTTCTTAGTGAATTTAAAGATTTTTCATTTCGTTCTAAATCTACTTTTTTTGCCTTAAGTGAAATACTATCATCATGAATTCTTTTCTCTTCATTTTGTTTATAGCGCTTAAAACTATGTTCTTTTCGTATTACATCATCTTCTCTTTGATTAAGATCAGCCTTAGCTCTTTCTTTTGCACTTTCATATTGTTTTAAAGCCCCTAGCTCTAATTCTTGAGACTTTTGATTTGCCTTATGTAAAAGTAATTGTGCTTCATTTTCAATTGCACTAGCTTGAGCCTTAGCTTTTTCAGTGTAAATATCAAAATTAACATTAGTAATTTTTTTAGAGACGAAAAATCCAATAAGTCCACTAACTGTAGCTATAGAGCCACCAATTAGTATCTCATTTAACATTTTTTATTTCCTATAATTTTTAAAGCTTCGCCTTTGGCGAGATAATTCTTTTATGTCTAACTTCTAGTTGTGGTGTAATTAATACATCACATGATATATCATAATCATCACAGATAAATTTATTTGTTTTGCAAATTTTTTCTTGAATAAAAATCGTATATGGTTTCTTATTTAACTTTGCAAAGAAACGATCATACATCCCTTTTCCAAAACCAATTCTTTGTAAATTTCCATCTATCCCAACCGTTGGTACTATAGCTATATCTATTTTTTTTATATTTCTTAAACTATTTCCCGCTTCATAAATACCAAATTTACTTCTTTTTAGCGGTAACCTAAATGGTACCATCTTAAAACTTGCTCCTTGCATAAATGGAACAAATATATCACATTTTCTTCGTATTTTTTTAATTGTTTTTGTTATATCAGCTTCAAAAGGTAATGGATAATAAAATAAAATACTTTTATATTTCAGTCTATTTAGTTCCTTTTGCAGTCTCTTATTAAGATGATAATCATTATAAAATTTATTATGTGTAGAAGCTTCTTTTAGTTTTTTTATACAATTTGTTCTAAATATTGTTTTTGTAAGAGGCATATAAAATCTTTATGGTAGAATTTCGCATATTTTACTAAAAAAAAAAGAAAAAAGGTACATTTATGATAAAAAAATCTATTTTACTAAGTTCAATTATACTTTTACTAACATTTAATGGATGTTCAAGTGAAGAAAAAGAGACACAAGAAATTAATAATATGATTTCAAAAAACGAATATGTCTTAACATCTACAGATTCTAAACAATATATTGTAAAAAAAGAGGCTAATGCTTTTATTTTAGATGGAGCTAAAGACAAGGTAATTATTTTTGATATCTTTGCAACTTGGTGTCCACCATGTCGTGCATCTGCATCTCACCTAAGTTCTTTACAAAAAAAGTATAAAGATAATCTAGTTATTATTGGTATAACTATTGAAGATAATATAGAAAATTCCAAACTTTTAGAGTTTGCAAAAACTTATAATGCTAAATATATACTTGTTAATTCAGATCAAAACCGCAAGTTAGCTGATGCAATTGTAAAAGAATTAGGATTAGGTGATAGGTATCCAATACCTACAATGGCTATGTATAAAAATGGAAAACTTATTAATCATTTTGTAGGTATGGTAGAAGAAGAATTTGTTGAGAGTGATATTAAAAAAGCATTAGGTTTATAAAATGTTATTAAGTATGCCTTTATTGCCAATAGGTAAAACTCTAGTAAAAAGAGATAAATATTAATGTTTGGATTTATAAAAAAATCTCTTGCTAAAACTGCCGAAGCTATTAGGTCAGTTGCACCTAAAAAAAAGGTGTCTTTTACAAAAGATGAACTTGAAGACATTTTACTTGAGGCTGATGTTGCCTATGATTTAGTTGAAATTATTTTAAATGAGATATATCAAAGTAAAATTACTCGGGATATATTACGTTCTAAACTTTTAGCTACATTAGCTTATACATCATATAAGGAAGTAGAATTTACGGCACCTTTTGTTGAATTAATTGTTGGAGTAAACGGGGCTGGAAAAACCACAACTATCTCTAAACTAGCAAGTAGATATAAAAACGAAGGTAAAAAAGTTATGCTTGGTGCTGGTGATACTTTTCGTGCAGCTGCAATTGAGCAATTAACATTATGGGCGAAAAAAATTGACGTACCTATAGTATCTTCTAAACAAGGTCATGATAGTTCAGCTGTAGCATTTGACACTATAGATTCTGCAAAATCTAAAGGTTTTGATTATGTAATTATAGATACAGCTGGACGTTTACATACTCAAACAAATTTATCAAATGAGCTTAAAAAAATCAATCGAATTTGTAATAAGGCACATGCTGGATCGCCACATAGGACTACACTTATAATTGATGGTACTCAAGGTAATTCTGCAATTGCACAAGCAAAAGCATTTAATGAAATGATTGGAATTGATGGAATAATTATCACAAAACTTGACGGAACTGCAAAAGGTGGAAGTATATTTAGTATAGCTTATGCTTTAGAGTTACCAATACTTTATGTAGGTACTGGTGAACAACCAGAAAACCTAACACCTTTTGATAAATATGAATTTGTAGATGGTTTACTTGACGTTATATTTGAGTCAGCAAATGATTAGCTAATGTCTTATATGAATATATTAAAGATTTATAACTTTTTTCTAAAAGTACATCATTTCTTTGTATAGATACTACTATAGTCATAAATAACATAGCTCCAACCAATAGTTTTACCATTAGTGTAACATCATTAATGTTTTTCATACCAACCCTTAAATAATTTTTAGTAATCTGCACTTCTTATACTTTATCATCATTGAATTGTCATATATGTCAATTTGCAATATTTTAATATTTTATATATAAAAAAAAGTATAATTTCTTACTTAATTAAAAAAGGCTAATTTTATGGCTAAAAAGAAAATTCTTTTTGAATGTCAACATTGTGGATTAACTACTCCAAAATGGATGGGTAAATGTACAAACTGTGCATCATGGGATTCCTTCCTTGAATTAAATGAACATCAACAAGAGATAGTAAAGCAGACTAAATCTACATCATCTTCATCTACAAAAGCTATAAGTATTAACAAGGTTGAAGAGCAAGAGGTATATAGATATTCATCTTTAGATAAAGAATTAGATATGGTACTTGGTGGTGGGATAGTACCTGGTTCATTAACTTTAATTGGAGGTAGCCCTGGAGTTGGTAAATCTACTCTACTCTTAAAAGTAGCAGCAAATATAGCCTCATCAAATAAAAATGTATTATATGTAACAGGAGAGGAGTCTACTACTCAGATTAAACTTCGTGCAAATAGACTAAATGCCAATCAAAATACTTTATATTTACTAAGTGAAATTAGGTTAGAACAGGTACTTATAGAGATTAAACATAGGTCTTATGAGTTTTTAATCATAGATTCCATTCAAACACTTTATTCTGAAAATATAAGCTCAGCCCCTGGTTCTGTAACTCAGGTTAGACAAATCACATTTGAACTTATGCGTATAGCTAAGGAAAAAGATATAGCTATATTTATTATTGGACATATTACAAAAGAGGGTTCCATTGCTGGACCACGTGTATTAGAACATATGGTTGATACTGTTTTATATTTTGAAGGTGATAGTTCTCAAGAACTAAGAATCCTAAGAGGATTTAAAAATCGTTTTGGACCAACAAGTGAAATTGGCGTATTTGAGATGAAAAATGAAGGTTTAATATCTGCAACTGATATAGCCTCTAGATTTTTTAATCGCAATTCTAAACAAGCTGRTTCARCTCTAACTGTAGTTATGGAAGGTTCACGACCTATTATCCTAGAAGTCCAAGCTTTAGTATCTGAATCACATACTCCAAACTCAAAAAGACAGGCTACAGGCTTTGATACAAATAGGTTAAATATGCTCTTAGCATTATTAGAACGTAAACTAGAGATACCTTTATCTGGATATGATGTATTTATAAATATCACAGGTGGTATTAAAATAACAGAAACATCAGCAGATTTAGCAGTTCTAGCAGCTATAATTAGTAGCTTTAGGGATAGAGTTATATCAAAAGAGACTATCTTTATAGGTGAGGTATCGCTTGTTGGAGATGTTAGAGAAGTTTATGCAATGGATGTTAGATTAAAAGAGGCAAAAATGCAAAAAATAACAAAGGTACTTTTATCAAAAGAACCTCTTGAAAAAACCACTATTAAAACTTTTATAGTTGATGAAGTTACAAAACTATTAGAATGGTATTGATTTAAAACCATTTTTAATATAAAGGATGTATAATTCCATCATGAATAATAAAGGACTTAAATGATTGATGCAGAAGTTAGAAGTGAAGAAAAATTTTCAAAGTTATCATTAGCTTATAGTAATGAAGAAGAAAAACAAAGAGTTCACTCTTGTGTTAAGCAGATGATAACTAAATCTTGTGAAGAACCAGAAACTTATACCTGTTCTATTTCTAATGATAGAGAAGTTTTAGTAATAGAGTATCAAGATGATACAAATCGCCAGTGTGGTGATATTTTTGAGGAAATTATCAAAGCCTTAGATATAAAAAAATGTGACTAATTAAGTAAAAATTTTGATATACTAGCATAGAAGAAAACAAGGATATATAATGGCTGAAGAAGAAACTAAAGAGACTGAAGACGCAGCAGAAACAAAAGAAAAAAAATCTGGTAATATGCTTATGATTATTATCATAGTTGTATTAGTATTAATAATTGTCGGCGGTGCTATTTTAGCAATGTTACTTATGGGTGGTGATGATGAACAGATGCAAATGCAACAAAATAATGCACCAATGGTTCAACAAAACCAAAGAGGCTCAGCAAGACAATCAAGAGGCAGCTCTACAGCACTTCCATATTCAAGACCTTTAAGTGAGATTGGAATCCTTTATCCACTTGACACTTTTACAGTTAATCTAAAAAGTGATCAGGGACGTCGTTATCTAAAAGCTACTATGTCTCTGGAACTTAATGGTGACGAGTTAAGTCTAGAACTAGATGCTAAATCTCCGGTTATTAGAGATAGGGTTATCAGAATACTTTCATCTAAAACTCTAGAAGAGATATCATCTAAAAAAGGAAAACAAAAAGTATCTGAACAAATTATGGATACTTTAAATTCTATGATTAAAGACGGAAATGTACAAGGTATATATTTTACAGAGTTTGTTATTCAGTAGGCTAATTTAAGCAAATTTCATCAAACCACTATAAGCCCCTTTACATAGTGGTTTTCCTATGATACACTATCTTCATTTTTAAGCTAAAAAAACCACTTTTGAGCAAAATAAGCGGACTTTTAAAGTAGTTATATGCCATTATTAAGCAAAAAAATCATAAATAATGAAAAAGTACATAACCCAAGAGTAGTTAATTTAGTTTGTGATGCAACTTTTTATAGTAAGAGAAAAGATAAGTTAGGCACTTTGGTTTTCAAAGATTTTGAATCCAAAGAGATATTAATTTGGAAACATATTGAAAGTGAAATAGTACAAGATTACAGATACTTAAAAGAAGAACTTATTTCACTTGGTTACAGTATTAAAAGTGTAACTTTAGATGGCAAGAGAGGCTTATATAAAGCTTTATAGAAAATAATTTTAAGATTAACTAAAACTACAGAGAAAAATCTTATTAATAAACTTGATGATTGGAATGAATCATATAAGGACTTTTTAGAAGAAAAAAGTGTTTCATCTACTACTGGAGAACTTCATTATACTAATCCCAAAATTAGAGCTGCTTACAGAAATTTGAAAACTAATTTACCCTATCTATTTACATAAAAAAATATACATTCAAAATACAACTAATACACTGGAAGGTGGAGTGTTCTCTAACATGAAAAATATGATTAGTTTACATCGTGGACTCAGTAAAAGTTTGAAGCTTAATCTAGTTGATTATTATTTAATGCACTATAAAATAAAGTAGAAAATTATGCACCCATATTTACTATTAAGTTTTTTCATTTTAATAAGACCTTGTTATGATATTACATGACACTTTGCATGAATTTAATATATTTTTAATTTATAAAAATAAAGCAAAAAAAAATTATTAATGTATAATACACTTGTAGAAAATTCTAAAATGCTTGAAGATTATGATGAAAATGTTCAACAAAATATTGAGTTATTATACAAAGTAAAAAAGCTAGAAAAGAGTTAAAAAATATTCAGATAAAAGATAAAAGATAAAATTTTAACTGATAATTTTTTCTTTAATTATAAACAAAAATAGGCAGACTTTTAGCGGACTTAGTGATTTTTCATAATTTATAAAAGACACTCAGAACAATGTAATACAGGGAAAAGGAACAGCTTCATGTTACAAAAATACTCAGAATTTGTTATTAATAAATGATTGGAATTGATCTTATTAAAGTAAGTCGTATGAACCACCTAATAAAGAGATTTGGTGACAAAGCACTTCAAAAATTTTTAAATACAGATGAGATTAAACTAGTAAAAAACTATAAAACTGCAGCTGGATTTTGGGCGGCTAAAGAGGCGTGTTCAAAAGCTCTTGGTGTTGGTATTGGTGCGGAGTGTAATTTTCATGATATTAGTATATCTAAGACAATAAAAGGCGCACCTATACTAAATTTATCAGATAAACTTGTGTCTAATTTTTATATCACAGATACTAGTTTATCTATAACTCACGATGGTGATTATGCTATAGCTGCAGTAGCTATAGAATCATCCACCACCAACAAAGTCAAGTAATTCTAACTTATCACCATCTTTAACTGTATGTGAAGCCCAGTTGTCTTGCTTCACTATTTCCATATTTATAGCTGCCGCCATAACTTTTCCATCCAAAGACAACTCTTTAAGTACAGTTTCTATACTTATATTTTCACTAAACTCTCGTACCTCTCCGTTAATAATTACTATCATTTTTTCTCTTTTTTTATAATATAAAATAATATATTTACAATTTAAGCTATATTTATTGGAAATATAACAAATTATCGCTATACTAATCATTATAAAATTAAATTAAGTGGATAAAATGCTAAATTCAAAAGAATTATTATCATATACTAAAAAACTATCTATATTGTTTATTGAAGATCATGATGACCTTAGAACTAATACTACTGAAATTTTAAAAAACTTTTTTGATGTTGTAGATAGTTCCGTAAACGGTGAAGAAGCTCTTCATACATATAAAACATTTTATGATAATTATGAAAAGTATTATGACATTATATTATCAGATATACAGATGCCTCGTTTAAATGGGGTTGAATTGACAGAAAATATCTATAATATCAATCCAAAGCAAATTGTTATAATATTATCTGCACATGATGATACAAAACATTTACTTCCACTTATTAACCTTGGAATTGAGCAGTTTATAAAAAAACCTATTGATTATCAAGATCTTCTAAGTGTATTGCTAAATGCATCTAAAAAAATCAAACTTACTGATACTTTAAATATAGATGAAACTAGATCTGTTCAGGTTAAACTAAATAACTCTTTTGTATTTGATAGAGATAATAATTCACTTTTTGAAGATAAAAATTTAGTTTATTTAACAAAGTATGAAATCATATTTTTAAGACTATTAAGTGAACATATTGGTAAAATATATTCTAATGAAGACATAACTTCTCACTATAAAACTTTAAATGAAAATCTTGACGCAACTAATATAAGAAAATTAGTATCTAAACTTAGAAAAAAACTTCCAGAGAATAGTATAGAGAGTATCTACGGTATTGGTTATAGAATAATACCTTTCTTTGAGGTTTAAGCTTAATATATCCACTCATAGTTCTAACTATAGATGTACCACCTCCACTAGCTCTTGGGGTACAAAGAGGATTGTTCCACATATATTGAGTATTTCCATGTTCCCTTAAATAAAAGAGAAGATACCCATCTTAATATCAACGTCTTTTATTGCTATATCATCTAAAAAAAATTATCAATTACTACCTTGAAAAAAATCAAAAACATAACTTATTAATTTTTTAACATCAACTACAATCTCTGCTTGTAAAATTTGATCTGACTACCATTATCAGGACAAAGAATAGTTATCTATTCTAAGTTAAAATACTGATAATAAAAAGGTCAAAAATGAGAACAAGCAAATACACCAAAGAGTTTAAAGATTAAACAGTTCAACTAGCACTTAATAGTGAGGAATCTGTTTTGAAATAGGAGCTGATTTATATGTAAATCCAAAGACAATTTATAATTGGATAAAAACATATAAGCGTAAAAATAACCTCTTTACAGATGATAGATATAAAACTCCAAAATCTCCCATAAAAAACAGTGTATCAGAAGAACTAAAACGCTTACAATCTGAGAATAAATTACTTCGACAAGAAAGAGATATTTTTAAAAAGGCAACCGCATACTTCGCAAAAGATTCCTATACCCCTTGAGGGTAAACTCTATAAAGTATGCATGGATGAAAGAACATAACATGAGTTTTAATATATCTACTATGTGTAAGGTTTTACAAGTAAGTCAAAGCTGTTACTACCAATGGATTAAAAATGGCTCCATCATGCAAAAAAAAGATGAACAATTAAACGAACTAATTAAAGAAATATTTGAATATATAGAGATTTTTTACAATCGTCAAAGACTTCATTAAGAAATAGTTGCTTAGAGAGTTATATTCTTTCTCCTGTTTTTGGTTGACAGATCAGTAGGCTCTGCCAATCAAAAGCAGTTTGTAAAAGAGCTGAAAAAAGTATATCAAGCATTTACCAAAGAAGAGGCTGAAATTGAACTCGATAAGTTAGAAGAAAAATGGGGCAAAAANTATCCTATTGTCTTTACTTCTTGGAGAAAAAAATGGGAGAATCTATCTGTTTATTTTAAATATCCAGCTGATATTAGAAAAGTGATTTATACTACGAACATCATTGAGTCAGTGCATCGCCAGTTTAGAACACTCACAAAACTAAAGGTGCTTTCCCTAACGATAATAGCTTACTTAAACTACTTTTTATGGGTATTCAAAATGCCTCAAAAAAATGGACTATGCCTGTAAGAAATTGGAGTTTAACCATCTCTCAACTTGCAATTCACTTTGAAGGACGTTTGGATAAAGCTTTAAACTTATGATACAATTTTAGGAATTACTCGATGCTGACACAGATTATTGAACACTACCTTTAACTACACAAGGGGCTACTAAATATATTTAGTAGTCCCTATAAGTAACTTGCATATACTCTATTTATAGTTGATGCTTGTTTACGATAATGACTTATATCAACATAATCTGAACAATATTTAAGTAAATGATCTTGTGAATATTTCAAATTATATATAGTTTTCTTATTTTTTTTGTAATTAAAATCATAAATCGATCTATCATACTCATTAACATAGTTTCCACAGTCTTGCTTTCTTGCTAACCTAGCTATCTTTTTCTTCCTTACTGTATTGCAATTTAATAATGATACTTTATCAACTGGTTCATTAGAATATCCATTTGATATATCAATAATAAGCCCTGTAATACTAACCATAAGAAGATTACCAAATACCCACTCATTCATTTCACTTTCTTCAAGTTTAGTTTCGCATTGTGTAAGGTATGTATACGATGAATCACCTTTATTATCTAACTTTATTACAGCAGGAGTAATTGCTTTTGCAACTATAGTGCCCTCAGTATCTTTAACTATAAATGCTTGTCCATCCTTTTTAGACTGGATATACACAGAAGTTTTCTCAGGAGATATCATTGTCGAACAGCCTGTTGCAAATAAACCTATAATTAATATTTGTAATATACTTTTTATCATTTTTTCTCCCCTTAAGTTTATTATATGAGTGTATATCGGCATAAGAAGCACCAATTCAAGTTTAAAGTGCAACACTTATAAATTTCATTTCAAAAGATTTGTATTTTAGGGATGGAATTATTGATTTAATATTTTTTGGAAAGTTTGTTGTTTGCGGAGTTTCTAAGTGGTAGGTTCGCCGTGACTCGAACACGGAAGCACTCCGTTATTAGTGCAAAGGTCATATTATTTATTATTTAACACTATATTCATTTAAATACCATAAATACGGTATCTATAGACATCTTGTCTAAAACTGTATTGTATCTTATTTTACTAAATATATCTATTTTTTACTAAAAAAGTGGGGTCTATATGATAGACTTCTTTTATAGGTACATATTTAAACTAAAGAAGATTTAAAGTTAATTATATTATCATTAGATGATAACAATGGGTATTAGTGAATGATTTAGAAAATTTGCTAAATTTACATGGCGAAGTTTTTCCTATGGATAATGGTTATTGGGTTAAATTTGAAGCATATCTAGTTGAACCGACTAAAACAATACCACATGATATTAGATATTCCTTGACACTTCATGATAAAAATAATCATAGAGTTATAGGTTATGATAATGCACATAGTTTTAAATCATCAAAAAAATATAGTGCTAAAAAAGAATCTTATGATCATATCCATAAACAAATGGATATAGTTGCTTATGAATTTGAATCAGCTTATCAACTCATAGAAGATTTTTGGAAAAGTGCTGAATATTATATGGAGAATAACTAATGAAAATGAAAACAATAAAAGTTGGTATTATGTCAAGAGAACTATACAAGCAACGTACTATAGACATTGCTAAAGGTATTTATAATCAAAAAAAAAATGAGCCTAAAATATGGTTTGAATCTATCAAATCAATGGCACAAATACTTTCTAATGAAAATCAAGATTTATTAAAAGTTATCCTTGAGAACAATCCTCAATCATTAAAAGAGCTAGAAGAACTTACAGGAAGAGCTAAATCTAACCTTTCTCGTACACTTAAGACACTAGAACGTTATGGGATAGTTGAACTACATAAGCAAAATAATTCATTAGTACCAGAAGTAAAAGCTACCAAATTTAAAGTTGAATTTGGACTTGTTGCTTAATTAATATTATGGGAACTAGAAAAGATTTCAAAAAAACTAAATACACTGGTATATATGTCAAAGAAGATTCTAAATCAAAAATCAAAACATATTTAGCCAGAGCAAAAGTCAATGGAACTGAGATTGAGCAGATTGTAGGATATTCCAACGATAAGTATAGAACCAATCCATCTTTAGCTTTCAATAGGCGAGTAGAACTTATAAATACTCATAAAGCAGGACAATCAACAAAAAAAGCAGATAATCCAACTCTTGATAAATTTTTTCATGAATTTCAAGAACTAAGAAAAGGTGTTATCTCGGAATCTCGTCATAAATTAGGATATTATTTTTATTACAAATATGTATTAAATCCACTAAAAAATAAAAAACTTACAATGATTACTAGTTCAGATTTACAAAAAATAATCAATCTAATGATTAGCAAGAATAAAAAAGGAAGTTATATAATCATAGTCAAAGAGTTTTTTTCACCACTTTTTAAGAAAGCTATTGAACTTGGCTATGTAGATAAAAATCCAACTGACTTTTTAAAATTCYCAAAGTTTGATAATACTAGATATTTTTCACTATCTGATGAAAAAGCTAAAGCTCTTATTGATGAAATTATGAATATACCAGATAATAAATATAGACTAATGTTTATATTTTTGTTACGGGGAAGACGGAGCAATGAAGTAAGATCATTATGCTGGGAAGATTTAGATTTAAAAAATAAAATATACACAATTCAAGATAAAAATAGCAAGACTAGATACCAACAGACATATATGCTCGATGAAGAAATTATAGAACACTTAGAATTATTACCTATAGAAAAAGGCTTAATTTTTAAGTCAAATGTTACAGATAAAAAGATGGCATCTATCCCAAAGGCATTATGGAAACGAATAAAATCAAATACAGACATAGAAAATATGAGAATACATGATTTTAGACACTTACTAGGCTTTACTCTTGTTAATAACAATGTACCACTAGAATCAATACAAAGAGCACTAGGACACAAACAAATTACTACAACTCAACGATATAGTAACCAAAAAGAGCAGATGGCTAAAGATGCAGTGGATATTTATTTAGATCTTATTAAGAGAAATAAATAATTTTTTAGCTTCTTCTAAAATATTACAAATTTCTACACGCCCATTAAGATATACTTCATATAATATTTTTCTTTTCAGACCCCATATCTATAGCTTAGAGATTAGAACGCCTGCGTGAGTACTATCTACTCGTTTTTATACAATAAAACACAAGCTCAACCATCTTAAAAAGATGGGAAGTTTGGCTGAAGCAGGAAATAGAATAGATGCAGCAGGAGGTGGAGAAGTTGCATACAACTCTGGGAGAGTTCAAGGTGCTATGCAAGCAGGAGCAATGGAGGCTGATAATCTTAATGTTAAATCCATTGATGCTATTCACAGTGGTTCTGTAAGTCAAGCAAGTAGTAAATTAGGTGGTGTCGCTGGTTATAGTGATATAACTCCTGAAACCGCTTTTAATGCAGGGGAATTATCTGGTAAATCAAAGGCTAGAACAGATATTGGAACTTTAGAAGGTGCTGGTACTAAAGGTGTTGATAATTATTTGGAGGGGATTGAAAATCAAGCAGCTCAAAAAGCTTCATCTATTGCATCGTTTGGAAAAAAAGTATCTCTAAGTGATGCTATAGATGCAGGGGAATACGAAGGTGGTAGTACTGCCTCAAAAGTAGTTGGTGCTAAAAGGCATATGTCAATGAATTCTAATTGGCAAGATGATTTAGATGAAATGGCAAAAAAAGATTCTGATGTTAAGATGGGTACAGCTGCTTCTATACGAGATGCTAAAAGTAAAAATGGAGATGGTGTATATATAACTACTAGTGCAGATGCCGAAGCAGTTAAAGTTGCACAAACTATGGGTGCATTAAAATCATATGGTGGTAGTATTGATGAACATGCTAGGGTAGCTGGAATAGATTCTAATCTAAAGACTACTGAACAAATGAAAATTTTAGGAGAAAAACTAAAAGAAGGTGATGCTAAAGATGGACTTCATTCTGATACTCAAAAGATAGCTGATGCTATAGAGAAACTAGCTAATATCGCTGGTACTAAAGCTGGTGCTCAGACTAGGAGTGATATTTCTAGTATAAAAGAAGCAAAAGGCCCAGAAGGATTTAAAGAGTTACAGGCTACTTTAGCCGAGGGGCAAACTGCTAAAAGTTTATCTACAATTAACTCATTTAATAACAAAGATGCCTATGTAGATGCACAAAAAAAAGAGGGTGTGACAAGTTTTGGTAAGATGGGTGTTACATACGACAATACTAAAGCATTTTTAGAAAAAGAGAATAGAGATAGCTCCCCAGAGGCGATAGCTGCTGAACTAAAAAAAGAAGAGAGTAACATTGACTTCATGAAAAGATTTCCTGCTCGTTTAGCTAATGCAGCACAAAGCGGTAATAATTGGCTTCTTAATAAAGCAGAAAATCTTACTGGATTTGATATTAATAGAGATGGTAATATAGGTAGTGGTAAGCCTAGTGGTTTAATCTCACAAGGTGTTGGGATAGCTACAGCTGGTTTACTTATGCAAGAGGCTTATAGTCGCTTTAGAGGTCAAGGCGGTGGGGCTTTGACTAAGTTTGGAAAGGGATTGTATAATAAATTTGACAACTTAGTTGGAAATAAACCTTCTAATCAATCCACTAATGGTTCCACCGATAATAGCAACTACACCGACAACACTAAAAACAATTATAACCCCAGTAATGATGGGGTCGATAATAATAGGGATATCCATAATAAAACCTCCAATACAAATTACGGAGGGGGAATGAATGAAAATCATCCAGCCCATCCGTCTAATAAATCTATTCTATCAAAAATGAGTAAAAACATCAAGCCAAGTACAAAAGCTGGAGTAGCACTAGCAGCAACATTAGCAGCTGGAGCTTCTGCGTATGAATACTTGACTGGTAACTTAGGGGAAGATATTTCAAATGCTTCTGATTGGCTAACATCAAGTCATGGACCTACAAATGGTAGAAATATACCAGGAAGCTCTCAATACAATAAAGGAAGTGGACCAAGTATATCAGGTGAAACAGCAATGGGAGCTATAGATTTAGGCTTTGCTGCTGCAAGTGGAGCATTTGGTGCATTATTCACTCCATCTTCTTTAGGTGCTGCTGACTTTGATAATATGTCCTCAATGAGAGCTATGTCAACACTACCTGGTGTTGCTCCAATAGGACAAGCCCTAACACAACAAATCACACAAGGAGCAAGCCATAATGTAGCTGCTATTAGAGCTAGTGGTGGTGGTGGTACATCTATAGTTAGAACAATGGGTGGTGAGATGCCAATTACAACAAACTCTGGTAGATTGACTTTAGGTACTACTGGTACTAATGTTCCAACATCAGATTATCAACAAGCGATGTTAAATCAAGAAAAAAGGTTTCAGGTACCTTTTTATCTAAAACTTTGTATAAAATCTAAATTGAATTTTTTTAGAATAATAGTTTGCTGTTTATTTATGATTTTTTTGCTATAACTCATTACGACTAACTTTAATTTTAGAATTTTATTTGTTGATGATTTCTTGATTAAAGCTAGTTGTATTCCAACTCTGATAATTATCTGTTTTTTTAAGGTTTTTTCCTTAAGTTAGTGCCATTCTTACCTGACCCCTATTTTTAAATCGCAGCAGGTCAATCCGTGAAATCGCTCCTCTTGCATGCAGTTTTTGAAGTTTATTATAGATGCTTTGCTATTCATTTAGAAGTGAGCGATACAACAACAGCTGCTTTTTTATTTGAGCATAGTTAGTTATCCTATCCACTAATGCAATAAAAAGTTTCTCTTTTTGTATATCTAAACCTTTTTCTCTAGCTTTAATATATAATACCAACTCTTTTTCTTTATAATCTCCTTTGCAAAAGAGATCAAGAGTATTATTGAAAGATATATCAGTGGTGTTCAATGGATTGGCTAAAGTATTGAGTGTCTGTTTATGAAAATTTAACAGATCTGCATTTGCCAAAATACAAACAACGGATATAAGCACTATCTTTTTAATCCTCTACCTGATCATATTCAAAATATTTTTCAATAATATCAACTAAAGCCAAATCCATTGAAGCTAAAATTTCAACCATTTTGGCGTTTTCATTTTTAATACTCAACGTAAGTCCGTTGAAAAGTAAATTAAATGCATCGACACTATTTTGATCTTTGATTTTGCCATTAATTGCTATCCACTCAATTTTAGCGTTTGCTACGGTCTTAGCCATCTGAGTATAGTCAATTTTATTTTACCCTAAAAGCGCRCGGAGTTTAAAGCCCATGTAGTCTAAGTTTTCTATATGTATTTGTTCCGCTATCACCTTTGTARACTTAAAATTAAAAACGCTCTCTTTAAATATATTTTGAGATAATAACTGCAACTTATCTGGCTTTATAGATTGTTTAAGAAAAAAAATGTCTTCATTATTTTCAATCTCTTTGTAAGATTTTTTCATACCGTTTAAATCTTGATTTAAAGCATACTCCGTCATATCTTCAAATGGTGAAAGAATTTCACCTAAAACAGTTAAACTCTCTTTTTTATTCATATTTTTCAAGATAGTTGTCTGTGGTGTATACATATCGTTATCATCAATTTCACCCTCATATGCCAAAGAGACAGTACCCATCAAACCTACGGTTATTAAGCACTTTAGTACAGTTTTTATATTTTTCATAGAAACATCCTCACGTATATTTTTAATTATAAAACATGAAAATTAAATAAAAATTAAATTTTAAGGGAGTATCTTCACAGCAATATTTCATCCCAGTTATAGAGAATATGGATGACTTAAAAAAAATAATAGTAAAAGTGGTACCATAAGTGGTATCCTAGTCAATTCTTAAGTAATATTTAGTTTTTGATTTTTCTCTGAAAGAACGTTATTTATGAAGTTTCTAAGTGGTGGGTTCGCCGTGACTCGAACACGGGACCACTCCGTTATGAGCGGAGGGCTCTAACCAACTGAGCTACGAACCCACTTAGGGCGGAATTATATTCAATAAAACCTTATATTTTACTGATATTTGGCCTATCTTTAATTTTAAATACAACTGCATACAAAAGAGGCACGTAAATAAGGTTTAAAACAGTAGCCCAAGCTATACCAAAACCTAAAGAAATTGCCATTGGTTGAAGTATCATAGCCTGACCAGATGCAAAGAAAATCAATGTGCAAAGACCTAAAACTGTAGTTAAAGAAGTTAAGATAATTGGTCTAAGTCTAGTACCAGCTCTTTTCATCAACTCTTCTGTATCTTTGGAGCCTTTTATAAAGTTTACAACTATAAGTCCATCATTTACAACTACCCCCGCAAGACCAACTATGCCTATCAATCCTGGCATAGTAATGTTTATGCCCATTACTAGGTGTCCAAAATAAACACCAAGAAGTACAAGAGGGATGGTACTGATTACTATAAGAGATTTTTTTATAGAATCAAAAAGCCATACAAGGGTAATAAAAATTAAAAATATTGCTATTACAGCTGATTGTAACATCTCTTTTTTATTTTTATTATTCTCTTTTTCTTCACCTTTTACATCTAACTTATATCCATCATTTCGTAATTTATCAAATGATGGTTTTAGTTTTTCTATAACCTCTGAAGATGTTATAATTTTTTTATCTAAAGATGCTACAACTGTAGAAATTCTTTTTCCATCTTCTTTTTTTAAAGATACAAAACCTTGTATCATAATAAAATCACATACATCTTTTAGTAATACGAACTGATTGCTTGATGGTACTTGAACCTCTATAGAGTTTATAGAATCTATTTTTTTATTTACTGAGCTTTCTATTTTTATMYKAMTAANACCWYTWTCATTAAACATTTTTGCATACTCAYCCTTTAGGTAGTATGAACGAAGTTCTTTAGATATAAGCTGCTCATTAAAGCCTAATTGCTGTCCATATTCATTTACACGTAGTTTTAACTCTTTTTCACCTAAGGTTGCATCATCTGAGACATTATTTACACCATCTATAGCATTTAATGCATCACTTAGATATTTAACACCATCTTTTGTTTTTTGCTCGCTTTTTCCAGATAAACTAAGTTCTATATCTGAGGCTACTACTCCAGCTCCAGGTACCTTTACAACAAGTTCTTCAAACAGATTTATACCATCTTCATCTTTTAATTCTCTAAATGGATTCACAATCTTTTCTAAATCTTTTGCTATATCCTTTCCATCCCTACTTCTAGATAATATATCTTTATTGTATTCAAGAGATAAATAAGGGCTAATATATGTATCAAAAGCATTACTTGGTGCACGTTCATGTAAGTCTATAAATATATGAAATAGATTTTCACCAGTCTCGGCTCTATTTTTAGCATCTAATTGAAAACCTATAACTGAGGTAATTGAAGATACTTCATCATCATTTATATTTTTTAGTAACTTGTTTTCTAAAGTAGTTACAATTTTTTCTGTATCTTCTAATTCATTATTTATATTTACCTTACCATATACATATATTTGAGTATTATCAAAGTCTGGAAAAAGTTGAAATTTTGAGTTTTTAATAARKRSARAWGNNNTTAAARACWRGMKKMTTACTACAATCACAATAAGTGATACCCATTTCCTTCCAAATACAAAGTGTAATACATTACTATGCCAAGAACCAAACTTAGTCCATATACGTTTAGTAAAACTATCCTCATCCGCAACTTTTAAAAAATCATATGCATGAAGTGGTAGGAAATAAAATGCTTCAAATAATGATGATATAAGCAGTACTGTTATCATAATTGGTATTATTTTTATAAACATACCCATTTCACCAGTTAAAAGTAACATTGGTAAAAATGCAAAAACAGTAGTAAGAGTAGCTGTTAAAACTGCTGGAAACATCTCTAAAGCTCCAACTATAGCAGCTTCTCGTCTCTCCATACCCTCTTCAAGATGACGGTAGATATTTTCAGATACAACGATAGCCTCATCTACTAACATTCCTAAAGCTATAAGGGCACCCAAAAGTGAAAGCATATTCAAACTATCACCCATTAATTCAGTAGTGATTAAGCCAATCATAAAACTAACTGGAATTCCTATAGCTACTACCATAGCTATTCCACGATTTATAAAAATAAGCATTGCAATAAATACAAGCATTAGACCAAAAGCAATATTTGAAAAAACTGTATTTAGACGGTTTTTTATCCAAATAGATGTATCTGTATATATCTCATACTTAAATTCTGGATATTTTTTTAAGGATATTTTTAAAACTTCACGTATATCTTTTACTAAGGCTATTGCATTACCATCCTTAGACTTAGTAATATTTATAGCTACATTTCTTATCCCATTATAATGAGAGAGTTCAGCCTCATCACTAAGTTTAAAAGACACATCAGCTATATCACCGATTCTAACCCTTAAATCACCTACACTTATTATAGTACTTTCAATATCTATCTTATTTTTTTCACCATTATAGGTTGAAATATAAAGGTGTGAACCTTTATCTTTAATAGTACCAATAGGAAAAATAGAACTAATATTTCTAAGAGATGCTACAGCTAAGGCTGGCTTTAGTCCAAAAGCTAAAAGTTTTTGCTCATTTAGTTTTATAACTAATTCTTCATCAGCATCACCACGTATACTAATATCACTTAAATCTTTAAATTTAGATAACTGACTCTTTAACTCTTCGGCCCGTTCAAGTAACTCTTTTTTACTTTTATCACCAGCTAAGGCTATTAAAACCAGAGGAAAATTATGAAGACTTATTTTTGCAATTGGCTCAGGCATATCAGCTGGAATATCTTTTTTTACATTGGATACTATATCTTTTACATCATTTAAAACATTTATATTTTCAGAACCTGGTTTAATATCAGCTATAATCATAAATGAGCCATTTTTAATGGTAGTTTTAATAGTATCTAATTCATCAATATTTTGCATATCATCTTCTATAGTTTTAACAAGCATTTTATCAAGCACATCAGCTGAAGTACCAGAATATCCCCCAGTTACACTAATTTTATCCATATTCATAGGTGGAAAAATTTCTTTTGAAATATTTAAATAAGAAAATATAGATAGTAATAAAATAAATGTAAGTAATATATGGTTTAGAAGTGGTTTATCAATTGCAAATTCTAAAAAACGGCGTATCATAACTAAACCTAAAACATTGTATCAAGTATTTGATTTTTGAACTTTATAGATTCTACAGAGGTACTTATTAGTTTATTTTCCTCTTTTAATATATCATATTCATTTTTTAGTTTTGATATACCCCTGCTTTTAAAATAAATTTGTTGTTGTATATATATTTTTGGAAAAAACAACATACAAACAAATACAATAGATAATAATACTGTTAATAAATATGTAAAATCTAAATCTTTTTTAGGATTTATTACTAAGTCAACTTCTTCTAAAAGTTCTATTTTATCATTCACTTTTTATCTCTTATTTGAAAAACTCTCATTTTTGCACTTCTACTTCTAACATTTTCTTTCAACTCTTCATTTGTAGCTATAATTGGTTTTTTTGAAAGAATTTTTCCTAATGCATAGTCTTTTGAACACTCACATCTCATAGCTTCAGGTGGACATATACAGTTTTTTGTCCAAGAAGTAAAAGTTTGTTTAACAATTCTATCTTCAAGTGAATGAAAAGAGATAATAGCTACCTTTGTATCTACAAAGTTTGAATCATGTATAGTTTGAAGTAGTGACTTTAACTCACCTAATTCATCATTCACCTCTATACGAATAGCCTGCATTAAAAGTGTAGCTGGGTGTATTTTTTTACCTTGGGGCATATGTGGTTTTAGTGTATCACTAAGAGTTTTAGCTGAATTAAATGGACGATTATCTATGATACTAGATGCAATTTTTTTGTAATTTCTAAGCTCACCGTATTCTAATAAAATATTTTCTAAATCTGCTTTTGAGTAGGTATTTACAACTATATCTGCACTAAGTTTTGCATCTTTATCCATACGCATATCTAGGTTCCCACTCACATATGAGAAACCCCTATCTTTTTGGTCAAGTTGAAGTGATGATACACCAATATCAGCTAATATACCTTTGATTTTTTTTACACCATACTCTTTTATAATCTCTTTTATAACATAAGAAAAACGACCTTTTTTGATTACAGCCCTGTTTCCAAACTCCTCTAATCTATTTGATGAAAAATCTATAGCTGTTTGGTCTTGGTCAATACCAATAAGAGTAATATTTGGATTTGCTTTTAAAAGCATAGATGAGTGACCAGCATATCCCATTGTACAGTCAATTATAATTCCATTTTCTATATCACTAAATGCCTCTAGTACATGGCTATATAAAACTGGGATATGTGGGATATCTGTCATTTAACTACCTATAATATTTTTATAGTATTATATCATTAAATCTTTAATATTTTAAAATCAAGTATTTTAAAATAAGTAACTAAGAACCTGATAAAACTTTTTTTACATGTTCATCAGCCATAGAAGCATTCCAAGCTGGCTCCCAAACAAGATCAATTATAACCTCTTTAATATTTGCCATTTTTTCTACTGATTCTTTTACCCACTGCTGAATTAGTTGGTGCATTGGACAAGCCTTAGTTGATAATGTCATTTTTACATAAGCATTACCCTCTGCATCACAGGATGCATCATATATTAAACCCATTTCAACAAGGTTAAAACCAACCTCTGGATCAATTACAGTAGATATTGCTAAAAACAATTCTTCTTTATTATACATCATATATCCTCTGGTTTAAAATTTATCATATAAAGCATACTTCTTAAAAATGCTAATGCACCAACTACTAAAAATGAAGCACCTGCTTTTATTAATACTTCATTTTGAAACAAAATTGCAAAAGTTATAACTACTATCCCAATACTAGCAAATAAGAACTGAGCTGATGAACTTTTTTTTGGAAGCATATCACTTAACATTGGAACTTTTTGTTTACCAACTAAGGGTGAAAATCTTTCAAACCACACAAGAAACGGAACAATTTTATAAATATGTCCAGTAATGGAAAAACTAAAAAATCCAAAAAACATCAACCATGCTGCAGCTAATAACAATGGTTCGTAAGATATAAGTAGATAAGACAAGCCTAGTAATAGAGAAACTATCATAGATACATACGCAAATATAAGATTTTTTGCATATATATCTATCTCTTTTCTTGCTCTTGTTTTGTATATAGTTTGAATTAAATAAAAATATACAAAAAGAGAACTAGATGCTAAAATATAAGCTATATATTCTATTATTTTAATATGTGTAAATGTAGATACTATTACCAAAATAACAGCAATACTCATAATAATCATTGCTATTTTAAGTGGTTTCATTGAAAAACCATGAGATAAACCAAACATTGGAAGTAAAACGACTGAAAGCCCCATAAGTGTAATTATTATGTATCCCCCGATAACTAAAAAAACATGGGAACGTAAAAGTACGTTTATATCTACATCAATGCTTCCAGCGTAAGACAATGACATCACAAGACCAAAGATTACTCCAAAAAATAAAAATGTGTTTGAAATAAGGACACTATTCATAACAAGATTATATTTTTTTACTTTTTTTATGGTTAAAAAAAACTCCATCACAAATATCATCATTGCAATTAAAACTACTACACCCCCGTACGGTAATAGCTGAGGAAAATTTAAAAATCCGAGTACCATAAGAAGCGTACCGATTCCCAATAATGGCCATATCGCATAAAACAATTCGATACCAAAGTGACCTACTTCTAATATTACTGGGACTAACTGTGCCATAGCACCAAAGATAGTCATCATAATAAATCCAAGTAAAAATAGGTGAGCTAAACCTAATACTTTTGTATCAAGCATAGATAAGTTCTCCACTGAAATAAAAAACATATATATACTTGCAGCCAGATAAAATAAACTTCCCAATATAAAAAATGGGGATATTAACTTAAATGGTGGTGCGAAGTCTTGCGATATAGAAAACATTTATAAAATTAGTGACAAGTATTTTGATTTAAATCTGTATTAGCACTAGAATCGGAGTTACTGGTAAAAGTAATTAATACTAAACCATTATTAGATACTACAGCTTTATGAGATATATCATCCCCTAGTTTAGAAAAAAGTCCCCCAGGAGCTTTATGATTAATCATTACAAGTTTATTTTGAGTACCTTGAATAAGTTTTAAACCACTCATAGCATTTACCATTGGGTCTGGCGGTCCACACTTAGAAGAATCAAAGTAGTATGTAGAACAACCATCTTGCACCAATTCAAAAAAATCAACTGTAGCACCTATAACTTCTATCTTTTGTGCATCGTTTGGAATTAAAGACATATACATCCTTTTTTTATTTAAGAAATTATATGTAATTTTTTTCAAACTGAACTTGATTCTTATCAACAAAAAAGAATAATTGTCTGATTTATATAATAATTAGACGAACTTATCTAACCTGACCACTTCCATATATTTTATATTTATAAGTAGTTAAACCCTCAATACCCATTGGTCCACGAGCGTGAAGTTTATTAGTAGATATTCCTACTTCAGCTCCAAAACCAAATGCTCCACCATCTGTAAATCTTGTTGATGCATTTACATATACAGCTGCTGCGTCAATTGCATTTAAAAATTTCTCAGCTGTAGTAATATTTTCACTAATAATCGCCTCGGAGTGCCCTGAACCAAATCTTAGGATATGCTCAATTGCACCCTCAACTCCATCTACAACTTTAATATTTAATATATTAGCTAGATATTCAGTATCATAGTCCTCATCTGTAGCATGGCCAGATTCTATGATAGCTTGAGTCTCTAAACAACCTTTTAGTTCAGTACCAGCCTTATCAAACTCTACTTTTAATTTTACTAATACATCAGAGGCTATAGCCCTATCAACTAAAAGTGTYWMYWTARSRTTACRKWMWCMASKYCWTTRNAYYTTWRCAWTAMYWGMTNATASCNATTGSNNCTNTWTCAATATTTGCATCTTTATCTATGTATGTATGGCATTGACCCTTATCATGTTTTACAATACTCACAGTAGCATTTTGACTTACATGTTCAATAAGCCCAGCTCCACCACGTGGAATAATCAAATCTACATACTTATCCATTTTAATTAGTTTATTAACACCCTCACGTGAACTATCTGGAATTAGAGATATTAATGAGCTTGGTAAGTTATTTTTAGCTAATACAGCTTGAAGTACTTTAGCTATAGCTTGGTTAGAGTTCTCAGCCTCTTTTCCACCCTTTAGTACACATACATTTGAGCTTTTAAAACATAAAGCTGCCGTATCTGATGTTACATTTGGACGAGATTCATAAATAATCCCAATTACGCCAATAGCAACTGATACCTTTTCAATCTTTAAACCATCTTCTGTAACCCAACCATCAAGTATACGTCCAACTGGCTCTTTTAGTGATGCTATCTCTTCAATTGCTACTGCCATTGAATCTATACGTTTTTCATCTAATAATAATCTATCCATTAGAGATTCAGAGAGATTATTTTTTTCTCCATCAGATATATCAAGGGCATTAGCCTCTAATAAATCCATAACATTACTTCTAAGGGCATTAGCCATCTCTTTTAAGATTCTATTTTTTTCAGATCCGCTTAGGATAGAAAGTACCCTACTTCCATCTTTTGCTTTTTGTAAAAATTTTTCCATTTTATTTATTTTCCCTATTTCTATTTATCTGTTTTTGCTATAAAACCATCTACCTCTGGTATAAAAAGCGTGCCAAGTGTATGCTTATCTTTTAGTAAAAATGATTCTACAGCCTCTAAATTAAATCCATTTGATAAAAACATTTTTCTGCCCCGCTTCATTAGATAWTCTGCTGCTTTTAATTTTGTAACTATACCACCAGTCGCAAATTCATTATTTGGACTTGATATATCGTCTAAGACACCTTCAGGTAATCTATCTAAAATCTTTAGTAATTTTGCATCATTATGTTCATTTGGATTCTTGGTAAAATACCCATCAATATCACTTAATATTACAAGAAGATTTGAGCCAGTAGTGTGGGCTACATTTGCTGATAATTGATCATTATCTCCAAATAACTGTTCAGGTGTAGAAGATATGTCGTTTTCATTAACAATCGGTAAGATATTATTATCTAATAAAGTATTTATAAGTTCTTGAAACATTTTTGTACGTTTTCTAGAATCAAAATCATCTTCAGTTAAAAGTATTTGAGCAGTATCAATATTATAAATTTCGAACTTCTTTTTATAACTTGACATTAAAATTGGCTGACCAGCTGCTGCTATAGCCTTTTTAGAAATTTGTTTATTCTTATTCAGTTTCAAGGTACCGTAACCAGCAGCTACTGCACCAGAAGAGACTAAAACAACATCATACTTTTTCCTAAGAGATGCTATTAAATGTACAAGCTTTAACATCCGACCCTTAGCAATATTATTATTATCAGTTAAAACCGCACTACCAACCTTTACTACAATTCTCTTCATTTTTTACCTTTGTTAGTTCATTCTAACATATTTTTTATTAATTAGAAAAATATTTTTATCTGTATTTTTACATTTTTTTATAATAATTGGTAACTTAGTATATTATTGAGGAAAAGTTATGTATAAGTATAAAAATACAGATAAAAAAATTTTGTAAAACTTATTAAAGTTTCCTAACCATCATAAGACCATCGCCAATACTAAGCATAGATGCATCTACCCTAGTATCAGACATTATCTTAGTATTTAAGGCTCTAATAGCTCTTGTATCTGCATCATCTATATCCATATTAGCAACTGCACCATCCCAAAAAATATTATCTATCATTAAAAGAGAATTTGGTTTTAAAAGTCTTAAACACTCTTCATAATAAAAATCATATGATGATTTATCTGCATCTATAAATGCTATATCATAAGTATTTGATTTTAGAGTTTTTAAAGTAATCTCTGCCTTATCTAATAATAAATTTATAGATTTATCTATGCCAGCTTCAGACCAATATTTTTTTGCAATATCTGTCCACTCTTTAGACATATCGCAACCAGTAGCCTTAGCACCCTCACCCATAGCCTCTACAATGTGTAACATACTATAACCTGTAAATACACCTATCTCCAGATAGTTTTTTGCATTTGTTAGTTTTGCCATAAATGACATAAATATTGCTTGTTCAGGTGCTATTTGCATCTTAGCCATCTCTAAAGACATGGTCTCATCTCTTAAGCGTTTAGCTACATCACTTTCATCTACTGAGGTCTTTAAAATGTAAGACAAGAGTTCATCATTTATATCTAAGGTTTTATTACTCATATTTATCCTAAGTATTTTTTAATAGGGGTAATTTTTTTAATAAATTTTCACAATATTCATACTGCTCTAAAGAGTCTAACCACTCTTTTTTAATAGCAGATAAACCTTTGTATGCACCAAGTACCATACCTATAGCTATAGCCCTAGACGCATTATCACCACCAACCATAACGTTTGCAGCAATTGCCGAGTTTAGTCCATCTTCTTTATCAAAGTATTTTAGTATAAAATATACAGACCCTGGTAATGTACCCTCAGTTGGGCTAGCCTTA
Source organism: Sulfurimonas sp. (assembly GCA_002733155.1). GTDB lineage: Bacteria > Campylobacterota > Campylobacteria > Campylobacterales > Sulfurimonadaceae > Sulfurimonas. The sequence continues at coordinate 98,753 of NVUO01000012.1, forward strand.
CCTACACGGATAGGTTCTGAACGTCCAATATCCCATAGTCTAGCCATTGAAGTTATAGCTAAATCATCTGCAAATTTTTCTTTAAAAAGGGCTGAATTTTCATCTGCTTCTTCTTTAACCTTGGCTATAGCCTGGGAGACCTTAGCTTGAATAAAATCATTCATCCCAACTGCTACATTTTCTATAGCTTCTTTTGGATTTTCTCCATTTATAACTCTGTAAGTAACTCTAGCAAAAAATTCTCCACCAGCTAATGCCTCTTCATTTTTATGAGTAAACATTACCTTTCTTGATACTTCAGCTATCTCTTCTTCAGTATCATAATAGGCATATGCAGCCACGTGACGTATAGCCATTGCATTTGACATTCCACCTAGATGTTTAACTGGAGTATTTGCCTTAACTTGGGCATATGTCTCTTTTGTCATTGTACATATCCATGAACCCCAGTTATGCTCAAATCTATTCATCCAATGTGGTAAGATATCCTCTACATTAAACTCTCTTTTTGGTTCAGATATTGAAGCTAAATGTTCTAATATTAAAATATTATAATCACCATAATCAGTAGTGCCACCAGCTCTTTTCCCAGGATGATAATTTCTCTCGCCCCAACCAATACCATGAGTAGATCCACCCATCTTTTCACCAGGTGACATAAACTTTTCTATTGTTTTTTGACCATATGCCTCATATATTTTTAAAGCATCATACTCATAATGAGAACCTAGACATAAGGCATCACCAACGATTGCTCCATAAAATGCACCTTTAATAGCCTCTATTTTTGTGATAGTATTCATAAATTTTGCCTAATAATTTTTTAAAAGTATACTACCCCAAGAAAAACAGACAACTTTTCATAAAGTTTAATTCTCAAAAGAGTAAAATTAAACAATAAAAATGAGGGTAGCAGTATGAGTAGAAAAATGACTAAATTTTCAACACAATTAAAAACGAGATTAGTACTAGAAGTTTTACGAGAAGAGAAAACTCTAAATGAGATTGCAAGTGAAAATAATATTAATCCAAAAAATTTACAGAACTGGAAGAAACTATTTTTAGAAAATGTGC
>NVUO01000034.1 GCA_002733155.1 Sulfurimonas sp.
AATGGAATATTGAGAAAAGATTATTACAAATAAATAAAAATCTAAAATTTAATAATAAAATAAATTATTATAAACAAATTAGAAATGCAAAATTAAATGTTTTTGACCATATGCACACTGGATACTTAGAAACATTAAGTATGAATATACCTACTATTATAATAATTCCTAAAAATATATATTGTTTTAGAGATAGTGCTAAACCATATATAGAAAAATTAAAAGATGTTAAAATATTATTTGAAAACCCAATTGAGGCTTCAAATTTTGTGGATAAAGTATATGATAATATAGATAGTTGGTGGTTATCAGAAGATGTACAAAAAATTAGAGAAGAGTTTTGTTATAATTATGCTAGAACTTCGGAAGATTGGGTCAATGAATGGGTAAAAGAATTTAATGAAATTTGAAATTAAAAAATATAATATTGAAGTTTATGAGATAATTAACGGATAGTTGAGATTTTAAGACTATTGAAGATGGTACGATAATTGTTTAATATATAAAACTTATAGATAAATTTAATTGGAACTTAATATATGTTAAAAAATAAACTAAAAAATAATCAGCTTACAATTGGTTCATGGATAACTATAGGAAATAGTTCTGTAGTTGAAATAATGGCTAGCGCTGGATTTGAGTGGTTGTGCATAGATATGGAACATACCTCTATAGATTTGTCCACAGCTAAAATGCTCATAACTACTATACAAACAAATAATATGAAAGCACTAGTTCGTGTAAGTAAAAATGAAGAAGTAGCTATAAAAAAAGTTATGGATATGGGGGCTGATGGGGTGATTGTACCTATGGTTAAAACAAAAGAAGATGCTTTAATGGCGATTGATTTTGTAAAATATCCACCTATAGGTAAAAGAGGTGTTGGTCTTTATCGTGCACAAAATTATGGAATTGGTTTTGAAGAGTATAAAAAATGGGTGAAAGAAGAAGCTGTAATAATTGCCCRKAYTSWWSNTWWAKAGKYNAGTTGATAATATTGAAGATATTTTATCCGTAGATGGTATAGATGGTACAATTGTTGGACCTTATGATCTTTCTGGAAGCATGGGCTATCCAGGTGAATATCATAGAGATGATGTTAAAGATGCTATTAAAAGAGTTGAATTTGCTTGTAAAAAGTACAACAAACCTTATGGCTTTCATGTAATAGAATCTGATCCAAAAAAGCTTCAAGAAAGAATAAGTGAGGGCTGTACTTTTTTAGCTTATAGTTTAGATTTTTTCTTTTTGGGCGATAGTGTAAGAGCTGGAATGAAAACTATTAGACAAGGATTAAGTTGAGATGAATATTATATCAATAATACCTGCAAGAATGGGCTCAAGTCGCTTCCCTGGTAAGCCTATGGCAGATATACTTGGAATGCCTATGATTGGGCATGTGTATAAGCGTGTAAAAATGAGTAAACATCTTAGTGAAGTTTATGTAGCTACTTGTGATAAAGAGATATATGATTATATAGAATCTATTGGTGGAAAAGCTGTGATGACAAGTGATTGTCATGAAAGATGCTCGGATAGATGTGCTGAGGCTATGCTAAAAATTGAAAAAGATGAGAATATAAAAGTTGATATTATGGTTATGGTTCAGGGTGATGAACCTCTTACTTTTCCTCAAATGATAGATGAAGCATTAAGCCCTATGCTTAAAGATATAAATATTAAAATTACAAATCTTGTAGCTGATTTAAAAACTATACAAGAGTTTGAAGACCCAAATGAAGTAAAAGTTGTGATGGATAAGAACAATAACGCTTTATATTTTAGTAGAGAAGCAATACCTAGTAGAAAAAAAGGTGTATTAGATGTACCTATGAAAAAGCAAGTTTGTGTGATTCCTTTCACAAGAGATTTTTTACTACAATATAATGAAATGGAACCTACACCTTTAGAAATAATAGAATCAGTTGATATGATGCGGATACTTGAGAATGGAATGAAGGTTAAGATGATATCAACTAAATATATAACTAAGGCGGTTGATACAAAGGAAGATTTAGATAAAGTTGTAGAGATAATGAAGCAAGATGAATTACATAAGGTTTATAAATGTTAATAAAAAAAAGTATTTTTAAGTTAGCAAAAATTATATATTCAAGTATTCCAAGAGTGATACCAGGCTATATTGGTAAAAGGTTTCGAGCTGAAAGTGCGGAAACATTGGTTGTTATAGATGAAGTAAATACAAAATATGGAAAATTAAAATATTACTGTATGGGATGGATACCGTTATGGCGTTCTCAAACACTCTTTATTAAAGAACCTNAAATTATAGAATGGATTGATAATATGGGTAAAGATGATGTGTTATGGGATATAGGAGCAAATGTAGGATTATATTCTGTTTACGCAGGATTAAAAGGTATGCATGTATGTGCTTTTGAACCATCAGCATTCAATACTTTTTTAATATCAAAAAATATTGAAGTAAATAATTTAAAAGATAATGTATCTTTATTTCCAATTGCAGTTTCTGATAAAAATGAATTTGGATATTTAAATATGACAAGTACAGATTTGGGCGGGGCATTGAACGAATTTAATGAAACTGATATAAAAACTGTTGGAGGAGGAGAATATAAAGCAAAGGTAGTATTTAAGCAAGGTATGTTTGCATATTCAACTGATGAGTTAATAGAAAAATATAACTTTGTTATCCCTGATTATATAAAAATTGATGTTGATAGTATTGAAGATAGAATAGTCTATGGTGCCGATAAAACATTATCAAATAAAAAAGTTAAAGGTGTATTTATTGAATTAGATGAAACAGAAGAAAGAACTCAAAAAATGATAGAATTTTTATCTGCAAGAGGTTTAGAGTTAAAGGAAAAAAGACAGTCAGAATATTTTAAAGATAGTAAGTTTAAAACACAGTTTAACTATATCTTTGAAAGAAAATAAAATTGTGTCTAATTATTTAGTTACAGGTGGGGCAGGATTTATAGGTAGTGCAATAGCAAATAAACTTATAAAACAAAATCATCAAGTTTATATTATAGATAATTTACGCACAGGCTATAAAGCTAATATATCTAAAAACTCAATTTTTATAGAAGGTGATTTTAGTAAAGATGAAACTATATTTAAATTAAATAATATAAAATTTGATGCTATTTTTCATATAGGAGGACAATCATCTGGCGAGATAAGTTATGAAGATCCAGAATATGATTTAAATACCAATACTTTATCTACATTAAAACTACTTCAATATGCAGTTAAAACAGGATGTAAAAGGTTTATATATGCCAGTACTATGTCTGTTTATGGAGAAGAAAAAGAAAAAGAGCAATTTAAAGAAAAAGATGATGTGAACCCAAAATCTTTTTATGCTGTTGGTAAACTAGCAAGTGAGCAATATATGGAAATATTTTCCAAACAATTTGGTATTGATTATGTTTCATTAAGATATTTTAATGTTTATGGTCCTGGACAAAATTTAGAAAATTTTAAGCAAGGGATGGTGAGTATATATTTAAAACAATTTTTGGATGACTCTTTTGATAAAGTAGTTGTAAAAGGTGATTTAAATAGATTTAGAGATTTAATATATATTGATGATGTAGCTGATATCACAATAGAATCTTCAAAAAATAATAAGTTTACTAATATGATTATAAATATAGGTACAGGTAAAAAAACTACAGTAAATGAAATTTTAACATTGATAAGAAAACTTACTAATAGTAAAAAAGAAGTTATTATCGCTGATGGAACACCTGGTGATCAGTTTGGAATATTTGCAGATAATAGATTGCTATTAAGTATTTACAATAAACCTTTAACAGATTTTAATGTAGGTTTAAAGAAAATGATTGAGTGGATTAATGAAAAATAAAATATATAAAAAAGTTTCTATTTCAAATACAGCAAAAGTTAATTCTTCAATTTTAAAATACTGTTCTAGATTAAAAGATTATTCTGAAATACATAATAGTACATTAGGTAAGTATAGTTATATTTCTCAATATTCTATTGTAAATAAATCTAAAATAGGTAAATTTTGTTCTATTGCAAATGGTTGCTATATTGGACTATGGGAACATAACATTGATGTAAGTACACATTCATTTTACCTCTACGAACATAGTGGAAATTTTGTAAAAGGTTATAAAAAATATAATAAAGATAATATTGAAACAATTATTGGTAATGATGTATGGATTGGAGCAAATGTGGTTGTAATGAAAGGTGTTTCTATATCAGATGGTGCAATAATTGGTGCAAGTTCTGTTGTAACCAAAGATGTCCCAGCTTATTCTATTGTTGTTGGTAATCCTGCTAGAGTAATTAAATATAGATATAATAAAATAGATGTAGAATGGTTTTTAAATTTAAAATGGTGGGATTTTTCAAGAAGTAAATTAAAAAAAATCATATTAAAAGATGGATTTAATAATTTTAGTATTTTTAAAAAATTACTAAAAGGTTGATTTAATGAATATTGTAGCTACATCACCATCTTTTTCAAAAAATATAAGTATACAAGAAGATATTAGAAAATATTTTCCCAATGCAAAGTTAAACCTTAATGGAAAACGATTTAATAAAAAAGAATTAATAAAATATATTAAAGATGCTGATGCTGTAATAGTTGGATTAGAAACAATAGATGAAGAGGTATTAAGTCACTGCCCAAATTTAAAAATAGTTTCCAAGTATGGAGTTGGTTTAAATAATATTGATAAAGTAGCTTGTGAGAAAAGAGGTATAACTATAGGTTGGACTGGTGGAGTAAATAAGCTTTCAGTTGCTGAGATGACACTTGGGTTTATGCTTATGCTTTCAAGAAACTTGTATATTACATCAAATGAATTAAAAAATGGTATTTGGAATAAGTCTGGTGGATTTCAGTTGAGTGGTAAAACCGTTGGTATAATGGGTGTCGGTTATATTGGAAAAGAGCTTATAAGATTGTTAAAACCTTTTTCTTGTAGAATCTTAGTAAATGATATAATAAATCAAGATAAGTATTATAAAGATAATAATCTGATTGAAGTAAATAAAGAGGAATTATATAAACAATCAGATTTTATAAGTATACATACACCATTTGATAAAATGACAGATAATTTAATCACTTTAGATACAATGAGAATGATGAAACCCAGTGCATATATTTTAAATAGTGCAAGAGGTGGTTTGATTAATGAGCATGATTTAAAAAAAGCTCTAAAAAATGGAATAATTGCTGGTGCAGCTATAGATGCTTATGTACAAGAACCACCAACTGATAGAGAGCTTTTAGAATTACCAAATTTGATTTGTACGCCACATATTGGCGGAAATGCAAAAGAGGCTGTTGAATCCATGGGTATGAGTGCAATTAAGCATTTAAGAAATTTTTATAATTTGTAAAAGGTATTTAAGTGTTATCTAATAAAAAAATAGTTGTCTTTGGTGGAAGTGGTTTTCTAGGTTCATATGTAGCAGATGAACTAAGTCGCAGAGGGTGTATAGTTACAATCGTAGATACTAGTCCTTCTAAATATTTACAAAAAATCCAATCATTTATACAATGTGATATTATGAATTATGAAAAAGTTAAAGAGATTGTAGCTGATTGTGATATTGTGTATAACTTTGTTGCTATATCAAACTTAGACGAAGCTATACAAAAACCAACTATGACAATGAATATAAATGTAATGGGGCATNNAANTRTTWTWNANNNTTKTAAAGAGTTTAAAAATATACAAAGAGTGATTTACGCAAGTAGTGCATATGCCTTAAGTGATGAGGGTTCTTTTTATGGTATTAGTAAACAGACATCTGAAAAACTAACAAATGAATATTACCAGCGTTATGGTCTAAAGTATACAGTTATTCGATATGGTTCTTTATATGGTGAAAGGGCTAGTCATAATAATTACATATATAATCTTTTGAGTGATGCTATTAAATGTGGGGAATTACATTATAAGGGTGATGGTGAAGATTTACGTGAATATATTCACGCAGCAGATGCAGCCAAACTTTCTGTTGATATATTAGAAGATAAACAATATGAGAATGACCATATTATTTTAACGGGTATAGAGAAACTAAAAAGAATAGATTTACTTACTATGATAAATGAAATTATGCAAAATAAGCTTGATATAAAACAAATAGATAGTGATAATATGGGGCATTACAAAATAACACCTTATTCATTTCATCCAACTGTAGCTAAGAAGCTTGTAGCAAATCCATATATAGACTTAGGGCAAGGTTTATTAGAGTGTATTCAAGAGATTCATAAAGAGTTATAGATGATTTTTTTATCTCACTTATTAGATTCTAATACACCAACATACGGGAATAGAAATCAATTTTATATAAATAAAAAAAGCTCTATAGCTAATGGTGATATAGCAAATGATAGCTATATATCAACTACTGTTCATATTGGTACACATATTGACATGCCATATCATTTTTATGAAAATGGACAGACTATAGAAGATTTTGATGCTAATTTTTGGATATTTAAAAAAGTATTATTTGTGGAAATAGAACCAAATAATATAATAATAAAAGATGAATTGATATCTAAACTTGAACAAATAGAAGATGATAATTATGAAATTTTAATTTTAAAAACAGGAATATGTCATATCCGAGATAAGGATGAATTTTGGGAAAAAAATTATGGATTTGCTCCAGAGATTTATAGTTTTATAGTAGATAAATTTCCACATATTAGAATTTTTGGATTTGATTCTATCTCCGTCTCTAGTATTACAAATAGGATGCTGGGTAGAGAAGCTCATAAGAAATTTTTAAATACAACTAAACCTTTACTACTTTTAGAGGACATGGATTTAAGAAATATAGATAAAAACACAAAAATAAAGCAGTTAGTAGTTTCACCTATCAGGATTGCTAAATGTGATGGTTTACCTTGTACTGTTCTTGGTATGTTAGATGATTAAAACTAGTAAATGCGGTTTTGCGAAGCAAAAAATTTCTGTGAAAACTATTTTATGGGATTTTGACGGTGTAATTTTAGATAGTATGAAAATTAAGGGTGATGGATTTAAAGAACTTTTCAATAATTATTCAAATGAATACTTAAAACTTATAGAAAAATATCATTATGAAAACGGAGGCATTTCAAGATTTGAAAAAATTAAATATTTTTATAATGAAATATTGAATCAAAATATCTCAGAAGAGGAAGTTCTGAAGTTAGCAAATAAATTTGCAAAGATTATAGCAAGAAGATTATATGATAAAAATAATTTAATAAAAGATACAATTGATTTTATTGAAAAAAATTATAGAAAATATAATTTTCATATAGTATCCGGTGCTGAAGATAAAGAATTAAACCAACTTTGCAATAGTTTTGATTTAAGAAATTTTTTTATATCTATTGATGGATCACCAACTAAAAAAAGTATATTAGTGAAAAATATTATAGATAAGTATAACTATCAAAAAGAAGAGATTATTTTGATTGGTGATGCTATAACCGATTATAATGCTTCTACTAAAAATGATATTGTATTTTATGGATACAATAACTTGGAATTAAAAAAGTTTAATTATATTGAAAGTTTTAAAGAATTTAGAGTATGAATTCTAAAAAGTTATACAAATCTTATCAAAAGAATAAAGATAATTTTCATAAATATATAGATGATATAAGAAAGAGGGCAAAAGTAGATATATATACAATTATAAATGCCACATTAATAAAAAATCCATATGTTAGTGAGTTTTCTAAAAAATTCTTTTTAGATGATTTTAATAAAAAAAATAAATTTATTTTATTTTTAAAAAGTAGCTTAAAACTTTACTTAAAACAATTGTATATGTTTTTTTCATATCTTATTAGTTTTTTATTATTTAAAATATTTTATAAAAAAGACAAAAAACAATACAAGAACTTTATATATATAGATATCTGTTTTTTAGTTAATAATATTATTAGAGATAGTAAATTTAATGAAAATTATTTTAATGGATTGTATGATATTTTGGATAAATATAATAAAAGTTATGTATATATACCAAGACTATATGGAGTTAATAAAAATCCATTTAAATTGATAAAGTTTTTTAAGATAATCAATCAAGATGATAGAAGATTTTTATTTGAATTTGAACTTATATCTTTAAAAGACTTTATACATATACTATATATGACGGCTATTTATCCATTTAAAACTTTAAGGTTAATTCAAAAAGAGAAGAAAAACGAAGATATTTTGTTTAATAATGAACTTATAAAAGATATAGGTAACCTTAGTTTTGATGCTTTTAGTAGATATATATTTGGTGAAAACATAGCAAGATTAAGTAATATAAATAAAATTTATTCTTGGAGTGAATTTCAAGTAATTGAGCGAAGTTTTAATTATGGTATAAAAACTTTAAATAGTAAAATTAAATTATATGGATGTCAATTTTATCTTAATTATGAGACATATTTTAATTCTTATGTAGATGAAATTGATTTTAAACAAAGAACTTCATATGATGAGGTTTTGGTGAATGGTTTATATTATTTACAAGAAAAAGATTTTGTTAAATATAAAAATGGAGTCTCTTTACGATACAAAAATATTTTTGAATTTGATGATATAATAGAGTATAAAAATATACTTTTATTAGGTTCATACATAGAAAGTGATACTAAATATATGTTAAAAATTGTATCTTCTTTTAATAGAATATTATTTAAAAATCATCCAGCAGTAAGTATCAATAAATTCGGAAATTTAAATAGTAATATTGTAGTTGTTAATGACAATATATATAAACTTTTTGAAAATACTAGCATAGTTATAGGTACTGCATCTGGAACTTCTTTAGAAGCGGTTGCATGTGGAGTTTCGGTTATAATTATAGCAAGTCAAGATAATTTAACAGCTAATCCTTTACTAAAATATGGTCAAGCTAAAATCTGGGATATTGCATTTACTAAAGATGATGTGAAAAGATTGTATAATAATCTCATAAAATATAGGCAAAACAATATAGATGAGATAAAAAGTATAGCCTCTTGGTATAAGGATAATTTATTTATAGAACCAACAGAAGAAAATATTGTAAACGCATTTGAATTAGATAAGGAATAGTATATATGAAAGTATTGTTATTGGCTGGTGGATTTGGAACTAGGCTTAGTGAAGAGACAGATATTAGACCTAAACCAATGGTTGAAATAGGTGGAAGACCTATATTGTGGCATATAATGAAAACATATTCTGAATATGGCTTTAATGAGTTTGTGGTTTTGTTGGGATATAAAGGTTATTATATAAAAGAATATTTTGCAAATTATTTTTTACATCAGAGTGATGTTACAATAGATATGTCTGATGGCTCCATGGAGGTACACAATAATAGCAGTGAACCATGGAAAGTTACTTTACTTGATACTGGTTTAAATAGCATGACTGGTGGGAGAATTAAAAAAGCACAAAAGTTTATTGGAGATGAAGCTTTTATGCTAACATATGGTGATGGTGTCTCAGATATAAATATAAATACTTTACTTGAATTTCATAAATCACATGGTAAGTTAATGACAATGACATCTACTCAGCCTGAAGGTAGGTTTGGTGCATTAAATATAGAAAAAAATAATAAAGTTGCTCATTTTTTAGAAAAACCAAAAGGTGATGGTGGTTGGATTAATGCTGGATATTTTGTATGTGAACCTAAGGTATTTGATTACATAATAGATGACCCAAGTATAGTATTTGAACAAACACCCTTGCAAAATTTAGCAAATGATGGAGAGATTTTTACATATAAACATGAGGGTTTTTGGAAACCAATGGATAGTTTAAAAGATAAAAATGATTTAAATGAATTATGGAATCAAAATAAGGCTCCTTGGAAAGTATGGTAGTAATTGATTAATGTTATTTAATAGTTATGAATTCATTTTTGTATATTTACTAATAACATTTTTTATATATTTTTATCTGAACCATAAACGACTAACTGAAGCTTCAAAAGCTTTTTTAGTATTTAGTAGTTTATTTTTTTATAGTTGGTGGAACGTATCTTATTTACCTATAATACTTTCTTCAATATTGTTTAATTATGTAATAGGAAACTCATTAGTAAAAGAAAAAAAAAGTAAGTTTAGTAAAAAAGCACTTTTAACATTTGGGATTATTTTAAATATAGCACTACTTGCTTATTTTAAATATACAGATTTTTTAATAAATAATTTTAATTTTATTTTTAATACTAATTCTGAATTATTACATTTAGTACTTCCCTTAGCTATATCATTTTTTACATTTCAACAAATAGCATATTTAGTAGATAGTTATAGGCAAGAAACGAAAGAATATAACTTATTAAATTATGCATTATTCGTTACCTTTTTTCCTCAGTTAATAGCAGGTCCAATTGTTCATCATAAAGAAATGATGCCTCAATTTGAAAAAATAAAAAATAAAGTTAAAAACTATAAAAATATATCTGCAGGATTATTTATATTTTCAATTGGTTTATTTAAAAAGGTTGTGATAGCTGATAGCTTTGCAGTATGGGCTACATCTGGTTTTGATATAGCTACTACTCTAAACTTATTTGAAGCATGGGCTACTTCATTATCTTATACATTTCAATTATATTTTGATTTTAGTGGTTATACAGATATGGCAATAGGTTTAGCATTATTATTTAATATAAAACTGCCAATAAACTTCAATAGTCCATATAAGGCTACAAATATACAAGACTTTTGGAGAAGATGGCATATTACCCTTAGCCGATTTTTAAAAGATTATATCTATATACCTATTGGTGGTAATAAAAAAGGTGGATATATAACATACTCAAATCTTATGATTACATTTTTATTAGGTGGTCTTTGGCATGGAGCTGCTTGGACTTTTGTATTTTGGGGTTTTTTACATGGATGTGCATTAGTAATACATAGGATATGGGGTAAACTAGGTTTAAAACTTTGGACTTGGTTAGCTTGGTTAATTACATTTAATTTTATTAATATCACCTGGGTATTTTTTAGGGCTAAGGGCTGGGAGGATGCTATTAAGGTTATTAGTTCAATGTTTAGTTTTGATAATGTAGTATTACCAAATCAACTTTCTGTAAAGTTAGTTTTTTTAAAACAATATGGGATAGAATTTGGAAATTTTTTGCAAAATCTAACCTCAAATGGAACAGAAAGTAAAATATTAATAGTTAGTTTAATGTTTATATTATTATTTACGTTACTAAATAAAAATTCAAATCAAATTTTGAAAAGTTTTAATCCTACAAAGAGTACAGCTTTATTGAGTATATTATTTTTAGTTATAAGTATTCTTAAATTTAATGAATATTCAGAATTTTTATATTTTAGGTTTTAAAAATGAAACTTTTCAAAAATTGGATAATAGGTGTTTTATTAGGTTTTTTAATTTTTTCAGGTTTAATTGTAATATTTAACTACTCTATTGATAGTTTTAATTTATTTAATAAGTCAAATAACAATATAGGTAAATATTTAAAAGATGGCTATTTTATAACTGGAGATAATATAAGCTCAAATAGAGTTAATAATATATATGAAGCTATGATTAAAGATATGAAAAAGGTAGATGTCTTAGCTATTGGCTCATCTAGAACAATTTTGTTACACAAAAAATTGTTATTTAACAATAAAAAAGTCATATATTATAATTTTACAGATGGAACTGCTCAATTAAAACATTATGCAAAAATTATAGGCTTATTTAATAAGTATGATGTGAAATTACCTAAGAATATTATTTTAGGTATTGATCCTTGGGTTTTTGACAATAAGGCTAGTATAAGTCAAATTAAGAGATTAATAAATAACAAAAATAAAGATAAATCGAAATATTTACAATTATATAACTTTGAATATACTATCATAAATTTAAAAAGTATATTTAATAAGAAAAAAATTAAAAAATCTAAAAATCTAAAAAATCTCTTGAACATAAATAATAAAAATATGATTATATCACCAAATGCTGATATGTATTATCCTATTAGTAAATATAATATGGATATAAATAAACTTATGAAATCAATAGATGATGGATTAAAAAGGTGTGATGAGACTAATTATAATACTAAGTGTGTGAAATATGATAAGTTAAATAATTTTAATATATTGAAGTATTTTATTAATTATTTAAGAAGCAAAGGTGTAAATATAATAATTTATTTCTCACCATTTGAGCCTATTTTTTTTAATCATATAGTGAGATATAATAATTTTTCAACTTATAATGAATTAATTGTAAATTTTTGTGCAGAAAATAAACTTAAAGTTATTGGTAGCTACAATCCTTATGATTACAAATTAAGATCTGAACAATTTTTAGATGGAATTCACCCAAAAGAATCTGCAATTAAAATAATTTTTAAAAATAGTCTTATTAAGAATATTAAATATTAATAATAAGGTAATTAACATACTGTATAATGCATCTATATTTAAAGTATGCTGGAGTTGAGTTGTTTAATAATATATATCAAGATAAAAAAGTAATGATTACAGGGCATACAGGCTTCAAAGGTGCGTGGTTAACTACTTGGTTACTTAAACTAGGTTCTAAAGTAATTGGTATTTCAAAAGATATCCCAACGAATCCATCAATGTTTAAAGAATTAGACTTAGAAAAAAAAATAACACATTATCAAGAAGATATACGTGATTTAGAAAAAATGATTGAAATAATTTCTATTGAAAAGCCTGATTTTTTATTTCATCTAGCTGCCCAACCTATAGTGTCTACATCATATACTAATCCAATAGAAACAATATCTTCTAATGTTATGGGCACTGCAAATATTCTCGAAGCGCTGAAACTCTCAAATCATAATTGTAGTGTTATTATAATTACAAGTGATAAAGCTTATGATAATGTTGAACAGGTATGGGGATATAAAGAAGATGATAAAATGGGTGGAAAAGATATATATAGTGGAAGTAAGGGTGCAGCTGAACTTATTATAAAATCTTATTATTTTTCTTTTTTTAATAATAAAGAATCAAATATAAAATTAGCTATTGCTAGAGCTGGAAATGTCATAGGTGGTGGTGACTGGGCAAARGATAGGATAGTAGTTGATTGTATGTTAGCATGGAGTGAAAATAAAAGTGTTGAGATAAGAAGTCCAAATGCTACAAGACCTTGGCAACATGTACTTGAACCATTAAGTGCTTATTTAAATCTAGGACAGATATTATATACAAGTGATAATGTAAATGGAGAAGCTTTTAATTTTGGACCAAGAGCTGAACAAAATCATACAGTAAAACAATTACTTGAAGACCTAAGCGAATATTGGCATTTTAATAATGTAGATGAAGCTTTTAGTATTACAGATAATATTCCCTTTCATGAGGCTGGATTATTAAAACTTAATTGTGATAAGGCACTTTTTTACCTTAAGTGGCAGGCTAATTTAGACTATAAAGATACTATTAGATTTACTAGCCAATGGTACTATGATTTTTATAATTCAAATAAAAATATGTCAGACAAAACTATAGAACAGATATCTAAATATGAAAAAATGGCAAAAGAAAAAGAACTAAAATGGACGGAATAGTTTTAACACCATTAAAACAAATTTATAATGTTAAAGGTGATATATTTCATATTATGAAAAAAAGTGATGATGGTTTTTATGGATTTGCAGAGGCCTATTTCTCAACTATTAATAAAAATGTCATCAAAGGTTGGAAACAACATACTGAAATGACTTTAAACCTAGTTGTAGTTATTGGTGAAGTAGAGTTTGTTTTATATGACAATATATCTAAAGAGTTTTTTACTGTGTGTTTATCTAAAAAAAACTACCAAAGGTTAACTGTAAGACATGGAATTTGGATGGCATTTAGAGGGATAGATGAAAAAAACATAGTGTTAAATTTAGCTAATATTGAACATAACTCAGATGAAGCTAATAACCTTGGACTAGATGAGATAAAATATGAATGGTAAAGAAAAAATCTTAATTACTGGGGCTACAGGTTGCATAGGTTCAAACTTAGTAAATACATTATTACAAAATAGTACTTATCATCTTGCCTTAGTAGTTAGAGATACTAATAAGGCTAAATCTCTTTTTTATGATAAAGTGAGTTGTATATCTAGTAAATGCAAAGATTTTAAGGAAAAAATAGTTGATTTTTCTCCGGATATTGTAATACATTTAGCATCATATTCTTCAAGTTCTGATGAACTTTGTGAGATTAATAAACTTATAGAATCTAATATTATTTTTACTTCTATTTTATTAGATACATTATCTGAATGTAATGTAAAACTTTTTATAAATACAGGCTCATTCTCAGAATATTATAACAATGATGATATCCCTAGTCCTACATATTTTTATTCTGCTACAAAAATATCAGCAAGTAGTATAATAGATTATTATAGTAAAAAAAATAACTTTAAAGTAATAAATGCAATTTTATATACAGTATATGGTAAAAAAACTATCAATAAAAAAATAATAGATTATGCAATAGAATCATTAGAATCGAATAATTCTATCAATATGAGTGATGGATGGCAAGTATTAGACTTTATTTATATAGATGATGTGGTTAGATTTTATACAAATATAATTTATAATTTTAAAAAGCTAAGCATTAATCATAAAAATTATTTTGTAGGTACTGCAAAAGGTATCTCAATAAGAGAACTGATTCAAATATTAGAAAAAATAACTAATAARAAAGCAAATATTAATTGGGGTGTTATACAAGATAGAGTTATGGATACAAAAAAAGCAGTAGCAAATATTTATAATGCTAAAAATGAGTTACAATGGTCAGCAAACTATGATATACATACTGGCTTAAAGAAGTATCTAAATGAACTAAATGGAAACAAAAATGTATAATCCATTAGTATCTGTAATAATCCCTATATATAATGCTGAAAAATATCTTAAAGAAACATTAGATTCAGTTATAAAACAAAGTTATATAAATATTGAAATATTACTTATAAATCATTTTTCAACTGATGATAGTATCACAATTATAAATCATTATAAAGATATAGATAAACGAGTTAAAGTAATACATTTAGATATAAATAAAGGTGGTCCAGCATACCCTAGAAATATTGGTATAAAAAATTCAAATGGTGAATATATAGCATTTATTGATTCCGATGATATTTGGTTTTTAAATAAACTACAATTACAAATTGATTTTATGAAAAAAAATAATATTAATTTTTCAAGTACTAATGCAGTTAATATTAATGAGCATTCAATAGATATAAGTTCTAAGTCCTTCATTTTAAAGTATATAAATAAGTATAGAGGAAAATCTACAATATGTGACCTAATAAAGTACAATTTTATTTCTACTTCATCAGTTATTATAAAAAAAAATATAATTTTAAACTTTAATGAAGATACAGATTTTATATCTGTAGAGGATTTTTATTTATGGTTAAATATATTAAAAAATAAAGATGTGAAGTATAAGTATTTAGATAATAAATTACTTAAATATAGGCTACTTAAAAATTCAGCTTCCCAAAGAACTTTAATACATAAACAAAAAACNAANKCMAATRWKTNWATRTTAWRAKYYMTWWWAKMTNWTMGNWTATWATAAAGTAATAAATTGCTTTTATAAATCAATATTTAAAACTATTATAATTAATTTTTTTAAA
>NVUO01000035.1 GCA_002733155.1 Sulfurimonas sp.
ACTATCACAAATTCAGGTGATACAAACATTACAGCCTTTAGCCTAAGTGACAGCACAAACTTTGAAATAAATGCAAGTGGATATATAAAAACTAAAACTACCATTGATTATGAAACAACTAGCTCTTACTCACTAGAAGTAAATGCAACAAACTCAGCTGGAGATAGTGTTAACGTAGATGTAAATATATCAATCTTAAACATAAATGAAAGACCATCTATAGATTTAACTTTTTTAGATATAAATATATCTGAAGATAGTCGCACTTCAAACTATGATATAAATATTAATGATGAAGATGGAGATAGTCTAACTTTAAGTATTGACTCAAATGATACATCTATACTTGCAATCACTAAAAATTACTCAAACCCGCTAAACCAAGCAAGCTATAATAAGCAAACTTTAGACTTTAACTTAACAACTCTAACGGATGCTTTTGGAGAAGTTAGAATAACTATGACTTTAGATGATGGAGACTTAAACTCTACTACCTATTTTGATGTAAATGTGACAGCTCAAGCAATAGTTCATAATAATACTACATACTATCCAGTTAAATCCCCATATACAGGAAAAATATGGCTAGATAGAAACCTAGGTTCATCTCAAGTTTGTACAGCTTATAATGATTCAGCTTGTTATGGAGACTATTATCAGTGGGGAAGGGACTATGACGGACATCAAGAATCAAATAGCACAACTATAACTGCCTTAGCTACTGATGTAAATAATACTGGACATAGTAGTTTTATTATAGAAGGTTCTGATTGGGCTAATATAGATTTAAATGGAAGTTTAAGGAGTGCAAGTTGGAGTAAAACAGATGGAACATCTGTTTGCCCAACTGCTTACCGTGTACCAACTTTAACAGAGTTAAAAAATGAAACAACAAGCCAAGGTGTAAAAAATAATACGGACGCATATAATAACTTTTTAAAATTACCATCTGCTGGTTACCGTAACTTCAGTGGTGAATCCATGACCAATCAGGGTTATTACGGTTTTATTTGGTCTAGTAGTGTCTCTGGCTCTGGCTTTAAATCTCGTAGGCTTGGCTTTCATTCAGGCAATGCATACACGTACAGCATCAATCGTGCAAATGGCGTCAGCGTTCGCTGTCTCAAGGATTAGAAATTAATAATTTTAGGATTTCATACCTGCACATATACATGTACGACTGTTTCATACAACTACTTTTGTCACCTTGGACTTGATTTTGGGTCTGATTTAGACAACTACTTTTGTCACCCTGAACTTGATTTGGGGTCTGAGTTACTGGCTTAGATTCCAAATCAAGTTTAGAATGACGATGTTTACCAAAATGGGCATAAGACAGCTAACACTTCAAATTCAGATGATATTAGAACAGTTGTAATTGTAAAAAAATAATTTAAACTTTATACACAACTCGACTCTATGGACAAGTAACATTAATTGTTTTAAATATTTCTTCATTACTATCCAATGCACTTACATTCCATGTAGATGTACCAGAAAAACCACCTTTTGAATATGTCCAAGTAGTAGTTGATGGCTCACTGGATGCACGGGTACAAGATGCAGAACTGCTCCAAGATACACATTCACTAGAGGTTAGTGTTAAAAAACCTGAATATACAGCTGAACCAACTTCACCTGAGGCTGTACCGCTTATTTCTACTTTAAGATAACCATACAAAGGATTAAAGTCAATTGCTGTACARGTCCCAGATATAATAGACAAAGATAAGGCTGATGTTTCATTCACTTCATTTGTAGGTATAATCACAATTTCATCAGAAGGATATTTAGCATCTGCTACATCAAGTGCAGCTTGTAAAACAGCTGCATCATATGGATTATTAATAAATCTGAACTTCTATCATTTCACCATTAGGGGATAATACTGTGCTTTTTGGAGCTATACTTAAATCAAATAATACCTCCCTTAGCTCCTCTGGTGTCAAATTTGGTCTATTTTCATAAATCTTATTAATAAGATAATGTATCTGTGGTGCTGCAAAAGATGTACCTGATACAGATTTATTATTTTCACTACTGCCATTAACTGGTACATAAATCATAGTACCTAATGATTTAGAATAATTAGAATAATCTGCAATATTTCCTTTATTATCCAATGCCCCTACAAAAAATATCCGTTTTGCTTCATCAGGATTTAGACTTAATTCATTTACAATAGTAGAAGTAATATCTGTAGCACTATTTCCAGCTGCCATTACTATAATTGCATCTTTAGAAGCATCAATCTTTGAGCTTAAAACTGCTCTAAGAGAAGCTAGTTCACTACCATAGTTAGATTTATTGTAGGAACCTCCACCTAAAACAGAAGGTACTTCAGCTCCATATTCATTTGGACCAAGGGAATAATTAATAATAGGTCTAAAAGAAGCCTTATTACTTCCTTGAATCATTGCAGCTATACCTAAAATAGCATCTGAATTTGGANGATTGGCYAMNTAATATCMNAMTGKMMTNGCTWTMMCCYAANNTMTGCTNTARWTATNNTTMAKRWTKRTTTGTTCTGTAATAATTTACTATATCTCCATGCGAGGCTGCATCAGTAGATTTATCGGTCTCTATAAATTTACCTTGACTATCAACTGCTACATTTGCATCCTTATTTTTTAAAATATATAAGGGGCTAATTGTACAATCATCTACTAAACACATTGCACTTGAAAAATCATCTAAAACCAGATTACCACTACTTAGTGTAATAACTCCAACATTACCAACTGTATAAGTATAATTACTAGGTATAGTAAGCACTTTATTGACTACAATAATATTTGGAGATATATCCATAACCAAATCAATTACTGCACTAATAAATGATGCCTCATCACCCTCTTCAACTTGTACCCAATATAAGCCAAGTACTGGAAGTTTTGCAAATATAAGTCCATCATTTAAATTAACTAAACTTTTAACTAGGGGAAAAGTAATTATTGATGGATCTACTATAATTTGAATTTGACCACTTATTGAACTACTCTGTATTATTTCAGCATTTTTATTTATCCATATGACATCAGCCATAGATCCAAGCCCCCTAGACCAACTTGAATCATTTAATGGTAAGGCTATCCCTAATTTAGATACATAATATTCATTCCATACATCAGATAAAAGAGTATTAGTATTAATTTTATCACTTATAAAATCAACTGTTAATGTATCATCAGTTATACCAGTCATCACAATTTTAGAATCATTTATATTATCTAAACCAGCATTTGCAAACGAGAGTCCTACTGTAGTTTTATTTGTTAAAACATTAGCATCATTTCCATATTCAGATGTATTAAGTGCTCCATTTATTACAGCTTCAATAAATCTATTTTTTGAAAATGACCCTGTATTTAATTCATTCTCCCAATAATCCCATCCAGCACTGTCTGGTGCACGATTAAAAAGATTCTGATATACAGAATTTATAAAATCCCTGTTACTTGTACTATCTGGATATAATAATTGAGTCTCATCTTGATCAAAAAAGCTTTGTGCTATTGCAGAAAGTGAAAGTCCTGAATCTTTTTCCCAATAAGACAATCCAGCACTATCTGGAGCCCTATTAAATGTAGCTACATACAGTTTTGCTATTTCATCTTTGCTTGGAATCTCTTCACTAGAATATACAGATATATTTAGCATAAAAAACACTAAACTTATGAATAATAATCTCATAACTTATCCTTTAAGTTATAAACTTAGACTTACTATTGCACAGTTTATCCTATTTAATAATAAGTTTATATCTAATTTTATAATTAAATATATTCTTTATAGGATGGTTTATTTTAAAGAGTAAACTATTGGTATCTTTAGTTTAAGTTCATACTTGCTTTTTGGGAAGTCTCCAGATAAATCTTCTATTGTTTTTATAGCTGCACGAGAAAGTATCTTATTATCAAAATCAAGAACTATAATATTATATACCCTAGAATCAACTCCTAAGGTAAAGCTAACTATAACCTTACCCGTGATACCTTTTTTTCTAGCCCTTCTTGGATAATATAAATTATCTTCTAATAATTTTATAATTTTAGCTATATTATCATCCATATACTGCTTAGTGAGTTCCTCAGCTGATGTGGCATAATTTTTATTTACTTGAAGATTCTGTATTTTCTTTTTTTCTTCAGGCTTTATTATTATTTTTTGCTCTTGAGGTACAGCTTTATTTATAATCTTTTTTTGTTTTTTTATTTTGGGAGCTATATTCTGTGTATTACTTTTATCTTTTTTTTTCTTTTGAACTATTGCTTTGATTTCTTTTTTAACCTTATCTTGAACTACTGGTTTTATTTTAGTTTTTTCTGCATCTTTTTTAAATTGAATATTGCAAAGTTTTATACAAAGTTTTGTTTCAGATTGAAACTCTTTTTTTTTCATATAAGTATTATAGACAAACACTAATATAAAAAATAATATTATATGAAAAATAATAGAAATAAAGAATGAGCGACTGTATCTAAGCATAAAAGAGATACTAACAAAAATATGTTACATTTTTGTTAATGTTGGAATTAAAAAGAAGTATCTAGATGCATAAAGCATCTAGAATTAAAAAACTATATAGCTTCGCCGTCAGTTTCACCTGTACGTATACGAATAATTTGTTCAATATCACTTATGAATATTTTTCCATCTCCAATTTTACCTGTACGAGCTGCTTCAACTATAGTAGATGTAACTTGATCTACATTAGAACCATCAATTACCATCTCTATTTTAATCTTAGGTAAAAAATCAACTACATACTCAGCACCACGATAAAGTTCACTATGACCTTTTTGACGACCATAACCTTTAACTTCACTCACAGTCATACCAGTAATACCTATTTCAGCTAGAGCATCTTTAACATCTTCTAATTTAAATGGTTTAATAACCGCTTCAATTCTTTTCATAATCAGTTCTCCAATTTAGTTTTATTATCTTTGTTCCTTAAAAGCAACTTGACTTATTATAGATTAATTGCTTTTTCACCATGAGTAGTTTCATCAAGACCACGAGATTCATCTTCATCATCAACTCTACCACCACCAGTTAAAGCAGAAGCAATAAAATAAACAATAGCTGTAACTACAGCAGAATAAACTATAGTTAAACCAATAGCAGAAAACTGTGCAACTAATTGAGTCGACATATTATAATCATCATCTTTAGCGTAATCAGCGATAAAAATTGCAGTTGCAACTGAACCCCAAATACCAACTAAACCATGAACCCAAAATGCGTCTAAAGAATCATCAACTTTAAACATTTGTTTAATTTTAGATACACCAATGAAACCTAATGCTCCACCAACAAGACCTATAATTATAGCACCTTCAACACCAGCAGAACCAGCAGCAGGAGTTATAGCTACTAAACCAGCTACAGCACCAGATGCACCACCAACGATTGTAGCTTTCTTATAAACCATCCACTCAATGATAATCCATCCGATTACACCAAGAGATGCAGCTACATTAGTTACTAAAAATGCAGATGCAGCTACGCCATCGGCTGCTAACTCAGAACCAGCATTAAAACCAAACCAACCAAACCATAATAAAGCAGCACCAAGTGATACTAATACAGGAGAAAAAGGTTTAAGTGCAGCTTTTCCATAATCTTTTCTACGACCTAAAATCATAGCTACAACAAAACCTGCAACACCCGCATTAATATGTACAACTGTACCACCAGCAAAGTCCATCTCACCGAAGTTAAGTGTCTCACCACCACCCCATGCCCAGTGTGTAATTGGTGCGTAAACTGCAACTATCCATAATGCTGCAAAAATTAAAAATGTTGAGAATTTAACACGCTCAATCATTGAACCAGATGCGATTGCAACTGCGATAGCTGCAAATGTACCTTGAAATGCTACAAATAGTAACTCAGGTATAGTTCCACTTAAGGTATCAGAAGAGATTCCTGAAAGTAAAACTTTACCAGTACCAATTAAGTCACCATCACCAAAAGCGACTGAATATCCTATAAGTACCCATACTAATGTACCAACTGCGTAAGCACCTAGACTCATACCAATAGTATTAAGTACATTCTTACTTCTTGTTAAACCACCATAAAATAGGGCTAATCCAGCTGGAGTCATTAACATAACAAAAGCCGTAGCTACCAACATCCATGCAGTATCACCTGCACTTAATGTATCCTCTGCAAATGCCAGTGATGGCAATGCTAATAATGCAAGATAGAATCTTTTCATTAATTTTCCTTATATTTAAGCTGTACAGATTATACAACTAATGTTTTAAGATTAATTTAATTACTGATTAATTTTTAATCACTTTTTCTGATATTTTAAAATTTACAACACTTTTTCACATATTAAAAAATTATTTAGAAATTTTTAGAAATTTTTCAAACTACTTAAGGCTTATTAAGATACTATAAATAAATTTTTAAATACTAGGTGTATTAATGAGTAATTTTCTAAAAAATGATAATATACAAACTATAAATATCGAAGAGACACTGCAAAATAGCTACCTTGATTACTCTATGAGTGTAATTGTTGGTCGTGCACTTCCAGACGTTAGAGATGGACTAAAACCAGTACATAGAAGAATTCTTTATGCGATGGATAAACTAAATCTTTCACATGGTGCTAAATTTAAAAAATCTGCCCGTATAGTTGGTGATGTTATTGGTCAGTATCATCCACATGGTGATAATTCTGTATATGATGCATTAGTTCGTATGGCTCAAGAGTTTTCAATGCGTATGCCATTAATTGACGGTCAAGGTAACTTCGGTTCAGTTGATGGTGATAGTGCGGCTGCTATGAGATATACAGAAGCTCGTATGACTAAGTATGCTGGTGAACTACTTAAAGACTTAGAAAAAAACACAGTAAACATGACAGATAACTACGATGTTACTACTAAAGAGCCCGATGTTATGCCTACACGTGTACCTAATTTACTTATAAATGGTTCATCTGGGATTGCAGTTGGTATGGCTACAAATATTCCTCCGCATAATCCAAATGAGATTATGAATGGTCTTAAAGCACTTTTAGCAAACCCAAATATCACTTTATCTGAAATTATGGAACATATTAAAGCACCTGACTTTCCAACTGGTGGTATTATCTTTGGTAAAAAAGGGATTACAGAGGCTTACGATACTGGTCGTGGTCGAATAAAAGTTCGTGCAAAAACTCATATAGAACAAAGTTCTAAAAAAGAGATAATAGTAATAGATGAACTTCCTTACCAAGTAAACAAAGCTCGTCTTATCGAAAACATTGCGAACCTAGTAAAAGATAAGATGATTGATGGTGTTTCACTTATTCGTGATGAATCTGACCGTGATGGTATGCGTGTAGTGATTGAACTTAAACGTGACGCTATGAGTGAGATTGTTTTAAACAATTTATTTAAACAAACTAGTATGCAGACTACATTCGGTATTATTATGTTGTCTATATTAAATCAAGAGCCTAGAATCTTTGGAATTATAGATATCTTAAAACACTTTATAAATCACCGTAAAACTATCATTATTCGTCGTACAATATTTGACCTTGAAAAAGCGAAAGCTCGTGCCCATATCTTAGAGGGTCTGAAAAAAGCTCTTGATATTATTGATGAAATTATTAAAGTTATTAAAGCTAGTTCAAACGTTGAAGAAGCTAGAGAAAACTTAATATCTGAGTTTTCCTTTTCACAAATCCAAGCACAAAGCATTGTTGATATGCGTCTTGGTAAACTTACTGGTTTAGAACGTGAAAAAATTGAAAATGAACTTCGTGAATTAATGGAGTTAATTGAATACCTTGAATCTATACTTAAAAGTGAAGAGGTATTACATAGTATAATCTTAGAAGAATTTAATGAGGTTCAAGATACTTATGGCTCAAACCAAAGACGTACAGATATAGAAGATGATTATGATGATATAGATATTGAAGATTTAATCCCTAATGAGCCAATGGTTGTAACTATAACTCACCGTGGATATATCAAACGTGTACCACTTGTAGCTTACGAAAAACAAAAACGTGGTGGTAAGGGTAAGACTGCTGTAACTACTTATGAAGATGATTTTATAGAAAACTTCTTTACATGTAATACTCATGATACACTTCTTTTTGTAACTGATAGGGGTCAATTACACTGGTTAAAAGTTTATCGTATACCTGAAGGTAGCCGTATAGCTAAGGGTAAGGCTGTAGTTAACCTTATCAATTTAGTAGCTGATGAAAAAATTTGTTCAGTTATCCCAACTACAGACTTTAGCGAAGATAAAGGTCTTGTATTTTTTACACAAAAAGGTGTAGTTAAACGTACAAACTTAAGTGAATTTTCTAATATTAGAAGTAATGGTGTTAAGGCGATTGTTCTTGATGATGATGATACTTTAATAACAGCTCATATAGCTAATCAAAGTATTAAATACTTATTTATAGTAACTAAACTAGCTCAATGTATTAAATTTGAGATAGAAAAAACTCGTGAACAAGGTCGTAGTACTCGTGGTGTACGTGGTATCAAATTTAAACATGATCATGATGAAGTTATTGATGCTAATATTATTGCTGATGATGAACAAGAGATTTTAATAATTGCTGAAAAAGGTATAGGTAAACGTACATCAGCTGGTGAATACCGTTTAACTAACCGTGGTGGTTCTGGTGTTATTGCTATGAAAATGAGTACTAAGACTGGTAAAAACGTAGTTGGCTGTTTAATGGTAGATGAGAGCATGGATATGATGGCCTTAACTAAAGCTGGTAAAATGATACGTGTAGATATGCAAACTATCTCTAAATCAAGTAGAAATACTTCTGGGGTATATATAGTAAAAGGTGACGATGTAGCTTCAGTATCTCGTTGTCCAAAACAACCTAAAGAAAATGAAGAAGAAAATAATGATTCTGAGAGTGATACATTGGCATAGTAATTGCTTTATCTCTTGTATTAAATATATCAAGGGATAAAATATGAAATATTCTCTACTGCTAATAGCACTTTTAAGTACATCTTCGATTTTAAGTGCTTTTTCACTTTTTGGATCTGATGAACCATCAAGTCAAAGTAAGGATGGTATGCCTGAACCAATACTAGCGCCAACACCAATAAGAATAGCAAATACACCTACAATGGAACCAGTTACAATGCCCTCAATAAGAGAACCTCTTTTAACTCAAGCACAAAGAATTCGTGTTAGTGTGATAGGTCAAGGTGTAGCTCCAATGAATACTTCATCACCAGCTCAAGCTTATGCCCTTGCTAAACGTGCAGCTATTGCTGATGGATATAGACTAATTGCTGAAAAAGTAAAAGGTGTTCGTGTAGAGGGTCAAGATCTAATCAAAAATATGATGACTCAGAAATCAACAATCCGTACATCGGTAAATGCAATGGTTAGAAACTCAAACCTTGTTGAAACAACTTTTAAAGATGGTTTATGCGAAGTAGAAATGGAAATAGTTCTTTCATACGTAGATTTTTCTTTATAATAATTCTTTTTTATTCATTAGCACTTAACGCTAGTGAATATCTAATATCTTATAGATATGTAGTTAAAAACCTTAGTATATATAATGAAACTCTTCTTGTCTCAAAAGCTATGAAAAAATGTACAGGGCATGAGCAGCAATCACTTTCTTTAGAGACAAATAAAGAAACAAATTTAAAAAAAATAATCTCCAATAACTTTGAAAAGTTTATATATTTTATACATAAACTAGGTCTACATATAAATCATAAAGACCTAACTGTTAATTATGAATATAGTTCTACAACTATACTTACATTAAAAACAACTTGTTTCAAAGTGCATATTAATGATAATTTAGCTATTATTACACCTTTAAAATAAGGGTGTATATCACCTATATTTAGGACTTTTTGTGAAAATTGCAATAGTTGAAGATGATATTAATATGAGAAAATCTCTTGAAATAGCTATGAGTGACTATGAAGAGTTTGAAATAAAAACATTTAAAAATGCAAAAGATGCACTAAAAGCTCTTAATGATTCTTTTAATTTAATTATTACAGATATCAATATGCCAGGTATGGATGGTATAGAATTTGTAAAAACTCTAGATGGGAAATTTGAAGTAATTATAATGACGGGGAATGCAACTCTTAGCCGTGCAATTGAATCTATTCATCTTGGAGTTAAAGATTTTTTACTTAAGCCTTTTGATGTAGATACCTTAGTTACAGCAATAAAAAGAGAAGACAAGATTCAAAAAGTAAAACAAACTTTATCCAAATCAACAAAATCTTCTAAAGATACAAATGGTTTTTTAGGCTCATCTAAGGCTCTACAAAGTGCTTTGAATATAGCTGATAAAGCATGTA
Source organism: Sulfurimonas sp. (assembly GCA_002733155.1). Lineage (GTDB taxonomy): Bacteria > Campylobacterota > Campylobacteria > Campylobacterales > Sulfurimonadaceae > Sulfurimonas. The sequence goes on from NVUO01000035.1 coordinate 10,344, forward strand.
AGACTGATGCTAGTATCTTACTGCTTGGAGAAAGCGGAGTTGGTAAGGAAGTATTTGCAAACTATATACATAAAAATTCGCCTAGGGCTAAAAAACCTTTTGTAGCTATAAATATGGCAGCTATACCAGAGAGCTTAATAGAAAGTGAACTATTTGGTTTCGAAAAAGGTGCCTTTACTGATGCACTAGAAGCTAAGGCTGGTCTGTTTGAGTCAGCTAATGGTGGTACATTGTTTTTAGATGAAATTGGTGAGATGCCATATAATGTTCAAGCTAAACTTCTTCGTGCCTTACAAGAAAAAGAGCTTAGACGCCTTGGTTCATCTAAGAGTATTAAAATAGATATTAGAGTTATCTCAGCTACTAATGCCAACCTAAGTGATAAGATTAAAGATGGAGAATTTAGAGAGGATTTATATTATAGACTAAATACTATCCCTCTAAATATTCCATCACTTAAAGATAGAAAAGATGAGATATTACAAATAGCTCAAAAAACTTTAGAGTTAAACTGTAAAAAATATGACTTTAAAATGAAATTTTTTTCAGATGATGCACAAAAGCAACTTTTATCATATACATGGCCTGGAAATATTAGAGAATTAATATCTGTGGTTGAGAGAGCTGTAATACTTAGTGATGGAAATGAAATAAGTACAGATACTTTATTTTTAGAATCTCGTGGACTAAAAAAAAATAAAAACATACAAGATATGGAAAAAGAACTTATAAAAGAAGTACTTAAATCAGAAGATAACGATAGAGACAAAGCTGCTAAGATACTTGGCATGAGCAAGTCTAATTTAGATAAAAAAATATTAACATATGAATTATAAGGGGTATACATGAGTGAAAAATATAATGTAGCTATAGTTGGAGCAAATGGAGCAGTTGGAGAAGAGATTTTAACAATTTTAAGTGAAATAGACTTTCCTATAAATAAGTTAATTCCCCTAGCTAGTTCAAGAAGTGCAGGTAATACTGTAGAGTTTAATGGTAATGCATTGGTTATAAAAGAACTTACAGATGAAGTTTTTGAAAATGAAAATATTCAAATTGCACTTTTTTCTGCTGGTGGAAGCGTAAGTGCTAAATTCGCACCAGCTGCTGTAAAAGCTGGGGCTGTAGTTATTGACAATACATCTCACTTTAGAATGGATAAGAAGACACCTCTTGTTGTTCCAGAGGTAAACCCTGGGGACATTGCTAAGTGGAAACAAACGGGGATTATCGCTAATCCTAACTGTTCAACTATTCAAATGGTACAGGTACTTAAACCACTAGATGATGCTTATGGCTTAAAAAGAGTTGACGTATCAACTTATCAGGCTACTTCAGGGGCTGGAAAAGTTGCTATGAAAGAATTAGTTTCTCAGATGCAAGACTTTTTTGCATTTAAACTAAGTGATAGTGAACACAACGCTTTTAACCAACAAATAGCTTTAAACGTAATCCCTCAAATTGATGTATTTATGGAAAATGGATACACAAAAGAAGAGATGAAAATGATTAATGAGACTACAAAAATCATGCACAAAGAAATAGCTCTAAGTGCAACCTGTGTACGCGTGCCAACTCTTCGTGGTCATGCTGAAGCTTTAACACTTACCTTTGATAAGGAAGTTAATGCGAATGAAGTAAGAGATGTATTAGCAAAAGCTCCAAATATTGTAATTTTAGATAAACCAGATGAAGCACTTTACCCTATGCCATCTACCTGTGTAGATATGAATGAAACATTTGTGGGACGTATAAGAAATGACAACTTTTCTAAGAATATGATTCACCTTTTTGTAGTAGCAGATAACCTAAGAGTTGGTGCTGCAACAAATGCAGTTCGCATTGCTCAAAAATGGATAGAGATGGAAGGTAATAAGTAGTTATGTTAGAGAGATTGTTTGAAAGTAGTTTATGGAGCTCAAGATTTATAGTAATACTTGCTGTAGTTTTTGGTCTTATTGGTGCTGTTATATTATTTACAGTAGCATCATTTGACATATATGATACATTAAATTTTGTTGTAAATACATATATAAGCCACGGACATCCAGAAAACTTCCATGAAGATGTAGTTGGTGGTATTATTGGAGCAGTTGATTTATACCTAATTGGTGTAGTTATGCTGTTATTTTCTTTTGGTTTATATGAGCTGTTTATATCTGAAATAGATGTAGCTAAATGTAAAAATGGTGGGGAAAATAAGATTCTAGCTATTCATTCACTAGACCAATTAAAAGATAAAATATCTAAGGTTATTGTAATGGTATTAGTAGTTGGATTCTTTCWACAAGTTGCGCATACCCAATATAATACACCTATCGATATGTTATACTTCGCCTTATCAATTACAGCTGTTTCAGTTGGTTTATATTTTTTAGGAAAAGTAGGGAAATATTAATGAGTAAAATATTTATAGATGCATGTTTTGGTAAAGATACACCTTATACACCTGTATGGATGATGAGACAAGCTGGTCGTTACCTTCCAGAATATATGGCTGTTCGTGCTGAGGCTGGAAACTTTTTAAACCTTTGTCATAATCCAAAAAAAGCATGTGAAGTTACACTTCAACCATTAGATATAGTTGGGGTAGATGCAGCTATACTTTTTTCTGATATCTTAGTTGTACCAGATGAAATGGGAATGGATTTGAGTTTTGTAAAGGGTGAGGGTCCAAAATTTAGCGACCCTATCAAAACAGAGTCTGATATAGACAGGCTTCTTGGTGGTAATGAGGCAGCTTCAAAACTAACTTATGTATATGAGACTATTGAACTTATCAAAGCTGATTTAGATAAACGTGGTGGTGAGACCGCACTTATTGGTTTTACTGGCGCACCTTGGACTTTAGCTACATATATGATTGAGGGAGAGGGTACAAAAACTTACAATATTTGTAAAAAAATGATGTATTCAAATCCTGAGCTATTACATAAAATCTTAGCTAAGGTAACTGAAGTTGTAAAATTTTACATGGAAAAACAAATACAAGCTGGAATAGATGTAGTTCAAATATTTGATAGCTGGGCTGCTGCAATTGAGCCAGGCAAATATGATGAATTTTCTTGGAAGTATATGGTTGAAATAGCTGATTATTTAAAATCTAAATATCCACATATACCTATAATTATGTTCCCTAAAGGAATACCAGCATTTTTAGACAAAGTATACGGTAACTTTGATGTATTTGGTGTAGATTGGTCAACTCCAATGGCTTTAGCTAAAGAGAAACTTGGTGACAAATATGTTCTTCAAGGAAATATGGAGCCATGTCGTCTTTACTCTAAAGAGGCTACAACTTTCTGCGTTGAATCTATCCAAAAAATCATGGGTACATCACGTCATATATTCAACCTTGGTCATGGCATACTTCCTGATGTTCCAGTTGAAAACGCTATTCACTTTGTTAAAGAGTGTCAAAGAGTTTCTAAAAAATAATGAATATTATTTTTGGTCCCATAAACTCAAGAAGATTTGGTTCTTCTTTGGGTATAGACCTCTCCCCTGCCCTAAAACAATGTAACTTCGATTGCCTATACTGTGAACTTGCACCATCAGCTACTGTAGATAAGCAATCAGATACTATAGATATCCAAACTATTATAAATGAGCTAAAAGAGCACCTTAATGAAAATATAGATGTTATTACTCTAACTGCCAATGGTGAGCCTACACTTTATCCATATCTAGAAGATTTAATTTTAGAGATAGACAAGATAAAAGACAAAACTGAGACATTAATTCTTACAAACTCAGCTTCCTTAGTAGATAAAAAAGTGTTTAATGTGCTTTTAAAACTAGATCAGGTAAAACTATCCCTTGATGCAATTTCTCCAAATATATTTAAAAAAATAGATAGACCGCATAGGAGTATAGTTGTAGAAGATGTAGTTCAAAAGGTAAAAGATTTCTCCAAAGTTTATAAAGGTAAACTTTTCATTGAGATACTCTTTGTACATGAGCTAAATGATACAAAAGAAGAGATAAAAAAACTAAATGCTGTACTTTTAGATATAAATACTTCTCGCATAGACTTAGGAACCATAGACAGACCACCAGCTTATCCAGTTATGGGAATAAGCTATAAAGAGTTACATGAGGCATCATTATTATTTGACAAATCATTACCTATACATATAGCTTCACGTACACACGCTGAAGCAAATAACTCTGCATACACTAAAGAAGAGATTTTAAATACTTTAGATAAAAGACCATTAACCTTAGATGATATAAATCTACTTTTCGATGAAGAGAGTAAAAAACTTCTATCTGAACTTATAAAAGATGGGGAAATAGCCAAAAAACCACTTGGAAATCTAGAATTTTTTGTCCCAAAATCAAATCTTGAAAGAAAACGCAAAAAGTAAGCACAATTGCTTGACTTTTTGGTGACCATAAAGTATAATTTCGCCCTATCAACATTCCGGATTAGCTCAGCGGTAGAGTAGGTGACTGTTAATCACTTGGTCACTGGTTCGAATCCAGTATCCGGAGCCATCAATAAACCCCCTAAATTACGAACTTTTAAGCACTTTTCAGAATCACTTTAAGTTTCAATAAAAATTATTTTAGTAACCATATTTCAAACTATCATACGCAAATTTCAAAATTCTTTTTTACTTGTCCAAAATAATCATAATTTTAAGAAGCTTTTTTCGCCAATTCTAATATCAAGTGCAATTTTCACCTAATTTAACTAGCTAATTTCTTACTCATTTCATTAAAAAATACTTCATATGGAGTTTTATAGTTCA